>JAAVHN010000032.1 GCA_014799685.1 Subdoligranulum sp. | reverse complement strand
TCCGGTGCAGGCAAAATCCCCCGGACGATTGCCTCGCCCAAGGTCATTTCGCTGGCAACATGGCCGCCGAACAGCTCTTCGGCCATATCACGGTTGTTATCCAGGTATCGAATGTTGGTCGCCGAAAGCCCCAGCAGCTTTGCCTGCGGGTGCGTCTGCAGCAGCTGTTCCACTGCACGGCCCCACTCCCGCGCGCCGCAGCGGTGGAATTCGTCCAAAATGATGAAGTCAGCGTTTAGCAGCGCGATTTCTTCCCCGGCCATCACCGACAGCTTGGCATAGGTGAAAAAGCGGACATGATCAAGCGAAAATGACGGACAGCCGCGCCGCAGGCTTTCGCATTGGGTATGGAAAATGTACTCGCTGGGGGAAACCCAGAGGATAGCGGCCTCGGGGTGAGCCTCGATAAGCTTAAAGGCGATATAGCTTTTGCCGGTGCCTGTGGGGTGGATGACGGCAGCCTTTCCGGTGCGGGCGAGCAGGACATCTGCCGCCCGGTACGCTTTTTGGTTGTGCGCGAATAGTTCTACCGGCATTTCTGCTCACCTCTTTTGCATGCTGCCGTATTTTTCGCCGGGACAACAGAAACACGGCGATGGGATCGCAACTCCGCGAAATTCAGACTTTTGCGGCGCAGCCCCCCTGTTTCCGCGGCCGCTTGTACCTATCGATCGGATGTTTGGGGGGCGAATGTCACAAAATACATATTTTGTTGTTGAGGAAGGGATTGGACTTCTGCGCTGAACCGCAGTGATCCAGCTGATTCCTCTTTCCGGGAAGAAAAAAGGCACACAAAATACACTCATCCGAAAAAATGTCCGGGTGGGTATATTTCATCTGCCCTGATCGGCTCTCTGTTTGACAAAAATATGCGAATCATGTATACTGATTGACAAGAACACGGGAATCATGTATACTGATGAATATTATCAAGCGGCATGTTTCGCTTTCATTTGTCACAAAATATGTATTTCGTATCCACCCCCTGCCCCGGCTTTCCGCCGGGAAGTTCAAACGATCAACCCCAGCGTCTCGATCCGGCGCTTCTGCTCATGGATACTGCGGGCGGTATAGATGCGGGTGGTCTCGATGCTGCTGTGCCCCAGAATATCGGCAAGGCGCACCACATCCTTGTACCTTTTATAATAAGTAACTGCAAACAGGTGCCGCAGATTGTGCGGGAACACCTTTTTCGCCCTGACCTTCGCGGCCAGGGCTAATTTTTTGAGCATCCGCCAGATATTGGAACGGTCGAGCGGCCGGCCGGTACGCGTAATAAAAACCGGCCCGCTGCGGATGTGCTTCTTTTTGCAGTAGGCGANCAGCTGCCGGCAAAGCTCCCGCGGCAGCAGAATGACCCTTGTTTTTCCCTTGAGCCGGATCTGTGCCTGGCCTTTGCGCACAGCCTCCACCGTGATGCCGCGCAGCTCGGAAACGCGGATGCCGGTGGATCCGATTGTCTGCAGCAGCAAAAACAGCCGCTCGTTGCCGCTTTTCCGGGCCTGCTCCACAAGGCGCTGGTACTCGCTTCCGGCCAGCTCCTTTTCCCTGCTGCGGAACATCTGTCGCTGGATCTTCAAAAAACGCAGCTGCCATTCATGGCGGCCCATGTATTTCAGATACTGGTTCACCGCCGCCAGCATCGAATTGACGGTAACTGCGGCATAGCCCTGCTGCAAAAGATGCTCTTTAAAGGCAATGAGCGTCGCTTTCTCCTCGATCTGCTCTCCGGCGAAGGCGCGCAGCTTTTGCAGNTCGCGCGCGTACTTCTGGATGGTGCCGGTGCTGCGNTCCTGCAGCGCAAGTTGATCCAAAAAAGCTGCCAACGATTTCGATGTAAGTTCCATTCCGATGATCCCTCCGTTATTTCAGGTGCGTGGCCGCGGATCTTTATGGCAGCGGCTCTCCCTCGAAAAGAGGCATCTCCCTCTTTCTTATCGATCCGCCCGCCGATCCGCCCACAGATATCATCATATCAGTTTCCCGAAAGCGGCGTATTCCTGCTTTGCACGGTCACAGGGAAAACTTGGGGAAAATCCGAAAAACCCGGAAAANCGTACCGAATTTGTTCTTTCTATCCACGCCGATCTGTGGTATGATGATAAAAAGAACCGATCGCCGCTTGATTTCCCCGATCCCCGGCGCTGTCCGGCAAAGCCGCACGGATCAAGACGGAAATAAANCAGAACCAATTTCAGGAGGGATACCAATGTTCACAAAACAGGACCAGCGATGGGTATTTCACGGGGATGCGCTGCCGCAGCCTGCCGGCGAGGGCGTTGTGCGCCGGGTGCTGGCGTATAGCGGCCAGCTGATGTGCGTGGAAAACCACTTCGAANAAGGCGCGGTGGGGGCGCTGCACAGCCATCCCCACACGCAGATCACCTATGTTGTCAGCGGCCGCTTTGCCTTCACCATCGACGGCGAGACCCATGAGGTCGGGCCGGGAGATACCATGCTGAAAACAGACGGCGTCATGCATGGCTGCACCTGTCTGGAAGCGGGCATTCTGCTTGATATTTTCAACCCGATGCGCGAGGACTTTTTACCGAAAGAGGAGCCGTGACAACTCAAATCTTNGCAGCCCGGCATCCCGANAAGATCCAAACCAACATTCCAAAAACATCCTGAAAGTTTCACCCCCATTCGGTTTCGCATTGCTGCGGGATTTATCCTTCAATAATACCAGCCCATTTCCGCCAAGCCATTTCCCGCAATTGGGTTCCCGTCCATGGGCAATCCGGAACCGCATCGGACAATGCGCACGAAAAAGTGCGCAAAAAAATAAAAATTTTTTTCAATTTTTGAAATTCCTGTTGACTTTTAGGCCAGCTGTCCGTATAATGTAGTGTACAATTTCACAAAAAGTGTGGCCGGTGGCCTGACNGAAGATCGTATGAACTATCCCGCAGGGGGGTAGTGTACCCCATACGCTCTTCTGTCAGGCCACCGGCTTTTTGCTGTGCCTGAAAAGAACTGCCCGCACCTTGCCGCAAAAACAAACAGCAGCGCAGCGGCCAAAATGCGCAGCGGCAACAGCGCCGCCGCCCCCCATCGGGAAATATATCGCAGCTTCCGGCCGGCAAACCGCCGGCAGCGCTTCCGTAAAAACTACGGAAGACAAACGGTCAATGCGGTACACTGGATGCTGCGAAATGCGGCCGTCCCGGACAGATGCGCCTGGACAGATCATCTGAACAGACCGCCCTGGACAGACCGTTCCGGTCAAATCGACCCGGCAGACCTTCCCTGCCGGATCGACCCGGCCAGTACCTTGACAATTGAATCCGCAAGCCCCGCCGGCGACCCCTTCCGGGGAAGTATGCCAGGACCCGCCAGCATGATGGCGGCGAGCGTGCCAAGGAAACCGCCGGAGGCGTTTGCGGGGATCGGAAAATGGAACCGCAAATTTTTGTTGGGGAACTTCTGATTCAATCGATGGGGCAGATCAGCGAGCAGAANTTTTTCCGGCCCAAGAGCCGCCGCTTTGCGGCGGTTGGCCTATGGACGCGCCATCTCCGCGCCAAGAGCCTCGCTGCGCTCGGTTGCGCTCCGAAACGCGTCTGCGGACGCAGTGCGGGCGCAGTGCCTGTCGACGCCCCAAAATCGCAGGAATACCTGGTGTATTTCAAAATTTTGGGGCAAAGACAGGCGAAAAATATGCCGCCGGGATGCGCCCAGCGATTTATTCCGAGGTTCCCTGGTTTACGAAACGGCATTGTTGTTTTGCAGAAAGTGAGGCACAGCTTATGGCAAACGATATGACAAAATGGATCGGCAGCAAGGTATCCGCGGAATCATCCTTATCCATTCAGGCATGCGTTCACTCCCATGAACGCAGGAAAAACACCGCGCAGGCGTGCAAAAGATTTCTGCAGGCAGCGGCATTGCTTCGGACGCAGGAGTTTCTTGGATGGCAGATCCGCACCGAAGAAAACGGGCCGCATCGCATCACCGCGTTTTCAAGCGCAAATGCAAAGGCCTCGCCGGAGGACTACGGCTGGATCTTCAGCCAGTGCGCGTCGGCCGGGGATGCGCCGCAGGCGCCCCTGGGGGATCTGCGGGAGGGATGCCGCTGGGTCTATGCGCTTTGGGTCACGGCTCTGGCGCCCAAGGCAGTCCGTACACAGGAGGAGGACGAATACGACGAATATGATAACGGCGCTCCGGCTGAAGCGGCCTCGTTTGATCCCCTTCAGGACCTTTGGAAAGAGCTCAAAAAATCAAAGGCCATCATCCGCATCCTGGCAAAATCCGAACCGGATGCCGCGTGCGGCATTGTCTTAATCAGTCTGCCAAGCGAGATCACGCTGCGGATGCAGACCATGATCTCGCTGGCGTTTCCGGATCTTTCGGCAACACCGATCAACGTATTGGAAAAGGCGTGCGTCGGGATCGACCGGATCGGGCCAAAGCATCTGACGCGCGTGATGTCGGGGCTGCTGGATGTTCTGATGGCCGAGCAAGCCGGTCAGAAAACCGCGGACGCCTGTTCACCGGCAGCGTCCGGCGACAACATCTCGATCGAGGAACTCGATTTGAGCGTCCGCGCCTTCAACTGTCTGAAAAGGGCCGGTATCAACACGGTGGGGCAGCTGCGCACCATGACGGATGACGATTTTGCCCACGTGCGAAACCTTGGCAGAAAATGCACGGAGGAGATCCGGACAAAGCTGGCAGAATGGGAGACGCAGACCGCGCCCGCTTTGCAGACAGCGTCCGGCTGCCGGGAGACGCTGGATGAACTGGTCGGCCTGCAGCAGGTAAAGGCGCAGGTGAAAAGAATCTCCGCATTTGCAAAATTGAAGCGCGACATGGCGGCGCAGAACAAGGCAACGCTGCCCATCGCACTCAACATGGAATTCACCGGAAACCCCGGCACGGCGAAAACCACGGTGGCGCGCATCCTGGCGGGCGCGTTCCACGAGATCGGGCTTTTGCCGGGCAACGGTCTGGTAGAGGTGGGCCGCGCGGACCTTGTGGGGCGCTATGTGGGGCACACCGCCGACCAGGTAAAATCCGTATTNGAGCGGGCAAAGGGCAAGGTTCTCTTCATCGACGAGGCCTACTCCCTTGTGGATCACTATGAGAACGGATTCGGCGACGAGGCCATCAACACCATCGTGCAGGAAATGGAGAATAACCGCGAGGATACCATCGTCATCTTTGCCGGCTACCCCGATAAAATGAAGGATTTCTTTGGGCGGAACCCCGGCCTGCGCTCGCGCGTTCCGTTTCAGATCCATTTCGACGACTATTCTGTCGATGAGATGGTACAGATCGTCGAGTTAGAGGCAAAGAGACGGGGCTTTTCCATCCGGCCGGATGCAAGAGCGCAGATCGGCTCCATCTGCGAAACGGCGGTAAACGGTTCCGATGCGGGGAACGGGCGGTTTTGCAGAAACCTTGTGGAGGACGCGATCCTGAACTATTCCGTACGTGTGTACGCACAAGAGGAAGCGCCCGCCCAGGCGCTTGTGCAGAAAGAAGTTCCCGCGCAGGAGCCGGTGCAAAAGGAAGCGCCCGCACAAGATCTGGTGCTGGAAAAAGCGGATTTCTCTCTGCCGGAGGGCCTGCAAAAAACGGAGCGCCCGCTCCCGATGGGATTTGCGCGGTGATGCTTTTCCGTCGTCCTGAATTCCTCTCCTATGTCTTTCTCCCGTATTTCTCTCCCATCTTCCCCATTTTATGGGAAGATGGGAAATATTTGGTTCAAACTGTCCCATTTGGATTGAACTGTCCCACGATGTGTGCTATAATATTTATAAAGCAAAGCAAATTCTGTGCAAAATGCACGAAATTTGCTTTGCACAAACAAAAGGAGGAAAAGGAATGGCTGAACGCATCAAACTGGCGCCCGAGGCTTTGAAGCCGCTGCGCGAGATGAACCCCCTGCTGATGTCTTACAATGTGGAATTTGCCGAGGTAACGGGCGGCACGTTCTGGAAGGCGTATACCCCGGAGCAGATCGCCGGAACGGAGGAGTTCCATGTGGAGCCCTCGAGCGAGGGCATCGCCGCGATGTACAAGGATTTGATGCAGGTTTACAAGCCCATCGACCTGTACAACGAAAAGCTGCGCGATCTGGCGCGGGCGCTTGGCCCGGCGTGGGTGCGCGTTTCCGGTACATGGGCTACCAAAACGTATTATGATTTTGACGGCGCCACCGGCGGCAAGGTACCCGAGGGCTATCTGAATGTTCTGACAAAAGAGCAGTGGATCGGCGTTCTGGACTTTGTAAAGGCCATCGGCGCGAAGCTGATTGTCTCGGTTGCGAATTGCCCGGGCCTGCACTCCGCCGAGGAGCCCTGGCATCCCGCCGAAGCGGAAAAGCTGTTCTCTTTGAGCAAGGAGTACGGCGTTCCCATCAACGCGGCCGAGTTTGCCAACGAGCCGAACATGATGGAGGACACCGGCTTCCCCGAGGGCTACACCCCTGCGCATTACCGCCGCGACCAGGACCTGTTCTTCACATGGCTGCGGGAAAACTACCCCGAGTGCATTTGCGTCGGTCCCAGCACCACCGGCGGCGACAATGTCAAATTCGGCAGGGACGATGGTTCCGGCAGCGGCGGCGTAGAACAGCTCGCACGCAACACCTGCAGCTGCGCCGACCTGCTGGAGGGCACCACCGAGCCGCTGGACGTGTTCAGCTACCACTATTATAACGGCCTTTCCGATCGTCTGGCCAGCATCATGCCCGCCGGCCACTGGCCCGCCGAGGAAGCCGCGAGCGAGCCGTATCTGGAAACCGCGCTGAACTTTGCCAAAACCTATGCCCCGCTGCGCGACAAATACTGCCCCGGCGCAGAGATGTGGGTGACCGAATCCGGCGACGCGGGCGGCGGCGGCGACACCTGGGCCTCCACCTATCTGGATGTCTTCCGCACGCTGAACGAGCTGGCGGGCTTCTCCACCATCACGAACGGCGTCATTTTCCACAACACGCTGGCCTCGTCCGATTACGGCTTCCTCGCGCGCGAGGTGTTCGATCCGCGTCCCAACTACTTTGCGGTGCTGCTGTGGAACCGCCTGATGGGCACGACGGCCTATGATACGAACGAGCCCATCCGCGAGGGCGCGCACGTCTATGCGCACTCCCGCAAGGATGGCAAGGAGGGCGCCGTCTATCTGCTGCTGAACAACTCCAAAACCGAAACGCTCACGGTGGAACTGCCCAGGGACGCCGAGCGCTACACGCTGGCCGGCGAGGGGAACAACCTGCGCGCCACCGTGATGACGCTGAACGGCAACCCCCTGACGCTGGGCGAAAACCACACCCTGCCCGAGATGCCGCCCGTGGTGCAAGCGGCCGGCGCCGTTGAGCTGGCCCCCGGCACCTGCACATTCCTTGTTCTGTAATGTAAAACCATTCTCCATTCCGGCCGCCCTGTGCCCCATCCGGCACGGGGCGGCCTGCGCTTTCATTTCCCACGCGAAAACCGGGCGAAACTCAGGGCGAAAAATCCCGAAAATCCCTTGCATTTTTTCGTAAGCAATGTTATAATTTGAAAGCAATCGTTCCGATGGCTGCTCCGTGCGCACAGGATGGCGCACGCTGGTAGCCTCCCACAAGAAGGTTGTGATGAGCGCATGTATCAAGCATGCCTCCCATGTCATAAACCGAAAGAGGTGAAATCAAATGAAAGAGGGCATCCATCCGAAGTACGAGGAAGCGACGATCACCTGTGCCTGCGGCAACGTGATCCATACGCGTTCCACCAAGAAGGAGATCCACGTCGANGTTTGCAGCAAGTGCCATCCGTTCTANACGGGCAAGCAGAAGCTGGTCGATACCGGCGGACGTGTGGATCGCTTCAANAAGCGCTTCAACATCACCGATTGATCGCGCGAATCAAGACCATGCGAAGGGCGGTTTTTTGCAAACCGCCCTTTGTTTTTATACCNGCATCCTTGTCTTCCCCGCCTTTTTATCCATAGATCCCTTTGGGAAATTCTTTTGGGGGGAATGCTTTTTNGGATGTCAAAAAACCGCCGCTTCCACGGGAACGCGCGGGAAACGATTGAATCAGGAGGCCCGCATGGACGCTTATCAGACGATCGAGGGTACGGCCACGGCGCGCATTGAGGAAAAGAAATCCGAATTCATCGCGCATGCCTCGTTTGCCGATACCGAGGAAAAGGCGCTCGCCTTTTTGAACGCGGTGCGCGCCGAGCACCGCACGGCAAGCCATAATGTCTATGCGTATCTGCTGCGCGAGGGCGCGCGGATGCGCTATTCCGACGACGGCGAGCCGGCCAAGACCTCCGGCCTGCCCACGCTGGAGGCCATCCGTCACGCGGGCCTGACGGACTGCATCGTCGTGACGACGCGCTATTTCGGCGGCACGCTGCTGGGCACGGGCGGGCTGGTGCGCGCCTATACAGCCGCGGCAAATGCGGCGCTGGCAGCGGCGCGCCGCGTGACGGTGCAGGCCTGCGTGCGCGGCGTGCTGTGCGTGGATTACGCCCTCTACGAGCAGGCCCAGCGCCTTTTGGCCGAGGCGGGCGCACGGCAGGAGGAAACCGAGTTTGCCGGCCGCGTGACAATCCCCTTTGTGCTGCTCTCCGGCCGGGAAACGGCGCTGCTGGAAAAACTGCAGGAGCTCTGCCGCGGCAGTGCGGATATCACATTATCCGATCCGTATTTTGCGCCGTTCGGATAACAAGGCATAAAAGCGCCCTGCCGCGGGCTTTTGCGGAAAGCTCTGAAGCGTCTCCCCACCATGCGTCTTTCGCGGAAAAATCCAAAGCACCTCCCTGCCATGCGTTTTTCGCGAAAAATTATCGTCGCGAAAAAAACAAAGCACCTCCCTGCCATGCGTCTTTCGCGGGAAAATCCAAAACACCTCCCTGCCCTGTACTTTCGCAAAAAGTGCCGGCTGCAAAGCTCCTGCACCACCGNCCCTGTGGACGAAGTTTGCGTTTTCCGCAGAAACCTCCGCAAAAAGGGCATATGCAGAAAAAATAACGCAAAAATAAAGGGAAAACCGCCTGTTTGTCGTATAGTATATACGAGAGGATCTGCGAGGGGATTTTCGTGAGGAGCTGCAGGATGATCTGCTAAAAGGCCCTGCAAGGAGGCTCTGCCGGCAGCACCCGCTTCTCCCGCACAGAAACCAAACCGGAATGGGGGCATTCGAATGACGGTACGCGAACGCACCGAGGAGATCGAGCGGCAGACGCTTTCGCCGTTTGCGGCGCTGAGCGAAAACAGCCGCGGCCGCGCCGTGCCGGAGGAGCCCTGTCCCCTGCGCACCTGCTATCAGCGGGACCGCGACCGCATCATCCACTGCAAGGCGTTCCGGCGTCTGAAGCAGAAGACGCAGGTGTTCCTTTCGCCCGAGGGCGACCACTACCGCACACGGCTGACGCATACGCTTGAGGTCAGCCAGATCGCGCGCACCGTCGCGCGGGCGCTGCGGCTGAACGAAGACCTCACCGAGGCCGTCGCGCTGGCGCACGATTTGGGCCACACGCCGTTCGGCCACGCAGGCGAACGCGCGCTGAACCGCCTGTGTCCCGGCGGCTTTCGCCACTACGAGCAGAGCGTGCGCGTGGTGACAAAGTTAGAAAAAGGCGGCGCGGGCCTGAACCTTTGCCAGGAGGTGCTGAACGGCATCATCACGCACACGCGCGGCGCCTGGGCCGAAACGCGCGAGGGCTGCATCGTGCGCTATGCGGACCACATCGCCTACATGAACCACGATATCGAGGACGCCGTTTCGGCCGGCATCCTGCGAAACGAAGATATTCCCAAAGAAATCACACACGTTCTGGGCGATACAAAATCCCGGCGCATTACGGCGCTGATCACCGCCCTTGTGGCGCACGGCGCCAGTGAAATCGGCATGAACCCCGAGAGCATGGCCGCCTACGAGGCGCTGCGCGATTTTATGTACAGCACCGTCTATGTCGACCCCGTCGCCAAACGCGAGGAGCAGAAGGTGGACGGCGTGATCGACGCGCTGTACGGCTACTATAAAGAGAATCCCACGCATATGCCGCAGGATTTTCTGTATGTAATGTGGCAGGAGGGCATCGACCGCGCGGTGACGGACTACATCTCCGGCATGAGCGACGAATACGCCATCCGCATGTATGAAGATCTGTTCGTGCCGCAAAAGTGGCGCACGCCGTAGCGGCGGCCGGCACGGGCCGCAGAATATTTTTTACAATCAACAGGGAGCAGCCATGGATCAAAAGCGATTTGAAATATTGTATAAACAGGGCTCCGGATTTGGGGTATATGTCCGCGTTCTGCGGGATACAAAAACCGGGGTACAGTATCTGCTTGCGGGCGAGGGCTATGGCGCCGGATTGACGCCCCTGCTGGACAAAGACGGCAAGCCCATCGTTTCGGGCGAATGGGAGGAAGCATAAAAGGCCTCCCCCAGCCCTCAAAAACCGGAAAGGAGGCGGCGGTTTGATCCCGCGCGAATACATCACCGAGCTGGTACAGCGCAGCGACATCACCGATGTGGTGGAAAGCTATGTGCAGCTGCGCCGCCGCGGGCGCACGCACACCGGGCTTTGCCCGTTCCACAACGAAAAGACGCCGTCCTTCGTCGTCTATCCGGAAACACAGTCGTTCTATTGCTTCGGCTGCGGCGCGGGCGGGGACGTGATCAATTTTATCAAGCGCATCAACAATGTAGATTATCTGGAAGCCGTAAAATTTCTGGCCGGGCGCGCGGGCATGCCGCTGCCGGAGGAAGACGACCAGACGGGCCGGATGCGCATGCGCATCCTGGCCGCCAATAAGGACGCGGCGCGCTTCTTCTTTTCCTCGCTCAATTCCGACGCGGGGCGCAACGCGCGGGCGTACTGGCGCGGGCGCGGCCTTTCGGACGATACGATCCGCCGCTTCGGGCTGGGCTACGCGCCCGACAGCTTCCAGGCAACGCGCGACCATTTGAAGCACCTCGGCTACACCGAGGAGGAGCTTTTGGCTGCAGGGCTCATCAAACGCAGCGAAAAGGGCAGCACATTCGATTTCTTCCGGGGGCGCGTGATGATCCCCATCTTCGATCTGCGCGGCAATGTCATCGCGTTCAGCGGCCGCAAGTTAGACCCGGAACAGCCCGGCGGCAAATACGTCAACAGCCCCGAGACAATGGCCTACAAAAAAAGCCGGACACTCTTCGCGCTGAACTTCGCCAAAAAAAGCGCCGAGCGGCGCTATCTGCTGTGCGAGGGCAATTTGGACGCGATCTCGATGCATCAGGCGGGCTTTCCCACGGCGGTGGCCGGGTGCGGCACGGCGCTGACAGCCGAGCAGGTAAAGCTTCTGAGCGAGTACGCCGATGAAGTGGTGCTGTGCTACGATTCGGACGAGGCCGGGCAAAAGGCCACGAAGCGCGCCATCGAGCTGCTGAACGCATCGCCGCTGAAGGTATCGGTGCTGAAGCTGCCCGATGCGAAGGATCCGGATGAATTCATCAAAAAATTCGGCGCGGACCGCTTTAAAAAGCTGCTGGACGGCTCGAACAACGCCATCGAATACGAGCTTGCGCAGGCAAAGGCGCGCTATGACATCGCCACAGCCGACGGGCGGCTGGGCTATCTGCGGGACGCCATCAATGTATTGGCGGGCCGCATCACGCCCACCGAACGGGATGTTTACACCGGGCGGCTGGCCGAGGAGACCAACGTGGAAAAATCGGCCATTCTGGCGCAGCTGGACGGCGCTGTCCGCGCACGCAGCCGCCGTGCCGCAAAGGAGCGGGAGCGCGCGCTGCTCAATGAGGGCGCGGGCGGGCATATCCGCGTGCCGTATTCACAGGGCGGGCAAAAGGCCCTCGGCGTCGCCTTTGCCGAACAGCAGATCGTGGCCGCCATCCTCAAAAATCCCGCATTTTTGCGCATCATCCAGCCGCGCCTGCAGGCCGATACATTTTTGGATGCCGGGATGGGGCGTGCCTACGCGCTGCTGTGCGAAAAAAACGCGCGCGGCGAATACCTCGACCTCTCGGCCATCAGCGAGGAGCTGCCGGATGAGACGATCTCGATCATCAGCCGTGTGCTCGCGCAGAACTATGACGTGGGCATCGGCGAACGCGATGTGGAAATGTATCTGGANCGCATCGAAAGCAGCCGCCCCGTCAGCAGCACGGCGGCCGAACGCTCGCCCGAGGAGCTGGCCGCGTATTTGCAGACACTCAAGCTGAAAAAAGCATAGGCCCTGTTTGAAAAATCGCAGTGTCCNCTGCAGCGGAAGANTTTTCAAACCGGCCAAAATCAATCATCCACCGGGAAGCCTTGCATGCACCGGCGGGCCCGAAATTTGCNGTTCAAAATGGGCCCGGCCGCCGGGCAAAGCTTCCGCAGAACCGGAAAACAGGAAAGGGAGCNGACGGAATGGGAGAAAAGAAGAACATTATCCTGAGCCTTGTGGAGCTGGGCAAGCGNAACCAGAAGGTGACGACGAAGGAGATCAACGACGCACTGGAGGAGATCGGCTTCGAGGTAGAACTGGTGGACAAGCTGTACGAAGCGCTTGATGCCAACAACATCGAGATCGTGGACGAGCCCGACACCGACATCGAGGAATTCACGCTGACGGAGGATACCGTCGACGAGCTGGAAAATGCGCTGTCCGCCGAGGGCGTGAACATCGACGATCCCGTGAAGGTGTATTTGAAGGAGATCGGCCGTGTTCCCCTGCTGACGCCGGAGGAGGAAATCGANCTGGCNCTCCGGATCCAGAACGGCGGTGAGGACGGCGAAAAGGCGCGGCAGCGGCTCTCNGAGGCGAACCTGCGCCTGGTGGTATCCATCGCCAAGCGNTATGTGGGGCGCGGGATGCAGTTCCTCGATCTAATCCAGGAGGGCAACCTCGGCCTGATCAAGGCTGTGGAGAAATTCGACCACACCAAGGGCTTTAAGTTCTCCACCTACGCCACCTGGTGGATCCGGCAGGCCATCACCCGCGCCATCGCCGACCAGGCCCGCACCATCCGCATTCCGGTGCACATGGTGGAGACGATCAACAAGGTGAAAAAGGTATCCAGCCAGCTGCTGCACCGCAACGGGCACGAGCCCACGGCGGACGAGATCGCGCTGGAACTGGACATGCCTGCGGACAAGGTGCGTGAGATCATGCGCGTGGCGCAGGAGCCCGTCAGCCTGGAAACGCCCATCGGCGAGGAGGAGGACAGCCACCTCGGCGACTTCATCCCCGACGAGGACGCACCCGTTCCCGCCGAGGCCGCCAGCCATACGCTGCTGAAGGAACAGCTCTCCGGCGTGCTGCANACNCTCACCCCGCGCGAGGCAAAGGTGCTGCGCCTGCGCTTCGGTTTGGAGGACGGCCGTCCCCGTACGCTGGAGGAAGTGGGCAAGGAGTTCAACGTCACNCGCGAACGCATCCGGCAGATCGAGGCCAAGGCCCTGCGCAAGCTGCGCCACCCCAGCCGCTCGAAAAAGCTGCGCGATTTTCTNGATTGAGGCGCCGCCGCTTTGGGGAACAGCGCGCGGGGATGCTTCGCGCCGGATACTTANCGCAACACTAAAAAGGCAAAAAAACAAAAGCCGGGAACGGGAGCGTTTTATGCATATCACACAGGAATCCGATTACGCGGTGCGCATCGTCTACTGCCTTGCCAAATGCGGCACACGGCGGGACGCGCGCACCATCAGCGAGGAAATGTGCGTGACACTGCGCTTTTCGCTGAAGATACTGGGCAAGCTGGTTTCAAGCGGGCTTGTCAAAAGCTATAAGGGCAACTGCGGCGGTTACGANCTGGCGCGCCCCGCGGCCGAGATCACGCTGAAGGATGTGATCGACGCGGTGGAGGGCCCCTATCGCCTCACACGCTGCGTGAGCGAGGAGGGCGCGGGCGAATGCAACCGCGGCGCCTCCGGCAGCTGCGTGTTCCAGCGCGTGTTCAGCGAGATCACCGACAGCATCAACNATCAGCTCGCCGCCGTCAGCTTCCAGAAGCTGCTGGANCAGGCTGAGGAGAAATAAACGGCTTGCAGGCAAATATTGTTTTATNAGCGATCTGCGGCAGGACGATTTGCAGTAANGCGGTTTGCGGCAAGGCNATCTGTGGTAGGGCGGTTTGCGGCAGGGCAATCCGCGTCTGCACAAAAAGGAATAGAAAAAGGGCGTTTACAGGGGCATGGGAGCACCTTGTAAACGCCTTTTTATNTTTGTTCCCGCCGGGCCGATCCGTCAGGCTTATTCCAAAATCTCAGTACACAAACCGGATGCCAGCAGCGCCACAAATTGCGAGGGAGTGGGCTTCTTTCGCAGCGGCGCCGCAGCCAATGCCTGTAAACTCTCCGGATAATTTATCCAGATGCGGGATATCATTGTACGCAGATTTTTCTCCAGTGCCTTCCAATTGGTTCCGCATCGTTTGGCCGCTTTGGGATACAGCCACTTCGTTACCATCAGAAGTGATTCCGGTTCCTGGATCGCAACAAAAACAGCCGCTTGAATCATATAGTACCCTTGCGTATTTTCGTATACGCCCAGCCGNTGCAGAAGAGATGTCATCGCGCTATTCATCTTCCGCATCCTCTTCCACCCGGGCAAAATCATCGAGGCTGCAGCCGTACAACTCGGCCATTGCATAGGCGTGGTCGAACTTTGGCTGACGGCATCCGGCTTCGTAGCCCTGCAGCGTGCGCAGTTCAAAGGGCAGATATTCCACNGCNTTCTCTTGTGTCANACCTGCGCGCTTTCGCTCTCTCTGATACGGATTTGCAGTGTGCGGATTCAATGCGTGCGATTTGTTCATACAATTTCCTCCTAAATAAGTTATTCAGGAAAAATTATCCTGCAAGGAAATTGTATCTGNTTTATATATAAAAGGCCCCGCAAGGATTTGCGGGTTTTAAATATTTTGTCGAATTTCGTCGTTCCGACGAATCTGCTTGTGCATTTTTAACGATTTTTGTAAGGGTCAAAAAGGTGAAAACACATTTATAAAAGCTCGATTTCTTATTCCTCACAATGTTCAAATGACTTTATTGACATTTTTTGAAGTATCNCAAAATAATNACATTCCTGGATAAGAGCCTGGCGGTTCCTTTTTCTCATTTTCCGGCCAAAAAGGNCAATAACCCATTTCTATTATAATGCATTTTNCCNTCAAAATATATTAGCGCAAAGTATAAAATTTACGGTATATTTTTGGCGGCGATTGTAAAATAATTNCTCTGCAACAAAGTGTTTTGCAAAATTTTTGTGAATTTAAAAACCGCAAATGCTTTTTTAAAAGATGATTCTCAACATCATCAGCGGTTTGGCAATAGCCGCAATAGCCGGGCGCACCACCNGCAAAAACTGCCGCCGCCCCAAATCGGGACGGCGGCAGTTTTTGCTGTTTTGNTGCCCGGAATAGGCGGAATGCACACATTCATTCAGAATGTCCCGCATAACCGCACCGGGTTCTTTTGTAACGGTACTATGCGCTTTNCGACGCTTTACGCTGCCGTTTTCTTGCCGCCTTTTCCGCTGCTGGCAGTCAGGCCCTGGCCCTCTGCGCGCGCCATCGCGTTCTGGAAGTCCTTCGTATCNGTAAAGATCTCGTTCTTGTACGGGTTCTTCTTCTTCTCAAGGGAACGCTTGATGATGATGCCCAGCACCAGCACGTTGATCGCCAGCGAGATGATCGAGATCACGCCCTGCGGCACAGGGTTCACCTGCGTCGGGCGCACGGCGGCATCCATAAAGCCGTCGGCGTACAGCACGGGCANTGTCGTGAAGACGCTGCGGTCCTGGAACAGCGGGAACACCTGCGCGAACATGCACCANGTGGCCANCGTGTGGGCGCGGTTCTGGATCCAGCCGCCCTTGTTCCACAGNNANGCCGCAACCGTCGGNGCCAGCAGCAGCGCAAGGCCGCAGTACCACGCNTGGGTGGGCAGGTTCAGATAGGTNTACTGGAAGTTCCACACGTCATANGCCACGATGTACAGCCAGATCATATCCGGCCACAGCATGTCGTCGTGNTTCTTCGAGGNGTANATGCCCCACCAGCCGGTCATGCAGAAGATGTTCACGATGCCGGCCAGGCCGTTCAGCCAGTTCCACCAGCCGCCGTACAGCCANACGTTCTCGCTGGAAAGCCACCAGCGGTCGCCGTACTGGCNCATCGCGATGGCGCCCTTGATGGCGGATTCNAANTCGCTGCCCACGGCGATGAGGATGTTGATGGCCACGATGACGAACGGGAACACCTTGAACCACTGTTCTTTGCCGATCTTCCACTTATACTTCAGCATCATGAAGCCGATGCAGCCCGCCGTGGCGGCGTACAGCTTCGCNTAGTGNAACCAGCNGTTCATGTANACNTAGGTNTCGTTCTTCAGCGCCCANTCCGCNNNCATCGCCGCGCCNANATAGATNGNGANGAAATAGACGGTGAGCACNGCCGGCAGCACCAGGAAGAAGAANATGCCGCCCTTTTTGCTGCGGCGGGCGATCTCGTTGCANANGATCAGGCCCAC
Source organism: Subdoligranulum sp. (assembly GCA_014799685.1). Lineage (GTDB taxonomy): Bacteria > Bacillota > Clostridia > Oscillospirales > Ruminococcaceae > Ruthenibacterium. The sequence continues at coordinate 54,682 of JAAVHN010000032.1, read as the reverse complement.
GAACACCATCACCCAGCCCAGAAGCTGGAAGCCCGCGTTTNCGCCGTAGATTTGGAATAACATTGCGATTGCCTCACTTTCCGATAGAATGATTGAATAAAATGATTTATTGCTTTACCCGGCGCGGAGCCGGGAAATGCCGAAGGTTGGCTCCCCGGCACNGGGCCGGGGAAATGCCGCGGGTTGAGGTGCGCCGGCCCGGCCGGCGCACCCGTTTGCATGCCATACCGCAAAATGCCTTTTGCCTTTGCGTTCTTACTCCTTTTTGCCCAGCGCGATCTTCACGCCGCGCTTTACCATATAGGGCAGNATGTACTTCATCTTGTCCTCGGCCTTACGCATCGTGGAGCACTCGGGCAGGTCGCGGTGCAGGTGGATCGCGTCNAACGCGCACTTCGTGGTGCAGATGCCGCAGCCGATGCACTTNTTCGGGTCCACCACCGAGGCGCCGCAGCCAAGGCAGCGCGCNGTCTCGGTNTTCACCTGNTCCTCCGTGAACGTCTTCTTTGCNTCGCGGAACGATTGTTTCCAATCCACCGTGTCGTCCATGCCGGGGATCTGGCGCTGGGCCGTATCGTACTGCTCNAACTTGATGTTGTTTTTNTCCAGCTCGATGAACTGCCGCCGGTTGCGGCCGATNGTCATNCTGGCGTTCGGCTGCACGAAGCGGTGGATGGATTCCGCCGCCTCCTTGCCCGCTGCGATGGCGTCGATGGCGAACTTNGGCCCGGTGTAGGCGTCGCCGCCCACGAAGACATCGGGCTGCGCGGTCTGGTACGTCAGGCTGTCGGCCTTGGCCCAGCCGCCGCGCGCCAGCTCTACCTTGCTGCCCTCGAGCAGCGCGCCCCAATCGACGCTCTGCCCGATGGAGAGCACCACGTGCTCACACGGCACCTCCATCGTATCCTGCTCGTCGTACTGCGGAGCAAANCGGCCCTCGGCGTCCCACACGCTGGTGCAGCGCATGAACACAACAGCCGTCACCTTGCCGCCCTCGGTCCTGATCTCCTTCGGGCCCCAGCCGCAATCGATTGTAATGTCCTCATCCTCGGCCTCGGCAATCTCCTCCAGCGACGCGGGCATCTTTTCCCGCGGCTCAAGGCAGAACATCCGAACGCTCTTCGCGCCGCAGCGGTGTGCCGTGCGCGCGGCGTCGATGGCCACGTTGCCGCCGCCCACGACCACGGTGCGGCCGTTCAGCTTCAGTGCCTCGTTCGCGCCGACCTCGCGCAGGAAATCCACCGCCGANAGCACGCCCTCGCTCGATTCGCCCGGNATGCCCGGCAGGCGGCCGCGCTGGCAGCCGACNGCCAGATAGAACGCCTCGTAGCCCTGCGCGCGCAGATCGTCGAGCGTCAGGTCTTTGCCCACCTCTACGCCGCAGCGGAAATCCACGCCCAGCGCACGGATGACATCGATCTCGGCATCGATCACGTCTTTCTCCAACTTGAAGCTGGGGATGCCGTAGCGCAGCATGCCGCCGAGCTTCTCGTTCTTTTCAAAGACGGTGGGNTCATAGCCCAGCAGCGCCAGATAGAACGCACACGAAAGCCCGGCCGGGCCGCCGCCGATGATGGCCACCTTCTGCTCGAATTCACCGTCGATCTTCGGGATCACCTTTTTGGGGATGAAGCGCGTTGCGGCATTCAGATCCTGCTGCGCGATGAACTTCTTCACCTCGTCGATGGCCACGGCCTGGTCNATGGTGCCGCGGGTACACGCGTCCTCACACCGGCGGTTGCACACGCGGCCNCACACGGCGGGGAACGGGTTCTCGCGCTTGATCAGCTCGAGCGCGTCGGTATAGCGGCCCTGTGCCGCCATCTTTAAGTAGCCCTGTACGGCGATGTGCGCNGGGCAGGCCGTCTTGCACGGCGCGGTGCCCGTATCGTAGCAGTTGATGCGGTTGGTGTCACGGTAGTTGATATCCCATTTCGACGGGCCCCACTTGGCCGCGTCGGGCAGCTCGTGCTTCGGGTACTGGATGGGGCCGGAGGTGGTGCACAGCTTCTGCCCTAACTTCACCGCGCCCGCCGGGCAGTACTCCACGCAGCGGCCGCAGGCCACGCAATCCGCAGTCTCCACCTTTGCCACATAGGCCGAACGGCTCATGTTCGGGGTGTTGAACAGCTGCGANGTGCGCAGCGCGTTGCAGACCTTGATATTGCAGTTGCAGATGGCGAAGATTTTTTCCTCGCCGTCGATGTTGGTGATCTGGTGGACGAAGCCGTTTTCCTCCGCCTTGTGGAAGATGGCGAGCGCCTCGTCATAGGTGATATACTCGCCGCCCTTATCCGTCTCCACGACATAATCGGCCATGTCGCCCACGGCGATGCACCAGCCCTCGGGGTCGTCGGCGCAGCCCTCGCCCATCATNCCGCGCGAAAGGCGGCACGAGCAGGGGGATTTGGCGAACTTGTTNTATTTCTTCAGCCAATACGAGATGTGCTCCACATCGACGGAATGGTTCTCGGTCTCGATGGCCTTCTCCACGGGGATGACGTGCATGCCGATNCCCGCGCCTCCCGGCGGCACCATCGGGGTAATTTTCTCCAGCGGCAGGAACGTCATGCGCTCGAANAANGCCGTCACCTCGGGGTGNTCCTTCATCAGCTGGTGGTTCATGTTGAAAAATTCCGCGCTGCCCGGCACAAACTGCGGCAGCACCCAGCGCTTTTCGTGCTTCGGGTTTTTGCCGTCTAAATTTTCCCAGTTGTATTCCAGCAGGCCCACGCGGCTCATNTCNNCCAGCAGCTTTTCCAGCGGCGCNTCNTCCATGCCGGAGAGCGTTTTCAGCTGCGCATAGGTGAGGGGCTTGCGCACCTCCATTTTCAGCGCAAGATCGGCCATCTCGTCGGTGACGATGCCCGCGAGGCCCCAGTATTCCGGGTCCTCCGCCTTCACGCCGCCCAGCTTGGCGGGCACGCGGTCGGTGATCTTGCGGCCCAGCTTCAGNATCTTTTCGCGGGGCGCGGCATCCTTGGGGATGCTGAACGGCAGCTTGCTCTCATCCAAGGGGAACTTTGTCTCGCTCATAGATGCATACTCCTTTCCGATAAAAACACACCGAAACGGCAGCCCTGCGGGCGTCTTTCCGATGTTTTTTCAGCCATAGGGCAAACCGGTGGGCGCGGCGGATGCTGCGCCGTGCAATCTTCTGGTTGAGCCAGACGGTCACGGTTTGTTCATAACTTTGTCCTTATTTTAACACACGGCGCAAAAGCTGTCAATACAGGGNGATTTTTTCGTGAAACAGTCAAAAAAACAGGTCTTGCATTTTGACAGAATGCATGATAGAATGAACTCGTGGTCTCTGGTATAACCAAGAGCAGAAGAAAAACGGTTCCACACAACAGAAAGAGGTTTTTATGGAATTTTCCAAAATCTCCGCGCCCAGTTTAAAATCCCTTTTCGTCAGCCAGCTGCAGGGGATGATCCTCTCGGGCGAGCTGCCCGCAGGCGCGCTGCTGCCCCCCGAGCGGGAGCTGGCCGAGCGCATGCAGGTGAGCCGCGCGGTGGTGAACGGCGGCCTTGCCGAGCTGGCAAAGCAGGGCTTTTTGGAGATNCTGCCCCGGCAGGGCGTGCGCGTGGCGGATTACCGCCGCAAGGGCAACCTCNGCACGNTGGTGGCCATNATGGAATACCGGGGCGGCGTGCTGGGCAGGCANGAGATCCGNTCNATTTTGGAGGTGCGCCGGGCGCTGGAGCACATGGCNGCGGACAGTGCCATCGACAACGCCGCCGAGAGCGACATGATGGCGCTGGGCGACACCGTGGCCGCGCTTGCGCAGTGCGAGACGCCGGCCGGCGCCGCCGAGGCCGCGTTCGCATTCCAGCACACATTGGCGCTCATCAGCGGCAACAACATCCTGCCATTGATTTACTATTCATTCAAGCCGGCCGTTATCACACTNTGGATCCGGTTCTGCCGCCTGTACGGCATCGAGGCACTGCTGCACAGCACCGAGCGGCTGTATACGCATCTGCGGGCGCGCGACAAGCGCGCCGCCGCAGAGTGGATCGACGCATATCTGGGCGAGGCCATCGACGGCGCGCACCAGATTTATGACGATCCGCGCGGGGCGTAGGATCAGAGCCGTTTTTTCTGTATTTCAGCCGCCCCGGANACTCCGGCAAANCANCGGCCCCGGACGCATATNCAAACGCATCCGGGGCCGCTGGTTTCATTCTTTTTTTTGGTGCGGAGGTTCCGGTTCCCTTCCCCGCCGCATTTTGGCGGCAGCTCTTCTTTGCCGGGCAGCCGGGTGGCGGGAGCCATGGGTTTTGCGAAAGCGGGGTCGCAAACACAAAAAATTATTTCACGATCTCGCCGCTGGTGGGGCCGCCTGCCGCATTGCTCTCGTCGGTGTCGATGTGCATCGCGGTGGAGAACTTATCGCTCACGCGGATGACGACGTCGCCGAACACGAGGCTGCGGCCGTCTGTNTCCACGGCCACCTTCACGATCTCTTTGTCGGCCACGCCCGCCGCGGCCGCATCCTCCGGCGTCATGTGGACATGGCGCTTCGCAACGATGACGCCCTCGGNGATCTCCACCTCGCCGGCGGGGCCCACTAACTTACAGCCCGCGGAACCGGCGATATCGCCGGATTCGCGCACCGGCGCGTTGATGCCGATGGAGCGGGCGTCGGTGGCGCTCAGCTCCACCTGCGTGGCATTGCGGCACGGGCCGAGGATGGAAACGTTCGCCAGCTCCTTCTTCGGGCCGACGACCGTCACGCGCTCGTTGCTCGCATACTGNCCCGGCTGCGACAGCTCCTTTTTCACGGTGAGCTGATAGCCCGCGCCGAACAGCGTGTTCAGNTCGGCCTCGGTGACATGTACATGGCGCGCAGAAGTTTCTACCAGAATTTTCATTGGAATCTCCCCCTAATTCGATACGGAATCCGAGTTTCCTCGATCTCCTTTTTATTATTGTATCAATCTTAGTGGAAATTCGCAAGAGGAATGTGCTATAATAGGCTATATGGGGAAGTAGAAATTTCCGCAAAAAATTTTACATGCGGCGCAGCGCCCCGCTTTGCGCGGNGGCAAACGCCGGAAAGGGTTCGATATGGAATTTGAACAGCTGAAGCAGACCTGCCTTGCCTGCCAAAAGTGCGGGCTGTGCGAAACGCGCACCAACGTTGTGTTCGGCATGGGCAACCCGCAGGCCGAAGTGATGATCATCGGCGAGGCGCCGGGCCGCAGCGAGGACGAACAGGGCCTGCCGTTTGTGGGCCGCAGCGGGCAGCTGCTCGATCAGTACCTGCGCGCCATCCATTTAAGCCGCGATAAAAATGTATTCATCACCAATATCGTAAAATGCCGCCCGCCCGAAAACCGCGACCCGCAGCCGAGCGAATGGGACGCATGCATCCCCTATCTGCGCGAGCAGTTCCAGATAATCCGCCCCAAGATCGTGCTGTGCCTCGGGCGCATCGCGGCACAGCGGCTCATCCGCCCGGATTTCAGCGTCATGCGCGAGCACGGCCAATGGGTGGAAAAGGACGGCGTATTTTTCACCGCCACGCTGCACCCCGCCGCGCTGCTGCGCAGCCCGTCGAACAAGCCGCTCAGCTACGCCGATTTTGTGGCCGTGCGCGAAAAGATCGAGGAGATTTGCACGCATACATATGATTGAGGCCGCGGCGGCGAAGGGCGCAACCGACGTGCAGGCCAGGGCACGAACGGGCAACCGCATCAAAGCCCCGCACTTTTTTCATACGACTTTTTCACGTTCCATACAACCTGCGCAGCTAAAATCGCCCCGATCTGCAGGCCGATTTCCATGTAGACATTCTCTATCGCACTTCCATATGCATTCTTAATACTGATGATTTCGTCAAAATCATTTTCATTGGGGTAATCCCTGTGCAGATGGTCGCTCAAAGCCTGCTCAGCACTGTCGATCCGCTCCTTGTAGGGCCGCAGGTCGGTCACACATTCCGCGCCATCCATAAGAAAGGCCCGTATTTGCTGGATATCCGCCCTTGTGAAGATTTCGTCGATGTAGTCCATAAATTTCACGCTCCCGTCATTTCACATCGAAACGGTTTTATTTCATCTNCTAATTATATGATACANCCTTTGCAGTTCATTGTCAAGTAAATATATTCATTTTTAAGTATATNTTTTTAATAATTGATGAATTGTAGTTTTCTCGTAATAATGCTACTATATTGTTTTTATAAGAGGGACGAAGAAGATTATGGGAATGGCCTTAAAAATCAGAATTATCCTTTTGGAACGAGATATGACCTTAAAAGAGCTGGCGAAAAGAATCGGCACCTCAAGCACCAATTTAAGCAATAAGCTTACCCGTGACAATTTTTCCGAAAAGGAATTGCACGAGATCGCCGATGCGCTGAACTGCGATTATGAAGGTATTTTCACTTTCCGGGACACCGGAGAGCAACGATGAGAGCGCTGTTTGTATTTTCTTTACATCAAGGANNCAAAAAAGCATGGCAACACAAAGAAAACGATACATGATTTCCGTGGATGANGANATGTTCACCGCGATTGAAGATTACCGCTTTGAAAATCGTTTCCAGACACGNTCGGAGGCAACCACGGAGCTTATCCGTTTGGGTTTGGAGTATATCCAAAAAAAGCAGGAANGCACAAAAGAGGAAGGACAGTAATACCTCCCCATAAAGGGCTGCGGAAGAAATCCGTTTCCGTGATTCGAAAANGCNGCATCTTGCAGGGTCTGCAACAATATGATACAATGCAAATAACGGGAAAACAATCCGGTGGAAATAAGGACGGTGCAAGCTTTGACAAGACAGGAACAACTGCACGAGGAAGATTTGCAGCGTCTGCGGGAATTCCGCCTGATGGATGATGAATTCCTCACCAAATGCTTTGAGGACAGCCNGGAGAGTGTGGAGCTGGTGCTGCGCATCGTACTGGAAAAGCCGGATTTAANGGTCTTAGAGGTACATACGCAGGTATTTATCGAAAATCTGCTGCACCGATCCGTCCGGTTCGATATTCTCGCCACGGATGACACCGGAGCCAGAATCAATATTGAAATTCAGCGCGAGGACCGGGGCGCAGGACGCAAACGCGCACGGTTCAACAGCAGCATGATGGACATCGGGCTTTTGCAAAAGGGCGAAAGCTTCGAGGCCCTGCCCGAGACATGGGTGGTGTTCATCACAGAAAACGATGTGATGGGCAAAGGCCGGCCGCTCTATCGCTTCGAGCGCACGGATGTGGAGACGGGCGAAAAGCTGGGNGATGGTTCGCACATACTATATGTAAACGGAGCATACCGGGGAGATACCCCGGTGGGGAAGCTGATGCATGATTTTCAGTGCNCTGACCCATCCGAGATGCATTACAAAATACTGGCAGAGCGCACACGTTTTTTTAAAGAGAGCGAGGAAGGAGTGNTGACAATGTGCCAAGCGATTGAAAAGATGCGAGAGGAATCCATGCGGGAAGGCATGGAANTGGGGAAAAAAGAAGGATTGAAGCAGGGAATGGAGCAGAACAGAGCCGCCAATATTGCAGCGCTGATGAAAAACTTATCCGTTTCTGCTGAAAGGGCGATGGAACTNCTTGGTATTCCCATCGAAGATCGCGATGCACTGGCGAAGAAAATTGTCGTATCCTGAAGCTGCGGTAAATGTTCGTGTGTCCGTTTGATCCAGGATGCCCTTTACGCATTACAGCACAAAAAACGAGCAGACGGTCATTTTCGTCTGCTCGCTTCTTTTCAAGATGGTCTGCCGGGTTTGCCTGTATCCGGTATAGGCAAACAGAGCAATCCATCAATACCGTCTGCTTTGGCGAATGCTCCCGGCGTCTTCCCCAGCCGCCTTACCGCCTTCCGGTCACAGCACCGCGATGGCCTCAATCTCGCACAGCACGTTCTTCGGCAGCGTTTTCACCGCCACGCACGAGCGNGCCGGGCGCGCGGTGAACGCCTTGGCGTATTCCTCGTTGAACGCGGCAAAATCGCCCATGTCGGCCAAAAAGCAGGTGGTCTTTACCACCTTTTCAAAGCTGGCGCCGTTCGCCGCGAGGATCGCGCCCACGTTCGCGATGCTCTGGCGTGCCTGTTCGGTGATGGTCGTGCCCGCGATCTCGCCCGTGGCCGGGTCGATGGGGATCTGCCCCGAGGTGAACAGCAGGTTGCCCACCGATACCGCCTGCGAATACGGCCCGATCGCCGCGGGCGCCTTATCTGTCTGTGTAAATTTCAATTCCATGGTATTTTTCCCCTTTCGGTAATTTCCGGNTTCCTTCCTTATGGTATCACCCGCCCGGCAAATTGTCAATGCGCCGCTTCACGCCTGATACAAACGNTTTACACAAAGCCGCCCCTGTTTTTTGCAGGGGCGGCTTTGGTTGTATCGCGTTTCAATTGCATTGGGGCGCGTTTCGGCCGCATCCGGTCAGATATTCTCTCCGGAATCCTCCGGCAGACGCTGATAGATCCGCATTTCCCGGTACAGCCGGCGGGCCAGCGTTTCGCTGAACGTACCGGGCATCGTGCGCCACTGCCAGTTGCCGCCCAGCGTAGAGGGCGTGTTGATGCGCGCCTCGCTGCCAAGGCCCAGCAGATCCTGAAACTGCATCACAGCCAGATCGGCTGCGCTGGCCCATGCGGCGCGCATCATACCCCAGTGCCAGCCCTCGCGCGCCGAAAGGCGCAGATACGCTTTCGCATAGGCCGCGTCCGCGCGCGGCGCACTTTTCAGCCAGCCGCAGATCGTATCGTTGTCGTGCGTGCCGGTGTACATCACGCAGTGCGTGCCGCAGCGGTGCGGCAGATATTCGCTGTCCGCGTCGCGGCTGTCGAAGCCAAGCTCCAGCACCTTCATGCCGGGATAGCCCGTTTCCTCCACCAGCCTGTGCACCGAGGGCGTCAGAAAGCCCAGATCCTCGGCAATGATGTCCCTCGGGCCAATCTCACGCTTCACGGCATTGAAGAAATCGATGCCGGGCCCGGGACGCCAGCGGCCGTTCTTTGCGGTGGTGTCGCCGTAGGGGATGGCATAATATGAATCGAAGCCCCGGAAATGGTCGATGCGCAGTGTATCGTAGATCGTGAATTGNAACGCGATGCGCCGCAGCCACCAGCGGTAGCCCTCGCGCTTCATGCGCTCCCANTCGAACAGCGGGTTGCCCCAGAGCTGCCCGTCCGCCGAAAAGCCGTCCGGCGGGCAGCCCGCCACCTCGGTGGGCATNCCGTTTTCGTCCAGCTGGAACTGTTCCGGGTTCGACCATACGTCGGCGCTGTCGCCGGAAACATAAATGGGCAGATCGCCGATGATGGAGATGCCCTTGGCATTTGCATAATCCTTCAGCACGCCCCACTGGCGGAAAAACAGGTACTGCACCGCCCGCCAGAAATCCATCTCCGCGGCAAGCTCCGCGCGGGCTTCGGCAAGCGCACGCTCCTCCCGCAGGCGCAGCGGCTGCGGCCATGTGAACCACGAGGCGCCGCCGCAGCGCGTTTTCANNGCCATGAACAGCGCGTAATCCTCCAGCCAATCCGCCTGCCGCGCGCAAAACGCGTCGAAATCATCCGGCTTATNTGCCAGCAGACGGCCGCACGCGGTGTGCAGCACCGCAAAGCGCTGCGCGTACAGCCGCTCATAATCCACGGCCGCGGCATNNNCGCCCCAATCAAGCGTCTGATATTCCGACGGCTGCAGCAGGCCGTCCGCCGCCAGCGCGTCCAAATCGATAAAATAGGGGTTGCCCGCAAACGAAGAAAACGATTGATATGGCGAATCCCCATAGCTGGTGGGGCCAACCGGCAGCAGCTGCCAGCAGGACTGGCCGCCCTGCGCCAGAAAATCCACAAACGCGCGGGCCTGCGCCCCCAATGTGCCGATGCCATACGGAGACGGCAGGGAAAAAANCGGCATCAAAATTCCGGCTTTTCTCACAGGCAAAGCCTCCTTTCCCCTCTCCTTTGTAAAATTGCGAAAAATGTTGCTGTGCGCTCCTCCGCCGGGCTTTNGCACCGCAACGGCCAAACCCCGGTTCCGGGGCGCAGAAGCATCAGCCCCGCGGCCGTGCCACGCTTTCCCCCTTCACCAGCTGGAACGGGATCAGCTCATGAACAGGCGGACAGATCCAGCCCATGCGGCGCAGCAGATCGTCCACGCCGCGCTCGGCCAGTGCCGCCACATTCTGGCGCACAGTCGTCAGGCGGGGAATCGTATAGCCGCTGATGTCGATGCCGTCGTATCCCACCACGGAGATATCGTCCGGCACGCGCTTATCAAGATCCTGCAGCGCGCGGATGACGCCCACGGCCATCACATCGCTCACCGCGAAGATCGCCGTCAAATCGGGGCTGCGCTCCAGCAGGCGGCGCGTGGCGGCGTAGGCGTCCCGCATCGAATACCGGCAGGGCACAAATTGGCTCGCTTCGTCAAATGGGATCCCGAGCTGCCGGAAGGCCGTCTGGCAGCCCGTCAAACGGCGGAAGCCGATCTGGAAGCACGAATCGTTGCCGCCCAGAATGCCGATGCGGCGGTGCCCGTGCTGCGCCAGCAATTCGATCACCTGTGCCGCTGCAGCGGCNTCATCCGTGGTAAACGAAGAAAGATTTGCAAAGCCCAAATCGCGCGCGCTGTTCGTTAAAAGCACGCAGGGCACGGTAATGGGCGCAAAGCCGGCCCGGAACTGCTCTAAATCGCCGCCCAAAAACAGGATGCCGCTGGGCTTGCGCTCGCGGCAGAACTGGCAGGCATAGGCCACCTCGTTCGCNTCCTCATCCAGATAATGAACGCTCGTCTCGCGCCCCGCGCTCTGNAAAAGATCCTGCATGCGCTCCACCAGCTCGGCAAACAGCATGTTCCGGATGCCCTTTACGACAATGGCGACGCCCGCATCGGCCCGCTGCTTCAAGTGCTTCGCGTTGTTGTTCGGCTGAAAATCCTGCTGCGCCACAATTTCCATNATCTTTGCACGCGCAGTCTCGCTGATGTCGGGATGACTGTTCAGCGCACGGGAAACCGTGGCAACGCTGTACCCGGACAGCCGGGCAATATCCTTGATCGTCAAATCGGCATTCCTCATTTATCGGGCTGTCCGCAAAACAGCCCTATTCTAAAACGTGTTATAAAAAGCGCCGCGTCCAACGCTCGCCGGGCGCGGCCTTTTTCTATCTATTTTACCCCTTTACGGCGCCGGCCGCAACCCCTTTGATGATATACTTCTGACAGCTGAGGTAGAAGATGATCACAGGGATGATGCTCAGCAAGATCAGCGCCATCGTCGCGCCCAGATCCACCGTGCCGTAGCTGCCCTTCAGATACTGGATATGAATGGGGATGGTGCGGTATTCGTTGATATCCAGCACCAGCGCGGGCAGCAGATAGTCGTTCCACACCCACATGATCTCNAGGATGCCCACGGAGATCATCGTGGATTGCAGCATCGGCAGCACGATGCTGAAGAAGATGCGCACCGGGCCGCAGCCGTCGATCGCGGCGGCCTCCTCGATCTCGAGCGGNATCGATTTGACAAAGCCCGCAAACATGAAGATCGCAAGGCCCGCGCCAAAGCCCAGATAGACGATGGGGATCGAATACGGCGTATTCAGCCGGAGCTTGTCGGCCGTTTTCGAAAGCGTGAACATCACCATCTGGAACGGCACCACCATCGAGAACACGCACAGGTAATACAGAATCTGGCAAAATTTGGAGTTCACGCGGATGATATACCACGCGGCCATCGTTGTGCCGATCAAAATCAGCGCTGTGGAGAGGATCGTGATTAAAACGCTGTATTTGACNCTGTTCCAGAACGGGTAGTTGCCGAACGTCATGCCCTTGGTGAAGTTATCAAAGCCCGCCCACATTTCGCCGGTGGGCAGCGCGAACGTATCGGTTTTNACGAACGTATTCAGCTTAAAGGAATTGAGTACCACGGCAAAGACGGGAAGCACATAAATAATGCTGACGACGCTGAGCAGCACGGTCAGGAGCGTCTTGCCATTGCGCTTTGCAGACAGAGTGTTCATTATTGCTGTACCTCCTTTTTGCGGGTATAGGAGAGCTGTGCCAGACTGAGCCCGGCCACCAGAATGAAGAAGATAACGGCCTTTGCCTGCGCAACGCCCTGCGATTTGACATTGCTGCTGTAGAACGTATTGTAGATGTTCAAAGCCAGCATTTCCGTCGTTTTGATCGTCGANCCGTCCGGCTGGATGACGAACGGCTGGCCCGCGGTGAGCGCGAGGTTCTGGTCGAACAGCTTGAAGCCGTTTGTCAGCGAGAGGAACATGCAGATCGTGATGGAGGGCATCACGTTCGGGATCGTCACGCGCGTCAGCGTCTGCCAGCCGGTGGCGCCGTCGATGCACGCGGCCTCCAGCAGATCGCCGGGAACGGCCTGCAGGCCCGCGATGTAGATGATCATCATATAGCCGATCTGCTGCCAGCACATCAGGATGATCAGTCCCCAGAAGCCGTATTTCGTCTCCAGCAGGATCGAGGTGGAGAAGCGGCTCAGNATGCCNTCGAAGATCATCGACCAGATATAGCCCAGCACGATGCCGCCGATGAGGTTCGGCATAAAGAACACCGTGCGGAACAGGTTGCTGCCCTTGATGTTCTGCGTAAGGGCATAGGCCACGGCAAACGCCAGCACGTTGATGAGTACCAGGCTTGTAATGGCAAACAGCGCCGTGTACCAGAACGCGTGCGTAAAGGTGGCNTCCTGGAACGCCTTTACATAGTTGCCGAAACCGATAAACTCGGCATCGGAGATCAGCCGGAAATTACACATCGAAAGGTAAATGCCCTGGATAAAGGGCCAGACGAAGCCGATTACAAAAGCAACGACCACGGGCCCCAGAAAAAGAGGCCACCAGCGCCGTGTGGCGACATGGATGGTGCTGCCCGCTGTGGGTTTTTTCTGTTTCAAGGTATCCACTCCCAATCCAAATTTCAAGCCTGATGCGCAAAAATCACGTCTCTTTTGCCCCCTGCGGGGCAGCGAACAAAAAAGCGAAAACAGAAAGCGGGGCGGGCGTTTTGGCCCGCCCCGCTGTATTCAAAGGTTCTTTCGGTCTGCGCGAAAAACGGATTAGCCGTTGATCGCCTGGTACTGCTGCGCCCAGCCTTCCACAAAGGCGGTGCGGACAGTCTCCCAGTTGGCGTCGGACTGGTCGGCGTTGTACTGGTTCAAAGCAGAAACCAGCGTAGCACGATACTCGTCGACGTTCGGCTGGAAGTTAGTGGCCCAGTTCATAACATAGTTGCCGTTGTTGGAATACTCGTTGGCCTGCGCCAGGAACGCGTTGGTGGATTCGGCAGCCTGCTTATAGGGCATAACGCCGAACGTATCCACGAGCATGCGGGAGGCCTCGGGATCGGTGACGCACCATACCAGGAANTCCATCGTCGCCTGCTGATCCTCGGCGGAAGCCTTGGCGTTGATGGCCCAGCAGTTCTCGGTGCCGCAGTTCANGCCGGCCTTTTCCTCGCCGGACACGCCGCAGTAGTAGGGGATCATCACGGCATTGGGNACGTCGGCCTTCATGCCTTCATATTCCCAGGAGCCCTGTACCTGGAACGCAGCCTTGCCGGTGCGGAACTCTTCGCTGGCGTCGTGGCCGCCGGTGGCAAGCTCCTTCGGATCGGTGATGCTGTTATTGATGGCCAGATCATACAGGTTTTTGAAGTTGTCCATATACTTGCCGGAAATGCTCGCCGGGCAGGTCTGCCACACAGAGCCTTCCTGCTCGTAGTAGTACTCCAGATTCGCCATATGGCCGGTGAAGCGCCAGGAAGAGCTGCCATCCATATCGCAGGAGGTGAAGGCGTCAAAGCCCAACTCGCCGGCGCGGGCGTGGATGTCCTCCACAACGGTCTTCAGGGTTTCGAAGTTCTTGATATCCTCAACCTTGTGGCCGGCCTGCTCCAGCAGATCGGGGTTCACGATGATGCCGTAGCACTCGTAGCAGTAGCCGATGGAGACGAGCTTGCCGCTCTCATCATACAGGTTGTAGGCGTCGGTGTTCAGCTCGGCTTCGATCGGGGTGCCGGACAGATCCAGGGCATACTCGCCCCAGTTGTTCACGCCGCCCTCATTGCCGATGACGAACATCGTGGGCGGGGCGGATTTGTCCATCTCAGCCGTCAGCTGCTGATCGTACGTGCCGGAAGCGGCGGTGACGACCTTGACGGGAACGCCGGTCTCGGCGGTGTACATCTCGGCCACCTTCTGAAGCACCTCGTCGGACTCGGGCTTCATGTTCAGCCAATAAACGGAACCCGCAGCGCCGGACGCATTGCCGCCGTCATTCGCGGGCGTGGAGTTGCCGCCGTCGTTCGCCGGAGCGGGCGTGCTGCTGCTGTTGTTGCTGCAGCCGGCCAGCAGGGACAAAGCCAGGACGACGCAAAGTGCAAGTGCCCAAAACTTTTTGCTCATGTGTTTTCTCCTCCTAAATTGAAACGTATTGAAACGTTTGGAATTTTTCAAACGTTACCGGAAATGTAACCGGAAACGTTTACAGTTATTATAATACACCCTTTTGGCCGAAGATGCAAGGGGAATTTTGCCGGTTTGCACATTTTTGGCGATGTGCCGAAAAGCACGCATTCNTTTTGCGCATTTTCACAAAAAACAAGGGGAAGCGCCGCGGCGTTCCCCCCTTTATCCTGCCCTGAACGGCGCTGCTTTATTTGTCTGTGCAGGGCGGCAGCTGCCGGACATTTGCACGTCGTACGGATCCGGCCGAAAACCATAGCAGGCAAACCGGATCGCCTGTCAAAAAACTGCGTCTTCTGTGGCGATCCGCCCTCTCTGNGCNCTCTCTGCACCCTCTCGGCGCGCTCTCTGCACCCTCTCTGCNCNCTCTCTGCACCCTCTCTGCGCGCGCTCCGCCTCATGCACCCTTTCTGTGTATCTTNTATCCAGCCCGCCTAAAAAAACTCCACCACCCGNGTATACTCGCGCAGCGCATAGGTGCCGTCGTGGGCTTCACCGGGCAGCACGCGGGACATCTCCCCCGCCGGTGTAATGCGCACCGCGCCCGCGCGTGCCAGCAGCGTGCAAAGCTCCGGCCGGTCGGCCTCGGCGCACAGCAGGCCCACGGTTTGCAAATGTCCCTTCAGCGGCTTTAACTGCGCAACGATGTTCGCCCGCGGCAGGGGCTTCACCCAGCAGTTGCCCGCCAAGGGGGAGAGCTCCGGCCGGCTGTCGGGCGCAATCACCACGCCCACACNGCCGGCACGCAGCACGCGGCGGCCGGCGGCATCGGCCTCCATCCGCTCGTACAGCATTTGCAGCGCCGCCCTGCCGCGCAGGCTGGCAGGGGCGGGCNCGGCATGGGCATTTTCCTCCTGCAGCAGCGCAAAAAAGCGTTCGGCCAGCGCGTTCACGGCATCCATATCCGCCGTATCGCAGAAAATGCCNTGNCACGAGGAGCACAGCAGCTGCCTTGTCTCGCACACATGGCGCGCCAGCGCGCGCAATTCTGCCTCGGGCGCGTCCGGCGCGGCATAGGCAAAGCTGAGCTTGTGCCCCCANGCGATGATCTTCGTATTGGGCTGTGCCAGCGTGCGCGCCGCGCGTACCGCCTCGTCCCCGCCCCACACGACCACGCCNTCGGCGGCCCCGGCCAGCGCGGCCAGCGACGCGGGATCGCTGGACGGCACGTCGAACACATATACAAAATCCCGCAGGCGCGGCTCGATCTTGACAAGCGCGTGCAGCAGCAGCACCGATGCGCCCCGGTCGNCGGAGGGCAGCTTCAAAAGATTGATGTTTCCCGCCAGAAGGCCCTCNACCACGCTGTAGGCAGGCAGGCCGTCCACATTTCCGGCGGCGATGTGCAAAAGCACGCCCAGCGGATAGCGGCGCCGCGGCAGCAGCGCGGGGGCGGCGGCCTGCTTTGCAGGCGCAGCTGCGTTCCGCCCTGCAGGCGCAGCTCTATCCTGTTCCGCAAACACAGTTCCGGCGCCGGCAGGCGCACTGTCGCGCAAAGNAGCGCCGNNGCTGTCCANCTCCGCCATTACGGCCCCGGCGTCAGCCGGCATTTTTCCGCGCAGCGGCCCGGGNNNNGCATCCTGCCCCAGCTCCATCGCAAGCTTGTATTCCAGGCTTTCCCGCCGGAACAGCGCCAGCGCCTCGGCAAAGCGCCCTTTCGAAACACCGGCCTCCTGCAAAAAGGGCTGCAGCACCGTATCGTAATCGCCCCGCTGCACGCGCTGCGCCAGCGCGTCACAGGCGGCGATCACGCACTGCGCATCGATGCTCTGCGCGGCGATCGTGTCTGCGCATTCTGCCGCCAAAGCGTCCAGAAAGCGCGGCAGGCCGCTGTCTGGGTACAGGGTTCCATGTGCAAGAATCATGCGTCCGCCTCCCCCTTTTGCAGATATTCCGCCGCACCGGCGGCNCAGGTAACGATATCGCGCACGCCCACGCGGCCGAAAAGCTCCAGCCACGGNGCGCCGCAGCCGCACGGACAGGTGCCGCCGTCATGCAGAACGCCCAAATCGTCCGTCATGATGCTCAAAATCGGCATGCTGCCCGCCATCGGAGTGAGCAGGTTCACAAGGCCCACCGTTCCGTTCGGAACGGGGCGCAGCGTATCCACATCGCGGATGAGCACGCGGCTGTACACCGGCACATGGAAATGATGCTGCCGGCAGGTGGTGTACAGGATGGGGTGCTCCACCGCGCCGAAAAATTCCACGCAGTTTTCCTCCGGAATGCCCAGCACCGACCATGCCAGACGGTACAGCTCTTCCTTTTCCACCTTTTGCCCCTCGAACTGTTTCCAGCCGCCGCCCATCGTCAGCATCGAGCCCTTCGGCATTTGCAGCCGCAGGCCCCGGCGCTCCATCTCCTGCAGCAAAAAATACGTGTACGCGGGGAAACCGATGGTGCGCACGGGCGCGCTGCCCTTCGCGCAGCGCGCCAGACGGCTTTGCAGCGAGGCAAGGTCGAGCTTGTATGCGCCGTTCTGCCAGCGCAGCGCATAATCCCGGCTGAGTGCAGGCGCAAAAAACGTAAAGCCAAAACCGGTTTTCGAAAAGACCGTCTCATTTTCTTTGCGCGGCTGATAGCCCAAAATCAGGTANTGGCAGGGCTGCGCGGACAAAAGCCCGTGATGATGCGCAACGCGCACCGACATCTCCAGCCCCCGCCGCAGCGTGGCCGCGTCGAACCCAATGCGGCTTTTTACGCCGCCCGTGCCGGACGATGTCGCCTTGATAAGCAGCTGTTTTTCCGGCATGGAATACAGCACGTGATGTTTAAAATACAGCGTGGGAATCGGCGGCAGCGCCGAGAGATCGCCCCGGCACAGCGCNGCCTCGTCGTAATCGAACAGTGCAAGAATGCGGTCGTAGTCCGCGCAAGCCTTCCGCTGCCGCGCGGCGCTCTGCGCCAGTGCAAGGCAGAACAGCTTCTCCGTTCCCGCCAGATCGTAAGGATCCTTCCACCGGAACAACCGGTCGCTCAAGTCCATCGGGGTGCACCTCTCCTCGTGTTGGCTTTGGTTTTGTATCTTATCAGCTTCGCCCGCTTTGCGGTGGTGNTGGTTTCGCCACCGTATTTCTGCTACGCCTTTATTGTAAGGGCTTTTCCGGGATATNGNAAGCTGATTTTCAGATATTTGGGCAGAAGATTCGCGGACGCTTGGACAAAAGCCGCTGATATCCCAGTGGGAAATTTCAGGCAGCCTAACAAAGAATTTGCAGGATGCCAGGCAAAAATCACAGCCCCTGCAAAAGCCAAGAGAGCCGCCCTCGTCTCTTGTCCNGGCGGCTCTCTGTTGCNATAAAACGATTTTTAAGGCAAAAACAATCACGCAATGCCAAAATACCGNGCNGCNTTGTTNTAGCTGATNCCGCGCACNATCTTTTCCAGCATGGCCATATCGGCGGGATACTCGCCGTTTTCCACCCATTTCCCGAGCAGCTCGCACAGAATGCGGCGGAAATACTCGTGGCGGGTATAGCTGAGGAAGCTGCGGCTGTCGGTAAGCATGCCGACGAAATTGCCCAACAGGCCCAGATTGGCAAGACTGGTCATCTGCTCCTGCATGCCCGTCTTGGTGTCGTTGAACCACCACGCGCTGCCGTGCTGAATCTTGCCCGGCACCTCCGGCCCCTGGAACGCGCCCAGAATGGTGTCCAGCAGCTGGTTGTCGGCGGGGTTCAGGCTGTACAGGATCGTGCGGGGCAGCTCGCCCGTCTCTTCCAGCGCGTTCAGCAGGCCGGCAACGGCCTCGCCGCAGTTGACNGTGTTGATTACGTCATAGCCGGTATCCGGGCCCAGCTTCGCAAACATTTTCCTGTTGGGGTTGCGCAGGCAGTTGTAGTGCAGCTGCATCACCCAGCCGCGCCTGGCGTATTCGCGCGCGCAGAACAGCAACAGCTGCGTTTTGAANACCTCGGTCTCCTCCACGGTGGGCGCCTCGCCGCGCATGACCTTGGCGAACACCGCGTCCACCGCGGCGCGGTCCGCCGGGCGGTACACGACATAATCGAGGCCGTGGTCGGAAGCGCGGCAGCCCGCCGCGTCGAAGTGGTCGATGCGCTCACCCAGCGCCTTTTCCAGCGCGGCGCTGTCCGTGATGCCGCAGCCGCACACCTCGCCCAGCTTTTCGATGTATTCCNTCCAGCCGGCCTTGTCGATGTTCACAGCCTTGTCCGGGCGGAACGACGGCGCNACGATCGTCTTGATGGAATCGTCGGCCTTGATCTTCTGGTGCCATTCCAGCGAATCGATGGGGTCGTCCGTTGTGCCCACGAACGCGACGTTGCTCTGCGCGATCAGGCCGCGCACGCTCATGCCCGCCTCCTGCAGCTTCCGGTTGCACAGGTTCCACACCTCTTCNGCGGTGTCGCCGTTCAGCGTGCCCGTGTAGCCGAAATACTTTTTCAGCTCCAGATGGCACCAGTGGTACATGGGNTTGCCGATGGCNANGGGCAGCGCCTCGGCGAATTTCTGGAATTTNTCNCGGTCGGAAGCGTCGCCCGTGATGTACTTTTCCTCCACGCCGTTCGAGCGCATGACGCGCCACTTGTAGTGGTCGCCGCCAAGCCACACCTGCGTGATGTTCTCGAACTTGCGGTCCTCATAGATCTCCTGCGGGCTCACATGGCAGTGGTAGTCGATGATGGGCATCTCGGCCGCATACTCGTGGTACAGCTTCTGCGCCGTCGGCGTAGAGAGCAGGAAATCCTTATCCATAAAATTTTTCATGGGAATCACCCTCCTGTTTAATATAGGTTAGCCGGCAAAAATCTTGGCAAACCGATTCCTCAGAACCAATCGCCGTAGCCCAGCTTCACAAGGTTGTCGTGGCTGATCTTCAGGCTCTCGAACGGATCGCGGCCGTAGCAGTCGTCCTGCTCGACGAGGAAGTACTCCGCGCCGCCGGCGAGGCCCGCCTCGATGCAGGCCTTGATGGGCAGCGTGCCCTCGCCCACCTCGGCAAACTGCACCGGCTGCGAGAAGAACGCATTGCCAAACGCCTTCATATCAAAGCCCTTGGACATATCCGGCATTACGACCTCCGCGATGCGGTAGTCCTTCAGATGCAGCAAGCGGATGGAATTCGCGTATTTTTTGATAAATTCCACGGGATTCTCACCGCCGCGGTGGATCCAGTGGATATCCAACTCAAAGCCAAGGTGCGGGGCGTTCGCGCGGATGATATCCAGCAGATATTCGCCGTTGTACTTCACAAATTCCACATGGTGATTGTGATAGTACAGGTCAATGCCCTCTTCCTTCAGCTTCAGCGCAATCTCCTCGGCCTGCCTGGCAAAGCCGACGGCCTTTTCATAGCTGCCGATGCAGTTCATGGGCAGCATGCCGATGCGCAGCATATCGCAGTCGAGCGCCTTGCAGTCGGCGACGATCTTCTTGAAATCCTCGTCGTTGCTCAGATATTCGCCGGGCATGCCGGGCGCCATCGGCGCGACGGCCGCGGTGCAGGACGAAACGTTCATGCCGATCTCGTCGATGGATCTGCGAAAGCCGGCCACATTCTCGGCCGACATGGGCACCTGGGAGATCTCGATGCAGTGATAGCCGATCTCCGTCAGCTTCTGCATGGATTCAAACGCGTCGAATTTGGGCATTTTCGCGGGGGCAATGGTGCTCATCTGAACACCGATCAAGCCTTTCTGGGCCATAGGGCAACTCTCCTTTTCGTGATCAATGTTTTGCTATCCTTGTTCGGGAAACCCCAGAGCGGCCGCCGGGCCGTCCCATTCGCCGAAGCAGGGCTTCCCGGGCGCCGCTCTCCTGTTCGCCGTAAAACGGCCGCGCTTACAGCTCTACCACCGCGTTCGCCTTGCCGGAACGGCAGATGGCGTCGATGAGGCGGATGCTCATCACGGCGTCGCGCACATGGATGTAATCGTCGGTATCCTGCTCGATGGCGCGATAGAATTTATCCACTAACTTTGCATGCGACGCGCCGAAGTAGAACTTCGCGCCCGGCATTTTTTCGTTTTCGCACAGCTTTTCGCGGCTGCCGTCCGGCAGGATGCGCACCAGCATATCGTCCTCGATGTGGAACACGGCTTTTTCCGTGGCCACGCGGATCTGGACGCTCTCGTTCGTGTAGTTGGCGTTCGTTGCAAAGAACACGCCGTTTGCGCCGTTTGCAAATTCCAGACGTGCGGCGACAGTATCCTCTACCTCGATGCCGTATTCCAGCAGCTGGTTCACCGTGGCGTGCAGGCGCGCGATATCGCCGCACAGGTAATACAGCAGGTCCAGCGTGTGCACGCTCTGGTTGATCATGCAGCCGCCGCCCGCATACTGCATCTGGCCGCGCCAAGGCTGTTCCTCATAGTAGCCCTTTGCGCGCTGCCATGGCACAAAGCCGCGGCAGCCGGTCACCTTGCCGTACTCGCCGCTCCCGATCAGCTTTTTGAGCGTCTCGGTTGTCTCGTTCAGGCGGTTCTGCAGACAGATGCCGATCTTCAGCTCGGGATGCGCGGCCTCCAGCGCCGCGAATTGCTCCGCCTCGTCCGGCGTCAGTGCCACGGGCTTTTCGCAGAATACGTGCACGCCCTGTTCGGCAAAATACCGGCTCACCGGGAAATGCAGGTAATGCGGCAGGCAGATATGCACGCAGTCGGGCTTCGCCCCGGCGCACAGGGCCTTGTAATCCGTATAGAACGGCACACCCTCCGGGACGGATGCCTTTACAGCCTCATTGGCATCACATACGGCGCACAGCTCGATTTCCGGGTTCGACCGGATCGCCGCCAGATGCACCGGCGCGATCGTGCCGTAGCCGATAATGGCTGCTTTTTTCATTGGAAACACTCCTTTGCTTTGGGGATCTTTTTCTGGCGCGCAAAGCGTGCGCGGATGGCAGTGCGCAAAAGATGCCGCGTGTCGTTTCCCCTTAAAAAACTACCGGCCATCCGCGCCTGATTCCGTTCACCTGTCCAAAACAAAGATCCCCCCGGGATGCGGGGCGGCTGTGCCGCCCCGCGCCGAAGAATGGTTTTGCTTCAATAAAAATGCGGCAATTACTCGCGCACCGGGAATTTGCCCTCAGCGGCGATCAGCTTGTTCAACTCGGCCGCGTACTCCTCGGGATCCACCGGGTTTGCCACCTCGCGGCCCGTCCACGCGGACAGCTGCGAAGCGTTGGCCAGATTCACGCCGTTGATGCCGTCGGAGCCCGGCGCCAGCAGCGGCGTGCCCTCAATGATGTGGCAGGCGAAGTTCTCCATGACGGTGGTGTGCTGATAGCCCCAGCCGTCGACATTCTCGATCTTCTCGACGTCGAACAGGCCGCCGCCCGCGGAGTTGCCGCTCGTCAGCCGCGCAACATCCATCATGCTCATCGTCTTGTTCATCTCATCCTCGGTCTTCTTCATACGGTAGACCGTGGCCGTCTTGCTGTCGTCCACAACGATCTTGCCGCCGTCGAGGTCGATCTCCAGGCGGTCGGTGCCGATGGCGTCATGCGTGCAGGTGATGAAGCTGCCCGTCGCGCCGTTCGCAAATTCAACCATGATCGTCACGTCGTTCTCCACGTCGATATCGCGGTGGCTGCCGTTGATGTTCTTGGAATACACCTTCGTCGGGATGCCGCAGATCCACTGCCACAGGTCCAGCTGGTGCGGGGCCTGGTTCACGAGGACGCCGCCGCCTTCGCCGCCCCAGGTGGCGCGCCATGCGCTCTGCTGATAGTAGCTGTCCGGACGCCACCAGGTGTTGATGATCCACTGGCTGCGGCGGATCTCGCCCAGCTCGCCGGAGGCGACGATCTCTTTGATCTTCTGGTACAGCTTATTCGTGCGCTGGTTGAACATGATGCCGAACGCGACATCCGGGTGCTCGGCGGCGCACTTGTTCATCGCCATAACGTCCTTGGCACGCACGCCGGCAGGCTTTTCCACCAGCACGTTCATGCCGTGCTCAAGGCAGTAGATAGCGATCTCGTGGTGCAGATAGTGCGGAACGGTGGTGATAACGGCGTCCACGCTGCCGGAAGCGACCATTTCCTTCCAATCCGTATAGAACGGGATGTCGGGATACTGCTCTTTGCACATTTTCTCTTTTGCCGGGTCGGTGTCGCACAGAGCGCCCAGCGCGCAGTGGGGCGGGCATTCAGGCGCCGCCATGCCGGGGAAGCCGGCCTTGCCCGTGAGGAAGCCCGCATAAGCGCTGCCCTGCGCGCCGATGCCGATGAGGCCGAAACGTACTTTTTCCATGATGATCTCTCTCCTTGCTGATAAATTTTTATTGAAATGGATCTTTGCAGCTGATGGATCAATCGCCCGCCGCATATTCGGCACTTCCCTTTTATGGAATGATGGAACGGCGGGGATCCCTGATGTGCGCCGGCGCGTTCACAGGCGCCCGGGCCAATCAGATCGCGTCCAGAATTTCCATAAGGGCGTTGTACTGCATGGTATAACCCTCCGCGCCGTCCTTCGCCTTGTTCGTCTTGATGATGTTGGCGGCGTCCTCCGTCTCCAGAGACTGCAGCGAATCAAACAGCACCAGATGCGGCTCCAGCGTTAAAAAGCCCTCGTACCCCTCGTCGCGGACGGCGCGCGTGAGCAGCTCTTTGATCCTGCCCTCGCCCGTGCCGCACAGCACGTTTTCCTTATCGGTGGTGACGGCGTCCTTGATGTGGATATACTCGATGTACGGGCGCAGCAGCTCCCAGCAGACTGCGGTATCCTCGCCGCACTGCACGAAGTTCGCAAAATCGAACGCGGCACGGAAGTGCGGGCTCGCCAGCGCGTCAAAGAGCACCTTGCAGCGCGCGCCGGTATCGCCGTAGATATCCTTTTCATTCTCGTGCAGCAAAATCACATCATACTTTTCGGCAATGGCCGCGAACCTGCGCAGCTTTTCGATCACGACATCGCGGTAGGCTTCGGGGTCTTTGCCCTGCGGGATAAAAAAGCTGAACATGCGGATATAGCGGCAGTCCAGCAGATTGCAAATCTTGCACAGGCGCTCTAACTGTTCCAGCTGCACGGCAAAGCCCGCCTCGTCCTCCACGCCCACCTTGCCGATGGGCGAGCCGATGGACGATACCTTTACGCCAAATTTTTCCATGCGCGGCATCAGTGAATCGCGCACCTCATCCTCGGTAAAATCGGCCACACCCTTGCCGTCGGCCGAACGCAGGGAAATATAGTGCATTCCAAGGGACGTTACCGTCTCCAATT
This sequence comes from Subdoligranulum sp., assembly GCA_014799685.1. Taxonomy (GTDB): domain Bacteria; phylum Bacillota; class Clostridia; order Oscillospirales; family Ruminococcaceae; genus Ruthenibacterium. The sequence continues at coordinate 31,019 of JAAVHN010000032.1, read as the reverse complement.
GCTTTGTAAAATCGGAGCTGATCTCGTCCGCAAAGCCGGAAATGCAAATTTTCTCTTTCATCAGCATCGCTGCTCCTTTCTCGCTTGATTGGTGATTGTGCATGAATCCCAAAAGGCAGACATGCGCAGAATTGGGTACTATATCCAGTATACCATACCCTTCCGCAATCGTAATTGCTATTATTGCTTGACACATTGCAAAAATTGTCTTAAAATTAAGGTTGTATTGAAAAGCCGTGTCACAAACAGCGCGATTCCGAGGCAGTGAGACAGGAAAACAACAAGCCCGCAGGGCCTGCGCCGCAGAATGCACGGCTTTTTTCTTTTGGAGCCGCCTCATCGGGGCGCTTTTCAAGGAAGGCGGAACAGTTTGGGAAACAACATTCAAAAATTCAATGTGCGGCAAAAAATGCTGAGCGACAGCTACGAGATCTTCCGTTACCGCGATTCCTATCTGAACAACGTCGCGCTGCACCACCATGATTTTTACGAGGTATACTTATTCTTAAACGGCAATGTCAGCTACACGGTGGAGAGCCGCAACTATGATCTGATGCCCGGCGATATCCTGCTCATCGGCCCGCTGGAGCTGCACCAGCCGCGCATCACGCCGGAAAAAAATCCCTACGAGCGCATCGTGCTGTGGGTGAACAAAAATTTTCTCGAACAATTCTCCACGCCGCTCACCACGCTGACGCACTGCTTCGATCACAGCGTGCCCGGCCACACCAACCTGCTGCGCCTTGCGCCCACGCCGCGCCAGCAAATCACCGATCTGATGGAACGCCTGGTGCAGGAATCCGCCAGCAAGGAATACGGCGCCGACCTTGCCGCCGTCGGGTGCCTCGTTCAGCTTTTAGTGGCGCTGAACCGGCAGGCCGCAAACAGCGCGCAGCACCACGAGCTTGCCGATAAATCCGGCCCCATTGTGACAAACGTGCTGAACTATATCAACGACCACTATCACGAGGAGCTTTCGCTCGATCTTTTGGCCTCGCGCTTTTTTGTCAACAAATACCATCTTTCGCACGAATTCAACCGCCTGGTGGGCACAAGCATCTACCGCTATGTCATCCAAAAGCGCCTTGTCATCGCAAAGCAGATGCTCTCGGACGGCCTGCCGCCCACCGATGTGTACCAGCACTGCGGCTTCGGCGATTACTCCAATTTCTACCGCGCCTTCAAGGCCGAATACGGCATCAGCCCGAAGGATTTTTCCAGCCTGTCGCAATCCGGCGGCAGCCCGGCCGCAAGCTGAGGGGCGGCGGCCGTAAACCGGCCGGCGCGGCTGGCAGCGGCGGTGTTTTCAGGCTCCATCAAAAGCAGCGGCCCCCGTTTGACCGAAGGCCGCTGCTTTTTTGTATTCAGAAGCTGTACCGATAGCCGAAGTGCACAGCATGGCGGGCAAATTTTCAGGCTGTCAAAGCCCCAAAATCGCAGGAATACTCTATGTATTTCAAGATTTTGGGGCAAAGATAGACGGGAAATTTGCCGCCAGGATGTGTGCGGCGGCTATTGGCACGGCTTCTTATGATTCGGCGCACCCGGCTCTGCTCCTGCAGCGTCTTTTTCGCCCGCCGTTTACCGCTGTTTTCCGCGCGGTTTCCCAAAGGTCAATCTTTCTTTTTCCCGAACCTGTACTCCGTTCCGTTGCGGATGCGCTGGATGTTCGCGCGGTGCAGCCAGATGACGAGCCCGCCGATGGCCGCGGCGCACAGCGTTGTAAGCAGCACGTTGTGCTTTTCAATGAAGTAAAAATAGAGGAATGTAACGACCGGATACGCCGCCGCGCAGGTGATGCTGGAGAGCGACACCATCCTGCCGCAGAAAAACACCGCAAAGAAGATCACCGCCAGCGGAATGATCAGAACCGGCTCGATGGCAACGATCGTGCCCGTGGCCACAGAGACGGCCTTGCCGCCCTTGAAGCCGAAATACACCGGGTACACATGGCCCAGCACAGCGCACACCGCTGCGATGTACGCGCCATAGATCGGGTCGGCCGCAGTGAACGACGCGAACGCCCATTTGGCCAGCAGTACCGCAAGGATCCCCTTGCCGATATCGCCCACGATCGTCAGCGCCGCAGCGCCCTTGCCGAAGGTGCGCAGCACGTTCGTCATGCCCGCGTTGCCGGAGCCGAAGGTGCGGATATCCTTGTGATAGAGCAGCCGTGTGACGATGATGGAAAAGCTCAGCGAGCCCAGCAGATAGGCGGCCAGTGCACAGAGCACCCCGCACAGGATCGTTTGCAGCATGGTGATCCCCCCTGATTGGAAGTATACTTTTTATTTTGGACGCGATGGACGCTCCGGGGGAGCCCTGGATCGATTGACCGGCCGGTCAACAGCCCAACCCTCCCCCGGCTGTTCAAAACGTTTACACCTTTTCCCCGCGCTCGCGGATCAGGATGCGCACGGGCGTACCCTCAAGGCCGAAGGTCTCGCGGATCTGGTTTTCCAGATAGCGGGCATACGAAAAATGGAACAGCTTTTTCGAGTTGCAGAAGCATACAAACGTCGGCGGGCGCGTGGAGATCTGCGTCATATAGTAAATCTTCAGCCGCCGGCCCTTATCGCTGGGCGGCTGCACCCTGGCCGTCGCGCGTGCAAGCAGGTCGTTCAGCATGCCGGTGGTGATGCGCATCGCGTTCTGCGTATCGACAAAGCGGATCAGCTCGAACAGGCGGTCGACGCGCTGGCCCGTCTTGGCCGAGATGAAGATGATGGGCGCGTAGGACATGAAGCTGAAATCGTTCATGAGCTTTTTGCGCTGGGCGTCCATCGTCTTGTCGTCCTTTTCGACGGCGTCCCACTTGTTCACGGCGATGATGCACGCCTTGCCCTGCTCGTGCGCAAAGCCCGCCACCTTGGAATCCTGCTCGGTAAAGCCCTCGGTGGCGTCGATCATGATCACGCACACCCGCGCGCGCTCCACGGCGGCCAGGCTGCGCAGCACGCTGTAGCGCTCCACGCCGTCCTCCACCTTGCCGCGCTTGCGCAGGCCGGCGGTGTCGATGAACGTAAACTGGCCGTAGGCGTTATCGACCATGCTGTCCACGGCGTCGCGCGTGGTGCCCGCCTCGTTGGCGACGATCATGCGCTCCTCGCCCAGAATATAGTTGACAAGGCTCGATTTGCCCACGTTCGGCCGCCCGATGACGGCCACGCTGACGCGCTCGTCCTCCTCGTCGGTTCCATCGTTCGCGGGCAGGCTTGCGCATACGGCCTCCAACAGATCGCCCGTGCCGTGGCCGTGCACCGACGAGACGGGGTACGGCTCGCCGAGGCCGAGCGAATAGAAATCGTACAGCTCCACCGGCGCCTCGCCGATGCCATCCACCTTGTTCACAACGAGGAACAGGGGCTTGCCGCTGCGCAGCAAAAGCGCCGCGATCTCCTCGTCCTGCGCGGTGACGCCGCTGCGGATATCCGTCACGAACAGGATCGCGTCGGCGGTATCGATGGCCAGCTGCGCCTGATGGCGCATGTGGCGCAGCAGCACGTCGTCCGTACGCGGCTCGATGCCGCCCGTATCAATGAGCAGAAACCGGTGGTCCTGCCACTCGCACGCAGCATACAGCCGGTCGCGCGTGACGCCGGGCGTATCCTCAACGATGGCCAGCCGCTGGCCGACCAGCTTATTGAACAGCGTGGATTTGCCGACATTCGGCCGCCCCACGATGGCGACAATGGGTTTACCCATAAGGTTTCCTTTCTGATTTCGGGCGCAGCTGCTTGCCGCCCCGCATTCGGTTTTCTTCCCATGTCCACAATATACCGGCCCGGGCCAGCCTGAAAAATTTCGCCCTGATTCGCCGCAAAATCTCCGGCCTGTCCAAGTTCGTCCGGCATTCTTCGGCGGCGGATGCGCCATACGGATTTTTATTTCAGCCCCGTCCGTTTCAGCCGCTGCGCCTGTTTCCGCGCCGCCTGTTTCAGCAGCATTGCCTATTTCAGAAGCGCCGCAGCCAGCGCCGCGCCGTCCTGCGGCAAAATACGCACGCGCACGCCCAGCGCCTTCTCCAGCTGCTTGATGGTGATATCATCAAGAAACTTATCCTTTTCGTCGCGCAGCATCGTTTCAGGGATGCCGAGCGTGTGGCTTTTCAGCCTGCCCTTCAGCTGCGCGATAATATCTGTGCCCGTCAGAAGGCCCGCGACGGTGATATTGCCGCCGAAGAAATCGTTTTTCACGCAGTGCACGGTGACACGCACATTGCGGTGCGCGGCCTGCAGCGCCCCGGCCAGCGTGCGGATGAGCGGTTCGGCCGCCTCGCCCGTCACAACGTCGATGGCACGCGGCAAAAGCGGCTGCCGGCCGGCAGGCAGCGCCGCCATAAATTCATCGTGCAGCTTGCGCCACATGCCCACGCCGTTTTCGATCTGCGGGTAACCGTCGTAATATTCCGCAGGCGGAATGGGGCGCTCTGCCAGCAAAAACCACTCGTCGCCGGGATAGATGAGGCGGACGCCGTATTTCTCTTTGTAAAGATCCCCGTATTCCTCTAAAATATCCAGCGCTTCTGCCGCCGTTTCCTTGTCGTACGGGGTGAGCGGGCAAAGCCCCTCGCGAAAGCGCGTAAGGCCGCTGGGCACGGCCGCAACAGAGCGCACAGCCGGGTGGAGCGACGCCAGCTTCTCGATGCTTTTGCGCAGATGTTCGCCGTCGTTCACGCCGCGGCACAGCACCAGCTGGCAGTTCATCGCAATGCCCTCGGCGGCGAATTCGTCCAGGTATTGCAGCACCGCGCCCGCATTTTTATTCGTCATCATCTTCACGCGCAGCTCCGGCTCGACGGTGTGCACGGAAATGTTGATGGGCGAAATATGCATGCGCTTGATGCGATCCACCTCATGCGGGTTCAGGTTCGTCAGCGTGATATAGTTGCCGAACAGAAATGAAAGACGCTCGTCGTCGTCTTTAAAATACAAGGTTTCGCGCAGGCCCTTCGGCAGCTGATCGATGAAGCAGAATATGCATTTATTGCGGCAGGAGTGCTTTTTATCGATCAGGTAGCTTTCAAACGTGCAGCCCAGCGGCTCGTATTCCTCTTTTTCCAGCGTGAGATATTCCAGCTTTGCGCCGCGCATCACGGCCAGCTCCAACTTTGCGCCGGAGGAATAGAAGGAGTAGTCGAGCATATCGTTGATCTCGTTGCCGTCGATGGACAGCAGCACGGTATCGGCCAGATCCGCCCGCTGCGCAGGGGACGCCTTGTCCACGCCCGTGACCCTGACTGCCATATGCCCACCTCCTGTTTCGAATTTCGTTCTGCCCGGCTGCATCCCGCCCGACCGGAGCCCACAGCTGTCCGGGCCGGGGTTCGTCCGTACTTTTTGATCCTGCCGGCTCTGCCATGCCAAATAAATGCCGCACCATAGCGCGACAGACAAAAGCTAAAACAAAAAGGAGAAGGATCGCTCCCTCTCCCTTTGATCGAGCTGCGGGAAGCCGGTTACGCTTCCTTCTTGATGATTTCCTTGCCCTTGTAGTAGCCGCAGTTGCCGCACACCTGATGGGGCAGACGGTACTCGCCGCACTGCGTGCACTTCGTCAGCGTGGGGGCGGTGAGCTTCCACACATTGGAACGGCGCTTGTCGCGTCTCGCCTTGGAAACCTTGCTCTTGGGTACTGCCATGAAAAGCACCTCCTGTTTACGTTCTGGCGCTGAATTACTCCAGCAGCTGTTTTAAAACGGAAAGCCGTTCGTCCGCGAAGCCGCTGGTTTCATGCCTGCAAGAGCACGGTTTTCGACTGCCGCAAACGGGGCAAAGCCCTGCACAATTTTCATCGCAAAGCAGTACGGAGGGCACCTCCAAAACGATCTCGGTATAGGCCAGCTCTTCCAGATCCAGCTTGCCGTCCGGCGTAAACGAAAGCTCCGCGTCCGCATCGCTCAAATCCGCCTCGCGCACGCTGTAGACGCGCTCGATGGAAAAATGGCGCTCGCTTTCCGCAAGGCACCGCGCGCATTCAAACGCGATATCCGCCTCGATTTGCAGCGCAAGCTCCAGCACCCGGCCGCACAGCGTCGCCGTAATCTGCGCCGATACCGGCCCCGGAACCGTATAGCCCGGGAAATCCGCGCCGGAAAGATCCAGCGAGAGGTGGTGTGTCACCGGCGCATCGTACGCGCCAAAGATCCGTTTCAGGTCTAAAAGCATACAGGCCTCCGCAATGTTTGCCTTGTTATTATACCCATTCGGCGCGTTTTTGTCAACCGGGAACGGGCCAATTTGCGCGTAAAATTCACAGAATTTTGCGTTTCTGCCCCGAAAGCCACCGCAAAAGGCAATGAAGGGGTCAGCGTTGGAGAGATGTTGGGGTATCGTGTTGAGCGCTTCGTGTGGAATGGTGGTGCAACGCTGCGCATTGCCAGGCGAAGCTGCACCGCCATGCCGAAAATGCACATCAGCCATTCTATCGCGCTTTTCAAAATTGTCCGTATCCCGGCGGGCATACTGCTTATTCCGAAAACCGCTATAAGATATATCGTGCCAATTCCAAAGCAATATCAAAATGACTGACATCGTGTTGAGAGCCTTTCTTCTCTCCTGCTTTGCCCCGTTTATGCCATTTGGAGGCATCGAGCAAATCACCGCTTGTAAAAAACGCGTATAAGTTCAGCCCTCTGAAATCGCACATTGCCTGCAAAGCGGCACACTCCATTTCAACGGAAATACAGCCAGCTGCTTTATGTTTGTTGAAGTTATTGATGGTTTCTCTATAAATGGCATCCGTTGTCCATGTTTTACCTGTCACATAAGGAATTCCATTTTCTTTCATAAAGCGCTCGACAATTTTTGCGTTTTTTACGGTGATGTAATCTGACGCAGGTGCATAATGGTAAGAAGTTCCCTCGTCACGATAAGCCTCAGTCGGAATCATGACTTTTCCGCGTGCAATTTCCTTATTTAAGCAACCAGCGCCGCCAAACAAGATGTATTTATCGGTCTTTATCCCCGATAAGGTGCTTTCCACAGAAGCAACGCACGCAGGGGCTCCTACATAGGTTTTATAAAACGCAAATGTCTTTCCCTTATAATCAAAACAATAAATGGATGTGCTGCCGGTTACAAACCGGAAAGACGCGATTTGTTTGCAATCATAATGATGCAAAACGAAGGCTTCGATCTCATGTGAAAATGTCAGAATACACGCATCAACCTGCGGTGCATCTTCATTGATTTGTGGATTTATTTTTGCATCGGATTGATCATCAAAGCTGTCTGTTATCATGTTGCTGTTACTCCTTGCCGAATCAAATTCATCTCCCCGTTTTGTCCTTATCCTATAAGGTGAGAGGGCGACAGGAAACAAAATCCAGTTTGTCAAATTTCATCTATGGGGAGTATAACACAACAGCGCAGCCAAATCAACCAGATGAAGAAGGATCCTTCCCATTCTCTCTTGTAGGTCGCTGTGCTTCTTTCTACCTGACGCATACGCAGGCTGCTCTCCGAAAAAAGTAGTGGACGCTCGGCCAAAATTGTGATAGAATAACCGCAGAGCAGTTATTTTACTTTGTTTCATGACGTTCACCCCGCCCCTTGCGGCGCTGTCCAAATCTTTGATTTGGGTAACAGCGCCCATGCAGAGGACGCCCGTAAACAGTGCATGCGAAGCATGTGCTGCGAACGGTTGCGGCCTGTTGCAGCAGGATAACCGGCGAAATTGCCAATTTTACCATTCACGTTGCGCATTCATGGTAAAATGAACAGAAAGAAGGTGAGGACGGTGGACAAGGAAACGACGATCGCCCAGGGGCTGCACGTCACAGACGACAGTGCGGGCTATGACGCCTGCAAGCGTGTCCTGTCCGAAAAGCAGATCCTGGCGCGAATCATGAAGTCCTGTCTGGAAGAATACAAAGATCAGGATGTCAACGACATTGCCGAAAAATACATCGAGGGCCAACCCCAGGTGTCTGCTGTCCCGGTGCTGCCGGACGAAAACGGCACCGTCATCAGCGGCATGGACACCGAGGACAAATCAGTGCGTGAGGGAACGGTCTACTATGACATTCGGTTCCGGGCCATTGTCCCCGGCACCGGGGAATCGATTGGGCTTATCATTAATGTCGAAGCGCAGAACGATTTCTACCCGGGCTACCCCATCATCATGCGCGGCATATACTACTGTTGCCGGATGATCTCTTCCCAGCATGGCCGGGAGTTTACCGGCTCCCACTATGAGAAGCTTAAGAAGGTCTACTCCATCTGGATCTGTATGAATCCACCAAAGAACAGAGAGAACACGATCACCCGGTATCGGCTGGTGGAGGAACATCTGGTGGGCGAAGCCAAAGAGCCGGTGAGAAATTACGATTTGCTTTCCATCGTCATGCTGTGCCTTGGCGGGCCGGGCGGATCAAACTATGACGGTGTCATTCGGATGCTGGATGTGCTTCTCGGGAGCGAAACCAGCGAGGCGGAGAAGCGGAAAATTTTGCAGAACGATTATGATATTCAAATGACGCAGACTATGGAACAGGAGGTGTCGGTCATGTGCAATTTGAGTAAAGGCGTTATGGAAAAGGCTATGGCGAAGGGTATGGAAAAGGGCATGGCGAAGGGCATGGCGAAGGGCGCAGCAGAAAACACTTTGGCGAGTATCAAAAACCTGATGGAAACACTGGGTCTGTCCATGGAAGCCGCTATGGCGGCACTGAAAGTCCCGGAAGCCGACCGTCCCAAATATGCGAAACAGCTGAATGGCCAATAAAAAACAAAAAACCACGTCAACAGCTATTTTTTCGGCTGTTGACGTGTTTTTTTGCTTCCAAATCCGGCATCACCGCACTTTTATTGTAATTTCAGTTTTTACACCTGATTGGGGCTGAAAGCCTTATGGACTCCCATCCGCCGACTTTGGCCGTTCGCCGTCCGGGTATAAACGCTAAACATTACGCTCCGAGCTCTCTCATGGATTCGTTCCGCAAAAAGGGTGAAATCCGGCCGTCTGCTCTTGCAAAGCAAACGGCCGGGCCCCTTCTCAAACAATTTTGCGCTTACACCCGCTCCACCGGGAACAGCACGCCGGTTTCCAGCGCTTCGGGCGGAGTATTGTCGGGATCCTGATTGAGGTACCGGTCCATCGCCGGGCCGCACATCCGGTACTCGGTGTGCTCGCCCAGCCAAGCGCACAGCGCCTCATAGGCAAGGTGCAGCTCCTCATAAGGGCCCCTGTGCTGCACCGCGGCACAGAGGCGGGCGGGCTGCATGGTGACATCCGGGCCATCCTGTGCCACCACCATCTGCACCTCTACGTCGGAGCTCTCCGGATTAAAATTTTCGTCATAATACAGCATCTGGATCGGCCCCGCCTGCGTAAGCCCACGGGCCGCGGCCTCCCGAAACAGGCGCTCGAACAGCGCGTGATACTGCTGCACGCCGGCGGTCTCGCGGATAGAAAATACCTTCTGCGCGGGGTCCTCCAATAAAATGACATGATACGATGTTTCCATAAAAATTGTTCCCTCCATGCGGAGGATGTCCGCCTCGATGCGGCGAATCTTCGCCTGCTGCCGGCTGTGCTCCTGATAAAGCTCCTGCCGCCGCTGCCGGAACAGCGGCAAAAGCTGCGCTTCTTCCATCGCCAGAAGCGGGCCGATCTCCTTTAACGAAAACCCGTACCCCTGCAGCCACCGAATGCGCGCAAGCACGGACAGCTGCTCCTGCAGGTAGTAGCGGTAGCCGTTTTCGCCCACCGCCTCCGGGCGCAGCAGGCCCAATGCGTCATAGTGGCGCAGCATCCGCGGCGTCACATGGCTCAGGCGGGAAAAATCACCGATCGTCAGCATGACATTCCTCCTTCGATTTTATGTGTGAATTCCTGTGGGAACCGGTTCCGAAACAAAGCATAAGCCCTCACACTGTGGGAATGTCAAGCACTTTTTTGAAATTTTTTCGGCAGTCTTTTTGAGCGCTCTTTTTACAGGATGGCACCACCGCACGCCTCACCGCTTTCACGCTTACGGCGTTTTCCGCCGCTCTGCCCGTCTATCCCCTACTCGTCCAGCTTCAGCACGGCCGTGAACGCCTCGCTGGGCACCTGCACGGTGCCGAGCTGGCGCATTTTCTTTTTGCCTTCCTTCTGCTTTTCCAAAAGCTTTTTCTTGCGCGTGATGTCGCCGCCGTAGCACTTGGCCAAAACGTCCTTGCGCATAGCCTTCACCGTCTCGCGCGCGATGATCTTGCCGCCGATGGCCGCCTGGATGGGCACCTCGAACATCTGGCGCGGAATATTCTCCTTCAGCTTCTCCGCAAGGCGGCGGCCCTTCGCGTAGGCCATATCGGCGTGCACGATCATCGAGAGCGCGTCCACCATGTCGCCGTTCAAAAGGATATCCAGCTTCACCAGGCGGGATTCCTGGAACTCCTTCATCTCGTAATCGTAGCTTGCGTAGCCGCGGCTGCGGCTTTTGATGGCGTCGAAGAAATCATACACGATCTCGCCCAGCGGCAGTTCGTAGTGCAGATCGACGCGCGTATCGTCCAGATACTTCATATCCCGCATCACGCCGCGGCGGTTCTGGCACAGCTCCATCAGGCTGCCCACATATTCGGAGGGCGTGTAGATGTGCGCGTCCACAAACGGCTCCTCGGCTTTGGCGATCTGCGCCGGATCGGGGTAATTCGTGGGGTTATCGATCATTTTTACCGTACCGTCCGTCAATGTGATGCGGTATTCCACACTGGGCGCGGTGGTGATGAGGTCCAGATCGAACTCGCGCTCGAGCCGCTCGATGATGATCTCCAGATGCAAAAGGCCCAGAAAGCCGCAGCGGAAGCCGAAGCCCAGCGCCGCGCTCGTCTCGGCGTCGAAGCTCAGCGATGCGTCGTTCAGGCGCAGCTTTTCCAGCGCCTCTTTCAAATCGGGATAATCCGCGCCGTCCGCCGGGTAGATGCCGCAGAACACCATCGGCGTCACGGTGCGGTAGCCGGGCAGCGCCTCGGCCGCGGGCGACGCGGCGTCGGTGACGGTATCGCCCACGCGCGTATCCTCCAGCGTTTTGATCGACGCGGTGAAGTAACCCACCTCGCCCGCCGAAAGGCTGCCGCTCGGCGCAAGCGCCGTTGCGCCCATATGGCCCACCTCCACGGGCGTGAACTGCGCGCCCGTCTGCATCAGCTTCACGGTCCGGCCCACTGCAAGCTGCCCGTCCATTACGCGCAGGTATACAATTACACCTTTATACGGATCGTATACCGCATCAAAGATCAGCGCCTTCAGCGGTGCGTCCGCATCGCCCTTCGGCGCGGGGATATCGGTAATCACGCGCTCGAGCACATCCGGGATGCCGATGCCAAGTTTGGCCGATACCTGCGGCGCGTCCAGACAGGGCAGTCCGATGATGTCCTCCACCTCGTGCGCCACGCGCTCCGGCTCCGCGCTGGGCAGATCGATCTTGTTCAAAATCGGCACCAGTTCCAGATCGTGCTCCAAGGCAAGGTAGGTGTTCGCCAGCGTCTGCGCCTCCACGCCCTGGCTGGCGTCCACCACCAGCACCGCGCCCTCGCAGGCGGCAAGGCTGCGGCTCACCTCGTAGTTGAAATCCACGTGCCCCGGCGTGTCGATCAGGTTGAACGTGTATTCCTGCCCGTTTTTTGCGGTATATTGCAGCGTAACGGCGCGCGCCTTGATGGTGATGCCGCGCTCGCGCTCCAATTCCATATTGTCCAGCAGCTGCGCCTCCATCTCACGCTCGTCCACCGCCTGCGTGCATTCCAGTATGCGGTCGGCCAAGGTGGATTTGCCGTGATCGATGTGCGCGATGATGCAGAAATTGCGGATGTTTTCCTGTGACAAAAATCATTCCCCCGTTGATGAGATCCTCCCCGGGCCTCTGCACCCGGCGGTGTTTTTTTATGCAATAGCTCTCTGCGCCCCGCACTTGCACGCTTTCCGCATGCTTTCGAAATGCACTGTCTGCGCGCGGAGCACGGTATAAAAATCAGTATACCACAAAAAAAGCCGGTTGCACAGGGCTTTTTCCTGAAGCAACAAAGCAACAAACCATAACGCTCATAATGTGCCCAACAGGTTTTCCTTCCGTGGCGAACCGACGCCGAGCCGGCACAGTTTTCCAGTATGCCATCCCCGTGGCGCCGCCGTTGAGGTTTCATTTCCCCCGGTTCCCGTCTTGTTTCAGGTTCTGTTTTGTCGAAAAATTACTTTTTGTATAAACTCATGTCGCTTTTACGCGGGTAATTTGACGCTTTTGCCGGATTCTGTTATAATTTCCTCAAGCTGCCGCTTTCGCGGCCGTGCGTCTGCTCCGCAGACGCTCATGCGCCGGCGCGCATGGCTTGTGTGTATTGTTGCGCGCAAAACCGCTCCGCTCGCGCGGCGCTTGTTTTGCTGTGGCCGCCTGCGGCGGCTTCGCGTAATAATTTCCTCAAGCTGCCGCTTTCGCGGCCGTGCGTCTGCTCCGCAGACGCTCATGCGCCGGCGCGCATGGCTTGTGCACATTGTTACGCGCAAAACCGCTCCGCTCGCGCGCCGCTTGTTTTGCTGTGGCCGCCTGCGGCGGCTTCGCGTAATAATTTCCTCAAGCTGCCGCTTTCGCGGCCATGCGTCTGCACTGCAGACGCTCATGCGCTGGCGCGCATGGCTTGTGCGTATTGTTACGCGCAAAACCGCTCCGCTTGCGCGGCGCTTGTTTTGCTGTGGCCGCCTGCGGCGGCTTCGCGTAATGATAACCGCAATCACAAACCGTTTTTGCAGGCGTCCGGAAGGGCAAATAGCTTTACACAATTTTTCCGCCGCCCGCATCATTCAATAAGGAGTAACTCGAATGACCAAGCGACAGGAACATCTGCGGCGCAGAATCGTCCGGGCCGTGCCGCGCGTGACGGCGGTCGCCGTCACAGCAGGCATTCTGGGCCTTGCGTGCGGCGCGCTGATCTTTCTCGTCCATCTTGTGACGGTACGGGATTCGGGCGGCTCGGAGTATCTGGTGATGACGGCACAGACCAAGCCGCAAACGCTCATCGCTATGGCCGGGCTGGAGCCCGGGCAGCCCGAGGACACCGTCACACTGGAGACAAAGGACGACGGCTCGCTGCTGCTCTCGGTACAGCGTGGCTTTGCCGTGACCATCGCCGTGGACGGAACCGAAACAGAGGCCATCGCCAGCAGCGGCACCGTGGCCGAGCTTCTGGCCGATGCCGGCATCCAACTCGGCGCGGACGATGAGGTAACGCCCGCGCTCTCCACATCTGTTTATAAAGGGATGGACGCCGTGCGCGTCGCCCGCGTCACCTATCGGGAATGGAAAGAACAGGAAGCCATTCCGTTCGAGGTGGAGTACCGGGATGAAAGCGAAACCACCGAGGGGCGCTATCTGCGCGATCTTTTGGAGCAGACGGGCGAGGACGGCCTTGCCGAGGTGACGTACCGCGAAAAATACGTAGACGGCGTTCTTGCCGAAACGCAGACCCTGGACACCGAGATCCTCACGGAGATGAAGCCGGAAATCCACCACAAATATTATACCAATGTCGTCAGCCCGCTGCCGCCGCCCGAGGGCATCACGGTGGAAAACAACGTACCCAGCAGCTACACCACTGTATATTCGATGAAATCCACCGGATACTATTCCCCGCGCGGCAGTGGCGCCAGCGGGTTGGGGCTTTACTATGGCACCTTTGCCTGCGACCCCAACGTCATCCGTTACGGCACAAAGGTATACATCGCATCCGAGGACGGCAGCTTTGTCTACGGCTGGGCCATCGCGACGGATACCGGCGCCTTTGCGCTCTCAAACCCGATGCAGGTTGATCTGTTCTACGAAACCTATGCCGAATCCGCCGCGCACGGCGTGCGGCAGGTAAACGTATATATTCCCTGACGGTTTGTTCCCCGTGCTCTCTTTCGAGAATATCCTCTCCCGATAATATCGTTGGGTCGTTTGCGCTGCAGCCCGGTTCTTTCTCTCTGTACCGGCAAAGCATCCGGGTGCTGCCCGGTTTTGGAAGGCGCGGCGCTTCCCTTTTTCCCTGTGCGCTTTTCCCCGCGGGATCTGTTCGGTTTCGCGGGGGAATTTTGTTTTTCATTGCGATTTCCCGCAGCGGTTCGCTGTGGCAGTTCCCGCCAGAAAATTGGCCGCAAAAAATTTATTTTCAAAAAACTGTACAAACCGTGCGGAAAATGTTAGAATAAAATCATGCAAAAACACCATACGGTGCCGGGCTGCCGCTTTGCGCCGTATGCTGCCAGGGAGCGTTGATCAAAATGTCCGTCGTGATCTACAACAGCCAGGATCCGCACTACAAAACGCCGTTCGGCGCGCTGCGCTCGGGAGAATTTGTCTCGTTTACACTCACCGTGCCCGTCGAATACGATTGCCAAACGCCCTATCTCATCATCAACCGCGACGGCGATCCGCCCGCCATGCTGCCGATGAAAAAGGGCCGCCGCCGCGACGGCGTTGACGTATTTACGTTTTCCTGCCCGCTCTCTCCGGCGGGGCTGTATTACTACTATTTTGATTTGTACACCGGCTACCGCAAGCTGTATGCCGGCAAGCTTGGCGAGGCGTATGTCACCACCGAAACCGGCACGCCCTGGCAGCTGACCGTGTATGAAAAAGATTTCGAGACGCCGCAGCATCTGCGCGGCGGCGTGTTCTACCAGATTTTCCCCGACCGCTTTTACGAGAGCAAGCCCCATCCGGAAATGCCCTTCCCGGACCGCGTCTACCGCGACCAAAAATACCGCCGCCCCTATTTCTGGCCGAACGAGCAGCATCTGGGCTACCTGAACATGGATTACTTCGGCGGCGACCTCGCCGGCATTCAGCAGAAGCTGCCGTATCTCTGCGAGCTGGGCGTCACGTGCATTTACCTGAATCCTATTTTCGAGGCGCATTCCAACCACCGCTACAACACGGCGAACTACCGCAAAGTAGACCCGGTGCTGGGCACGAATGAGGATTTCGCCGCACTGTGCGCCGCCGCAAAGAAATGCGGCATCGATATCATTTTGGACGGCGTGTTCAGCCACACCGGCTCGGATTCCATCTACTTCAACCGCGAAGGGCGCTACGATTCCGTGGGCGCGTGGCAGAGCGAGGACAGCCCGTACCGCAGCTGGTATGATTTTTCGCCGCACTATTCCAGCGGGTACCGCTGCTGGTGGGGTTTTGAAACGCTGCCCGAGGTAAACGAAAGCGAGCGTTCCTACCGCGATTTCATCTGCGGCGAGGGCGGCGTGATCGATTACTGGCTGGGCCTCGGCGCGGCCGGCTTCCGGCTGGATGTCGCCGACGAGCTGCCCGACGATTTCATCGAGGAGATCCGCCGCGCGGTAAAGCGCAGCGGCAGCGAAAAGTACCTGCTGGGCGAGGTATGGGAGGACGCCACCAACAAGTGGAGCTACGGCGTGCGCCGCACCTACCTGCTGGGCAAAGGGCTGGACGCCGTGATGAACTACCCGTTCAAAGAGGCGGCGCTCGCCTTCCTGCGCGGCGGCGACGCGGTCGACGCGGCGGACGCCATCATGCACATCTGCGAAAACTACCCCGCGCCCGCTTTGAACGTGATGATGAACTTTATGTCCACGCACGACACGGTGCGCGCCATCACGGCGCTGGCCGGCGAAAGCTGCGAGGGACGTGACCGCTACTGGCAGAGCGAACAGACGCTCAGCCCCGAACAGTACGAGACCGGCATCCGCCTGCTGCGGCTGGCCTATGTGATGATCTTCACGCTGCCGGGCATCCCAAGCGTCTATTACGGCGACGAGATCGGTATGCAGGGCTACAAAGACCCATTCAACCGCGCCTATTTCAACTGGGACAGCACCGAGGACCGCGTGCGCCCCGTGATTCAGGAGATGGCCGCGCTGCGCAAACGCTGCCCTGCTTTTGAAAACGGGACGCTCGCTATTGCGGCCGCGTCCGGCGGCGTGCTGTGCTACGAGCGCCGTGCCGAAACCGCCGTCGCCTCCATCTGCGTAAACCGCACCGCCGAGCCCGCGCGCGTCATCATGCTGGGCCGCGAGGCCGAGGTGCCGCCTTTCGGCTATCTGGTTGCGACGAAGCCGTGAGGTTTGCGCCTGTGGATGATGTTCCGCCGGATTTGTGTAGCGTTCTCGCAGTTCCTATGCTACAAATCTTCCGTTGGAACACCGCCGGGAGCGTTTGGAAATATACAAATCGCCTTGGCTCACAAAGTATACCCACTTTGTGAGCCAAGGCGATTTTCATGTCCCCAAACAAACCCGGCAGCCACGGAAACCAATTTGGGGCGGTAACTCGTAAAAGATATTTGGGGGCAAGCAGACACTTGAGCATAATAAGAAAACGCTATTGTGAATGAAGTCCGAGATTTGTATCGCCTGATTAAAACGAGAAAAATTGCAAAGCATATTCAGATTCAGTTCCAGCCCATTTACTATACGAATAAGTCTCCTTTTAGGATTCCATGTAAATACTTTGTTCAGAATAACTTATTAGGAAGCCTCTCTCCATTCAAGCAAAAAACTCACTTTAGTTTCCACTACATTTTGACTATTCGGCCTTGTCCAAACATTTCCATGAAGGCTACGTCCCGCTGTGACCTCATCCAATATTTTTACAGGTTCTCCACCATCCACAGATGTTATATATAGGGCCGCATTACCCGTACCATTTGCTGGAGCTGACAAAAACGCAACCGATTCCTTATCAGGGCTTATGACACCGCTCCAGTTTGACCTTGATTCACCGGGAATGAAGGAATTCAGTTCCTGCGTTACCGTGTCAAAAATTCGAACACCCCATCTCTCAATTCGGTAAACTCCATTATCTAGGCTTGTTGAAGCCTCCGGATAATTGATAAGGTAATGTGTTTCGTCAATCAAGTTCGTCAATTCCCAATATTTTTCCATCCAATTCCAGTCATCCTCCCTTAATAAAAAGTCATTGATTTCATCATATGGTTGCGATGAACCGACATTATTGACATCAAAAACCTCAACTTGATAGGGCGTCCATTCGTCCGGAACATAACCAATGGAGGAATTATTTGCGCTGGCATTTGCGTCGGCATAGATGAACTGATTATTATCAGCAAAGCCAAGAGCGATTTGCATAGGTGGGGCGTCAAAGTCACTGCCTACCGCACCTGTCAATTGTGTAACATCAGCATAATACATATCTTCACCATCCTTAAAAAGCCCGGCACGCCACTCACCCGTTTCTGGTGAATAAATGGTTGAAGCTACATATTTATAGTCTTTGGAAAATATTTCCCTCAATGGCAGATGAGAATTGAAATCGAGAAGAAGCATTGGGATTGGCCGCCATTCCGATCCGTCTTCTCTTGATATTATTGATTTCGGTATGTTAAACGTAGAAACAACCCGTGATTCTCCTGTATCAGGATCAATTGCATAGATCCTAAAATAGTATTTATCGCTGAGAACAGCTGTTCCCATAATGATTTCTGAGCGATTTTCTTCCTGAAACGTCTCATCTTCAGAAACCGGCACCAAGGATGAATCGGGTGTCGCAGGTATATCTTCAGCAGACGCATCATCAGCGGGTACCCCGTCAGCAGCTGGAAGGGTACTGGTAACCGGTGCAGGTGGGCTAACCACTGTCATCTGACTGCAAGCAGTCACTAAAAACAGCAACATAGGCAACAATATAGCGGCCATTACTTTTTTCATACTAATTCCTCCCAATAAATTTACAGTTTTCAAAAAGGTATGCTCCATTGTTCGCTTGGCACCAAATATTTTTTAGTGGTTACTGACCAAATTGATTTTCGAGTCCGGCGGATATGTGGCATACCCTAAATGCGTAATCAAAGGATTGCCGCCACAGCCCTGAAGGCACTTGTTTTCAGAGGGCTGCTCACGCCCTTTGAACGTGTGCTTTTTGTCAAGGACGTTTCCGTTGCCCCGTAGAATAAAAACCATCCTAAAAGGTATGGTTTTATCGTTTTTTGCCCTTATCACATCTTTCAATAAACATTTTACTCAATCTTTGAGTATTTGTCAATACTCAAAGATTGAGGTCTGTATGATAGCGGTACAGATATTGAAGGTGGGTATTGGAATGGATTATCGCACACGGATCAGAAATGTCCGGGAGGATCACGACTATACGCAGGCGCAGGTTGGCAAACTGCTGAACAAATCGCAACAGGGCTATAATCATATAGAAGCCGGAAGGGCGGAACTAAAAATCGAGGATCTGACTTTATTGTGCAAATTCTACGATCTCTCTGCGGATTATTTGATCGGACTGACCGACAGTCCCCAATCGTATCGAAGGTAAAAGCAACAAAGCGTCAGAAAACGGCCTTTCTATATTTAAATGATCACCTTCGAAAATCGCAGTCCCCGGCAGAAAATCTGCTGGGGACTGTTTGCATCCTATGATACAGTAATTTTTACATGATAAGGTTTCTCAGCCTTCAGCCTTTGCCGCACTCTCCGCCCCCGCGTCCGCCAGCTTGCCGCCCAAAAAGCCGGACAGCACGCTCTGCAGATCGACGCCGGTGCTGTCGCGCAGCCCGTCCGTCACCTGCGTGACGGTCTGCATGATGTCACGCGTCAGCTTCGCGCCATTGCCGTCGCCGTACATCGTGATCTTATCCACCTTGCTCAGCGGCTCGGCGGCGTTCTTCACCACGTCCGGCAGGGCGTTGAAGTACATCTCCAGCACGGCGGCCTTGCCCATCTTCGTCATGGCCTCGGCCTTCTTCTCGATGCCCTCGGCCTCGGCCACAGCCTTGGCGCGGATGGCCTCGGCTTCGGCAAGGCCCTTGGCGCGGATGCCCTCGGCCTCCTGCGCGCGGGCAAACTTTTCTGCTTCGGCCTGCACCTTCATGGCTTCGGCCTGCTGCTCCTGCTCGTACTTTTGGGCTTCCGCCTCGCGCTGGCGCTCGTACAGGTCGGCGTCCGCCTTCTGCTGGCGCGCAAAGCGCTCGGCCTCGGCCTTTTTCTTCACCTGCGCGTCCAGCGATTGCTCCATAACCTCGGCTTCCTTCTGCTTGAGCAGGATCTCTTTTTCCTGCTTTGCGATGTTGGCCTCGGCAGAGGTGATCTCGATGGATTTGCGCTGCTGCTCCTCCTGAATGCGGTAGGCTGCGTCGGCCTCGGCGCGCTTGGTGTCGCTGGCCTTCTGCAACTCGGCCTGGCGGATGGCAAGCTCCGTCTTCTTTTCGGCGATCTCCTGCGCGGCGGCCACCTCGGCGTCGTTGGCTTCCTTCTGGGCAATGGCGCGGGCGCGGGCGATCTCCTTTTCGCTCACGGCGCGGGAGATGGCGGCATTCTTCTGGATCTTGACGATGTTGTCCACGCCAAGATTCTCGATCACGGCGCTGTCATCCACGAAATTCTGCACGTTGAAGCTGACGATATCAAGACCCATCGCGGCGAGGTCGGGCTCGGCGTTCTCTTTCACAAGGTTCGCAAACTTCTGCCGGTCGGATACCATCTCCTGCAGCTCCATCTTGCCGACGATCTCGCGCATGTTGCCCTCCAGCACCTCGCGCGCGACACTGGCGATGTAGTCCACCTTGCGGTTCAAAAAGTTCTGCGCGGCCAGATTCAACAGCTTTGGCGTATCGCTGATTTTCACGTTGACGGCGGCATCTACTTTAATATTGATGTAATCCGCCGTCGGCACGGCGCTGGACGTCTTCACGTCGATGGGAATCAGCTGCAAACTCAGCTCATCCTTTTTCTCAAAGAACGGGATCTTGATGCCGGCCTTGCCGATGAGCACCTTCGGGGTGCGGCGCAGGCCGGAGATGATGTAGGCCGTATCGGGCGACGCCTTTACATAGCCCGAGGCGAACAACAGGATGATGAGCAAAGCAATGACGGCAAGTGTGATCAGAAACGGATACATAATGGCCCTCCTTTTGGATTTGAATAAGATGAAAAACGGCTGCAAAAAGGGCGCGGTGTACCACACCGCGCCCTGTGCTGTTTTGCGTAAAGGCCCGGCGCCCTTTTAGTTCAGCGTCTCCTTCGCGGCGGCCAGCAGGCCGGTGATGTTCTGGATCTCGCTGGGGATAATCAGCTTCGTCGCCTTGCCGTCGGCCACCTTCTGCAGGGCCTCCAGCCCCTTCAGGGCAAGCACCTTGTCGTTCGGGGAAGCCTCGTTCAGCAGGCGGATAGAGTCGGCAAGTGCCTTCTGCACTTCCAGAATGGCCTGCGCCTCGCCCTGCGCCTCACGGATGCGCTGCTCGCGCACAGCATCGGCGCGCAGGATGGCGCTCTCCTTTTCGCCCTCGGCCACGAGGATGGCGCTGCGCTTTTCGCCCTCGGCGCGCAGGATGCTCTCGCGGCGCTGGCGCTCGGCCTTCATCTGCTTCTCCATCGCGTCCTGAATCTCGGCTGGCGGGATGATGTTCTTCACCTCAACACGGTTCACCTTGATGCCCCACTTGTCGGTGGCCTCGTCCAGAATGGCCGTGATCTTGGTGTTGATGGTGTCGCGGCTGGTGAGCGTGTGGTCCAGCTCCATATCGCCGATGATGTTGCGCAGCGTGGTGGCGCACAGGTTCTCGATGGCGGACAGCGGACGCTCAACGCCATAGGTGAACAGCTTCGCGTCGGTGATCTGGAAGAACACGACGGTGTCGATCTGCATCGTGACATTATCGCGCGTGATCACAGGCTGCGGCTTGAAATCCACCACCTGCTCCTTCAGCGAAACCTTTTTCGCGATGCGCGTGACGAACGGCATCTTGAAATGGACGCCGGCATCCCAAATGGTATCGAAAACGCCGAAGCGCTCAACCACATAGGAATATGCCTGCGGCACAATGGCGATGTTCGCAGCCGCAATGATCGCGGCAATTACAATCACAACGCCAAGAATAACCAGAATCGGGATAAGCATTGTCAAATTCCTCCTTCAATATTTGAACCCGGCCGAACCATGGCTGCGCGGAAAAATCCCCTTTGGGACAGCAGCCCGCAAAAGCCCGGCGCGGCTTCCTGCAAAAAACTCAGGCCTGCGCCGTCTCGGCTTCTTCCACGGCCACGGGGCGCACCACCAGCGACGCGCCCTCCACGGCCAGCACCTCGCACAGCGTTCCGTCCGCGATCGGCGTCTCGCTGCGCGCCATCCAATCCACACCGTCCAGACGCACGCGGCCGGGCACATTGGGCGAGATTTCCACCAGCACCTGCCCCTTGCGGCCGACGTTGCGCCCCACATTGGTGGATTCGCCGCGCTCCTTCTGATAGCGCCTTGCAAGCGGCCGCGTGATGAGCAGCGCCACAACGCTGACAAGCACAAACACGATGAACTGCACCTTGCCGGAATCGGTAAATGCCGACGTGACAAACGCGGATGCCGCGCCCACGGCAAACCAGATGGAAACAAGGTTCACCGTTACCGCCTCAAATACAATCAGCGCGATCAGCAGCATCAGCCAGAGGATCGAATTCACAGTAAAAACCATCTTATTTCCCTGCCTTTCCGCCGCGCGGTGCGCGGCATTTTCTCTATCGTTCAAAGCAGCAGCCCGCCGTTTTTTCATCCGGCCTTTCCGGCCAAAATCCGCCGCGGCCCGCCGCTGTTTTGACTGTGCTATCAGTATAGCATATTTTCTTTCATTTTACAAAGCCTAAATTTGTTCTGTTTAGAGAAATTTTGACATTTTCCGGCGTTTTTCGGCAAGCTTCTGCCCCAATCTCCCCCGCGCGCGCCCGGGCAGGCCCGGGCGGGGCGGCGCGCTTTTCCCCTTTTGGGGATTTTCTGTGCATTAGACGCACAAACCGCGCCGAAACTTTCGTTTTCTACTGTTTTACTCAAACCTTCCGCAAAAAAGGTAAAAAAATCGGCGAATCTGCACCTTGCTTTTCCTCTGGGTTTCCGATACAATAAAAATGTATTTTTCTTCACAGCCATCTATCACAGCCATCCATGAAATATGTTTCAATATAATGTCGGCATGGGCGGCGGGTTTTGTCCGCCGGCGGAAAACACCTGCTGTTCTCCGCTTTTGCAATACGGGCCGGCAGTTTCTACCGGGCAGCCGTCAAACCGTCCGACTATTGAAGCAGACAGTTACCGCCGCGGACAAGCCTTTCTTTACGAAAACGGCCTGCGGCTTTTGCTGTTTTGCGCACAGCGGACGGGGAGAGGGGCGGTGGAATCGGAAAACAAAGGGCTTGCCCTGTTTTCCGCCGAAACCGCTTCAAGGCCCGTCTTTTTCTTTTGCCGCAGACGGGAACGTCCCGTTTTGCAGACAGGTATCCAAATTGATACCATACATTTATGAGGAGGAAGATCATGGAAAAACTCTTTCATCTGAAAGAAAACGGCACCGACGTCAAAACCGAGATCATCGCGGGCCTGTCCACGTTCATGACGATGGCGTACATCATCGCCCTGAACCCCAACCTGCTGACGGGCTTTGACGTTGGCTCGGCACTGTGGAACGGCGTGTTCCTCGCCACCTGCATCGCTTCCGCCATCGGCATGTTCGTGATGGCGTTCGTGGCAAACAAGCCCTTTGCGATGGCGCCGGGCATGGGCCTGAACAGCTTTTTTGCGGTAGTTGTGGCCAACATCGCGGCGCTCACGGGCATGAGCTATGTAGCGTCGTTCCAGTCCGCGCTTGTCATCATTCTGGTGGAGGGCGTCGTCTTCGTCGTGCTCTCCGCGCTCAGCATCCGCGAAAAGATCGTGGACGCCATCCCGCTCGGCGTGCGCCTGGGCATCGCGCCGGCCATCGGCCTGATGCTGATGAACATCGGCTTCGGCTCCAACGCGGGCATTTATTCAGAGACGGGCGGCCCGTTCTACGCCATGCGTGATTTCTTCGGCGCGCTGACGCCGAGCGTTGCGAAAACGAGCATGGGCTCCGGCTACGGCGCGATGGTGCTCACCGTCGTCACCATGTTCCTGGGCCTGTTCGCCATCCTGATTCTGGATCACAAGGGCGTGCGCGGCTCGGTGCTGCTCGGCATGCTGGTTGCGTCCGTCATCTACTGGGCGGGCTCGGCGCTGTTCCTCGGCACCAATCCGTTCGCGTCCCTTGCGACGGCGTCTTTCCTGCCGCCCTTCGGCGATATGGCCGAGACGACGCTGTTCAAATTCAACTTCTCCGGCTTTATCAGCATCGGCTGGTTCACGGCCATTACGCTGATTATTACCTTCTGCATGATCGATATGTTCGATACCATCGGCACGCTGGTGGGCACTGCCTCCCGTGCCGGCATGGTGGATAAGGACGGCAAAATGCCCAACATGAAAGAAGCCCTGCTGGCCGACGCCGTGGGCACCGTCGCGGGCGCCTGCACGGGCACCTCCACCGTCACCACGTTTGTGGAATCCGCCGCCGGTGTGGAAGCGGGCGGCCGCACGGGCCTCACCGCGCTCACCACGGGCATCCTGTTCCTGCTGTGCATGTTCATCGCGCCCGTTGCAGCCCTTATCCCTGCCGCCGCCACCTCGGCCGCGCTCATCTATGTCGGCATTCTGATGCTGAGCGGCCTGAAGAACGTAAACTTTGAGGATAAGGCGCAGGTCGTCCCCGTGGCGCTGATGCTGATCGCGATGCCGGTTTCCGGCTCCATCGGCCACGCCATCGGCATCGGCCTCATCACCTACACTGTTCTGAAGGTCTTCACCGGCAAGGCGAAGGACGTCTCGGTGCTCACGTATGTGATCAGCGCGCTGTTCCTGATCAAGTTCTTCCTGGTTGCCTGATCGGATCTGACCGGAATTTCTTTTGCAATTGAAAAGACCGCTTTGGAATTGGGATCTTTCCCTCTCCAAAGCGGTCTTTTTTTGCCTCCGGCAGGAATGCACAGGATATTGCCAAAAAGAACGGGGCTGTTTGTCAGGGTACAGAATGATGCGCATCTGTCATTCTTTCATCATCGCGTATCAGCCACTGCCGTAATTCCTGTATGAGGTACAGAATGTTGCTTGCAGACGATATTGTTGCCTGCAAAGGATAACGCACTGATTAAAGATATCGGCCGGCGCGTGCAATCTCGAAGAAAGCATCTGGGGTTGACGCAAGATCAGCTTGCGGAACGTGCGAATATGTCTCAACAATATATCGCTTGCGTGGAACGTGGCCACAAAGGAATGCGTGAAGAAAGTATCCATCAGGCTGTCACAGGCGCTGCAAGTGAGTTCTGACTATATTTTATTTGGTTGCACTTGCGACCCGAACCGGAATCAAATGTTGGATCTTATGCAACCGCTAACAGATAAACAGCTTATGTGGCTTGAAGAAATGATAAAAATCCACTTGAAGGCCTGCGGGCATTCAGAGTGGGATCAAAACACTGCTATCCCCGATTCATAAATACAGGTAAAAGAAGCAGGGCTGCTGCACAGGGAGAAAGGAATCCATGTGCGGCGGCCTTGTTTTTCCTTTTCTTCCGGCAGCATTTTCTGCCGCACCGAAAACCGCACCGAAAAATTCTTCACGAGGCTTGACAAATGCGCGTGCAGCGGGTAAAATAGTGGTTGTTCCATTCTCGCGCCCCGCGCGGATGGCGCGCTTTCTATGTGCGGATTTAGCTCATCCGGTAGAGCGTCTGCTTCCCAAGCAGAAGGTGGCGAGTTCGAGCCTCGTAATCCGCTCCAGAAAAACGCCGAGAAATCAACGTTTCTCGGCGTTTTTATTTTATGTGGAGCCGGATTTTGGCTGCGGCGCGTCGGATAACCACATCAGCCGCCGCTTTTTCCCGGCGGCACATCAGGAAACACGTCAGCCGCCGCGTTTACCGGATCCGTCTCATCAATAAACCATCCATAAAAATAAAACCAAAACATATTTGCCCCAGCAAACGGTGGGCACGAAAGGAGCGGAATCTATGAATTACGAGTACGATCCCACATTCGAACAGGAGCCCAAACAGGAAAACGCGGCGACCGGGGTACTGGGTGCGCTGCTCGGTTCACTGGCGGGCGTCGTGTGCATCATTCTGCTCAGCCAGCTGAATTTCGTCGCCTCGATCTCCGGCCTTGTGATGGCCGTGTGCGCGCTGAAGGGCTACGAAAAGCTGGCCGGAACGCTCAGCAAAAAGGGCGCGGTCATCTCCGGCGTGGTCATCCTGATCATGACGTATCTTGCGCACCATCTGGACATTACGATCGAGCTGATGCGTGAGGCCGGGATGTCCTTCTCCGCTGCGTTTGTCTCGATCCCGCGGCTGCTGCGGTACGGCATGCTCAACCAGGGCGTCTTCTGGGGCAATCTGGCGCTGCTGTACTTATTCACGCTGCTCGGCGCGCTCCCCACCATCCGCAACAGCACGATCAAGCCCCTGCCGCAGTACTTCCCCGAACAGAACACGCCCGACGGCGTCATACAGCCTGGGCCGGCGGGCAATATCCCGGCGGCGGGTGCGGGCGGCGTACCGGCAGGCGGTATCCCGGCGGCGGGTGCGGGCAATGCGCAGCCGGCTTTGGGAGAAAGTGCGGGCACACCCGCCGCACCGGCACGGGAGGGACAAGCGCAGGCCCCGCAGGCCAATATAGAGTTTTACCCGCCCGACCGGCACATGACGGCAAAGCCCCGCTACGGCGGGCTCGGCCTGGCGCTGTTTTACTTTGTAACCGGCTTTGTGTCCTTTGTCGTCGGCTGCGCCACAGACTCCCCGTATGTCACCCCGATCCTGGGCGGCATCGTTTTGTTTGTATGCGCGTTTTTCCCCTACCTCAGCGCATTCATGTATGTGCCCGATACCATGATCCTGTATGCGCGCATGAACGGGACGCTCTGGCGCATCAACTTAGAGCAGCTGAACAGGCAGCCGGGCTACCATTTTACAAACAGCCACATCACCCTGACAGGCGTGCGCTGGCACAAGCTCTCGCCGGAAGAGCAGCAGCGCGCGAAAATGTCCGTCCAGTATCTGATCACGGCCATCGAAACCTCGCGGGTCGAATCCATGCAAATGGAATCCACGCGGGGCAACCCGTTCGGCTCGTTCGACATGCTCATCGCGATGCCCTTGGCGGAAGCCGTCGTGCTGAAGGAGACGCGGTGGGGATGGAAGATCTCCTATGTCGCCAATAACGGCAAGCGCCGCAAGCTCACCATTCACAAAAGCTATCCGGGCTTTTCGCCCGCGCCCGGCTATCAGCCGTCCGAGCGCCCTGTTCCCTTCCTCTGGCGCAGCACGATCGTCTCACTGGCCATCGCCCTGCTTTTTATCGGCCTTTTCATCGCCGTGGACATCACCCAGGCCTCGCGCAGCCGCCCGAAGGAGGAGGACCGGCCCCGCTGGAGCGCCTCCGAGCCCGACACATACTCCGCCGCATCCCCGTCCGCCGGCGATCCCGCTTTGGACACGGATGCGCCCGATGAGGATGCGCCCAACAAAGATACCCAGCCCGGTACGATCGAGATCACACCGGATAACTATCAATTGCTGTTCCATCTGGCCAAAGAATACGGATACGAAACTCTCGGCGTAGGCTACCTGCCCGTTCCTGCCGAGACCTTCGGCGAAAACATGTATGTGGAGGCCTTTGTCCCCTACTGTGATGCACCGGTCTACTCCGAGGACGGCGGCACGATCACCGCCGCTGCGCACGGCATGCAGGTGGACGTCACCATCCTGCCGTCCGAGGGCGATGCTCGGGACGCCGTAGAGGTGATGTATGATGCGTTTGTCGCCTCGGGCGCCGATCTCTACGAGGACGGCATCTTTGAAACCGAGTTTAACGAGGAGTACGGCATCGCTGTAAAGCAGGTTTTCTATTTTGAAGAAAACGGCACCCTGCTGCGTATGTGCCTGTTCTATGCGGATGAACCGGTAAACGGCCATTGTTATACGGCGCGCATCACCTATCTTCTGGAGCAGCAGGACGAGGATTATCCCGCCCTTGTGCAGGAGCTGGGCGATGTGTTCGGCCTGAATCTGCCGGAGATCGAGCCGTTTGAGCCGTAGCTCTTTCTTTTCGATTTGCCATAAGGCTTGCTTTCTTTTGGGCGTTTGATCTGCCCGATCCTGGTTTGTTTTACCGCCGTCCGCAGCCGCGCGCATTTGTGTGCGGCCGCGGACGGTTTTTCTTGCATTTTGCACCCATTTTGTGTATGATAGAAGTATACTGATAAATTGGGGTTTTTGTGCCGTCCGGTGGCGCACCGCGCGCCGCGCCGGCAGCCCGGGTGCGCCGGATAAAACAGAAAACCCCGCGGATCCCGATCAAGGAGGCGTTGCAATGGCCGAAAAAATGGTGGAAAAGAAGATCCCCTCCGCGCTGCCGCTCTACATTGCGGCAGGTGTGTTTTTGGTCGGCTCGTGCATTTTTTCCGTCTACCGGCTTTCCGATTTGCTCATNGTCAGCGCNCTTGCNCTGGGCGCGTATGCGCTTGCNAAAAAGCGCATNCCGCCGCGCGTNGTGNTGGTGCCCGCACCGNCCGAGCCGTTNGCGACGGGCGAGGCCGCNCTGGANGAGGCGCTCACACAGGCACAGCGNGATCTGGACGCTCTGCGCGATTTGAACGCGCGCATCCCGGANGCCGCGCTCTCGGCGCAGATCGAGCGCATGGAAAAAGCCGGCGCATNCATTCTGCGCGAGGTGCGCGCCCATCCGGAAAAGGGGCGCGGGATCCGCAAATTCGTCACCTATTACCTGCCCACCGCCGTGAAGGTCCTCACGACCTACGCCGATCTTTCCGCCAGCGGTGCGGGCGGCGAGAANGCCAGAAGCCTGACGGCCCAGGTGGAGCAAAACGCCGGCACGATCGCCGCCGCATTCGAAGCCCAGCTGGATGCGCTGTTTGCGGGCGAGGTGCTGGACGTCTCATCCGACATCACCGTANTGGAGGGCATGCTGGGCGGCGACGGCGCCGGCGGAACGCTGCAGCTGAAGCTGTAAACTTGCGCCGTTCGCGGGCGAAACCGCATTTTTGTATGCTTTTGCTGCATCCGCGCCCCGCAAAACCATGTTTCCCTTTTGCCCTTTTGGTACAAATCTCCGGCAAAAGCCTGCCCCTCCCCGATTTTCCCCTGTATTTCCCCGGGCCCGCGCGGCCTGATATTATCAACAAAGGAGAACATGACCATGGAAGAAAAACAAGTGATGCCCACCCTGACGCTGGAGCCGGACCTCGCCGCCGCGCCGGCCGTTCCCACCCTGACGCTGGATCCTACCCCCGCGCCCGCAGAGGAGGCGAAGCCTGCCGCCGAGCCGGAGCCGCTGGATTCCGGCCTTTCGCCCGAGGAAAAGAAAATCGTGGATGAATTTGCCGAGAAGATCGACCTGCGCAATTCCGCCGTGGTACTGCAATACGGCGCGGCCAGCCAGAAAAAGGTGGCCGATTTCTCCACCAGCACGCTGGAAAACATCCGCACCAAGGACATGGGCGAAGTGGGCGAGATGGTCACGAGCCTCGTGATGCAGCTGAAGAACTTCGACGCCACCGAAGAGGCCCCCAAGGGCATCAAGGGCTGGTTCAAAAAGACGGGCAATTCGCTGGAGGCCTTCAAGGCGAAGTACGCCAAGGTGGAAACGAACGTCGATAAGATCGAAGCCATGCTGGAGGGCCATCAGGTACAGCTTTTGAAGGACATCGCGATGCTCGACAAAATGTACGAGATGAATCTCACCTATTTTAAAGAGCTGACGATGTATATCCTGGCCGGCAAAAAGCGCCTGGCCGACGTGCGCGCGAACGAGCTGCCCGCCCTGGTGGCCAAGGCGAAGCAGTCCGGCCTGCCCGAGGACGCGCAGGCCGCGAAGGATCTCGACGATATGTGCACGCGCTTTGAGAAAAAGCTGTACGATCTGGAGCTGACGCGCAATATCTCCGTGCAGATGTCGCCGCAGATCCGCCTGATCCAATCGAATGATACGATGATGGCGGAAAAAATCCAAACCTCCATCGTCAACACGATTCCGCTGTGGAAGAGCCAGATGGTGCTGGCGCTGGGCCTGGCGCACTCGCAGCAGGCCATCGAGGCGCAGCGCGCCGTCACCGATATGACGAACGAGCTGCTGCGCAAGAACGCCGCCGCACTCAAGCAGGGCACCATCGAAGCCGCAAAGGAATCCGAGCGCGGCATCGTGGATATCGAGACGCTGCAGCAGACCAACCGCAGCCTGATCGAAACGCTCGACGAGGTGGTAAAGATCCAGAACGAGGGCCGCGAGAAGCGCGCCGCCGCCGAGACCGAACTGGGCCGCATCGAGGGCGAGCTGAAGGCAAAGCTGCTGGAGATTGCGAAATAAGCCGCTTTCAAAACAGGGCGTTTGATTTTGCTTTTTCTCCAAAACACTGCGGTGCGGATCTCTCCGCCGTAATTCCCCAGGGCAGGGTTCGCGGCCCGGGCTTTTCCCGATGCACTTCAGAAAACGCTCTTTTACCATTGTGCCGCAAATCATTGCGATGCAATGACCATTCGTGAAACGCAAAATTTTTGCTGCAAAGCCATGGAAAGGGGCTGAACACATGGAAAACTGGAAAGAAAACCGCCGTCTTGCGGCGATTGTTCTGGTCGTGGCCGTTTTACTCGGCGTGTTTGGCATCGGCGGCATGAAGGCGCGCGGCGTGGCGCGCGATTTGCAGGATGACTACGCCGACATCATCGCAGGCGACCTTGCCCTGCGCGCCGCCGCGGCACAGAGCATCGTAGAGGTGGGCGCCTCCGCCCTGGGCGAAAACGCGCCGTCCGTCGAGGCCGCGCGCAAAGCGCTCGAAATGCTGGAGGCCGCAGACGGCCCTGCCGGCGCCTGCCGGGCGAACGCGGAGCTCACTGCTTCCATCGGCATGCTGTACGAGGAGACGCGCAAAGTCATCGGCGACGAAAAGGGCAGCGTGCTGCAAACGCAGTGGTCGGAATTCCTGAGCCGGGGCGATATCATCGACCGCGCCGCGCCCGCGTACAATGAACAGGCGCGCGCCGCGCAGAAAAAGCTCTCCGGCTTTCCGGCGTCGCTTGTCTCCGCCCTGGCGGGCGCGCGGGCAGAACAATTTTCCGCATAAAGGCATCCATTTTTTCCATTCGGTTCCGGTTTGCCGGAGGCAAAATTTCAAAAAACAGATCAGCGCTTTTGGGAGGGGCATATCCCCCAGGCAATGCAAATTTTGGTGGGCATATCCCCCAGGCAATACGAAACCGAATTGGGATTCAATTTGATTGATCCGGCTTTCGGATCAGAAAGGAGCTGCCCATGAAACAGCTTCACAGACGATGGGGCGCATTGGCGCTGCTGACGGCGCTGCTGCTGACGGTTTCGGCCGCGGCGGGCACGTTTACGGCCTTCGCGGCATCGGTGCCGGACCCCACCTCTGATTTTTATGTCAACGACTACGCGGGCGTGCTTTCGGACGCTACGAAAAATGAGATCGTAGACAAAAACGACGGCTTATGTGACGCCACGGGCGCACAGATCGTGGTGACGGTGGTGCAGAGCACGGGCGGCGCCTCGATGTCGCAGTATGCCTACGATATCGCCAACACCTGGGGCATCGGCAGCGCCGAAAAGAACAACGGCGTTTTGCTGCTGCTCTCCATCGACGACGACGATTATCAGTGCATCCAGGGCAGCGGGCTGGAAACGCTGCTGCCCACCACCACGCTCAGCCGCATTTTGCAGGAGGATCTGGAGCCGGATTTTGCCGCAAAAAATTACGATGCGGGCGTGCGCAAGACGTTTGCGTCGCTGTACGACGCCGTGTGCGAGATCTATGACTACACCGGCAGCACCGGCACGGCCGGCGGCGCGGCGGCGGGCACGGGCAATGCCGTGACGCCTGCGCCCACGCCTGCGCCCGCGCCCGCAACGGCCCCTGCGCACACGTCGGGCGGGGAATACGGCAGCCGCGTCTTTGGCATGGTCATCGGTCTGATCGTCTTTTTGGTGATCGTGATCGTTCTCATCAGCATTTTTACGGCGCCGCGCCGGCGCAGAACCTATTACGATCCGACACCGGCCTACCCGCGCCGCTCCTCGTTTGGGCGCGGCTTCTTCTGGGGCAGCGCGCTGAGCAGACGCCGCAGACCGCCGCCTCCGCCGCCCCCACCCCCCGGCGGCTGGGGCGGACGCCCGGCCGGCCCCCGTCCCGGAGGCCCCG
>JAAVHN010000031.1 GCA_014799685.1 Subdoligranulum sp. | reverse complement strand
GCAAAAAAGTCAATGAAAAATACTCCTTTTTTCATGCTTTTTCGCAATCTTTTTTCGAGTTCTTGCCTTGTTCATTGCGGTTCTTATTCTTGTTGGTTGATTTTTCGGGAAGTTAGGATCAATGGAACAGCGTTGCAAAGGTTTCAGTGGGATGTTTCCCATATAACACAAAATCCGAACCCCTCGCCAACCGGCAAAGGGTTCGGATTTGCTCTGTGTGGTGACCCGACCGGGAATCGAACCCGGGTTACCGCCGTGAAAGGGCGATGTCTTAGCCGCTTGACCATCGGGCCATATATACAGGGTTTTGCTGAATATTGCCGAAGCTTCACACCCGCCGCGATTGCAGCAGATACCTCGCAACTTTCAGCAAAACCCTGTATGTGGTAGCGGTAACTGGATTCGAACCGGTGACACTTCGGGTATGAACCGAATGCTCTAGCCAACTGAGCTATACCGCCACAAACACACCACAAAAAGTAGTGCGTTAATTATTATATCGGACAGGCCGCCGAATGTCAAGCTTTTTTTCGCGCTTTTCGGGGTTTTTCAAACGATTTTGGGGCGATTTCCAGCCGCCGGGCCGCCTTTTTTGAAAATCGCAGGAATTTTCCGCGCGCTTTCCCCTTCCGGCGCGGCGGAATTTGTAGACAAAACCCAATATTTGTGATATATATAATAGGTACGACGGTAAAACATAAAATGGGTGATTTTCCGCATATAGATGGGGAAGCTCCGGGAAGCGTACCGGCGATCCCGCATCCTCCCGCGGGGAAGTGCCGGCCGCGCGTTCCTTGCGCGGCCGGCCAGCCCGCCCGGCCTGCAACCCGGGATATGATACAGAATCGTTCTTTGCGCAAAACGCCGCCGGTGGTTTTTGACAGGGCCTTGCCCTTCGTTTGGCCTTTTGTCCGGTCTTTCGTTTGGCCCCTTAACCGGCTCTCCGGTGGGCTGCCGAAACCGCCTGCCGCTTTGCCCTGGAATGATCCGCACAGCACCGCGCGAAGCTCTTTGCGCGCGAAAGGGGAAAGTACCGATGGAAAACAGTACAAAATGCAAGGTCGCCGTTCTGTTTGGCGGCGCGTCCAGTGAGCACGAGGTTTCCAGAATGAGCACAGCCAGCGTGCTGCGCAATTTAAACACCAATCGCTACGAGATCCTGCCCGTGGGCATCACCAAAGAGGGGCGCTGGTATCTGTATGCCGGCCCGGTGGAGGAGATCCTCTCCGGCGCGTGGGAACAGCACCCCGGCAACCTACCCGTCTCCATCTGCCCGGGTCTGGAGCAGGCGGGGCTGACGGTATTCGAGGGCGGCGCCTGCCGAACCATCCCGGTGGACGTGGTATTCCCCGTGCTGCACGGCAAAAACGGCGAGGACGGCACCATTCAGGGCCTTTTGGAGCTTGCCGGCCTGCCCTATGTGGGCTGCGGCGTGCTGGGCAGCGCAGTGTGCATGGATAAGATCACCGCAAACCGCGTGCTGGATGCGGCCGGCATTCCCCGCTGCGCGTGGGACAGCATGGAAGCATGGGAGCTGCCGCAGCTGGACGCCATCATCGCGCGCGTGGAACAGCGGCTGGGCTGGCCCGTGTTCGTAAAGCCCTCCAACGCGGGCTCCAGCGTGGGCGTCTCCAAGGCGAAGGACGCCGAAGCGCTCCGCCAGGCCGTGGCGCTGGCGCTGCAGCACGATTCCCGCGTCATCTTCGAACGCTTCGTGCGCGGGCAGGAGGTGGAATGCGCGGTGCGCGGCAACGACGATGTCGCCTCCACGCTGCCGGGCGAGGTGCTGGCCAGCGACGAATTTTACACCTACGACGATAAATACATCAGCGGCACCAGCCGCGTGGCCATCCCTGCGCGCCTTTCTGAGGAAAAGCTGCGCGAGGTGCAGGAGACCGCCGTGCGCGCCTACCGCGCGCTCGGGTGCCGCGGGCTCACGCGCGTGGATTTCTTTGTGGAAGAGGGCACCGGACAGGTGCTGGTGAATGAGGCAAACACGATGCCGGGCTTCACGGATATCAGCATGTATCCGAAGCTGATGCTCGCGGCGGGCGAGAGCTATGCGGGCCTGCTGGACCGCCTGATCGCGCTGGCGCTGGAAAGGGCGGCGAAATCGCATGGCGATGGTGAGTGATCCCGCGCCGGATCGCGGCACATCCCCCGGCAAATGGAACTGCGCGGCGGGCCGGTGCGCCCCTCCCTCCAAAACCGGTTGCGGCACATCCCCCGGCGGATCTGGCTGCGCGGGCGAACAAATCGCCCCGCCGCCTGAAAGCCGGCGCGATGCCCCCATCGGCGTATTCGATTCGGGCCTCGGCGGCCTCACGGCCGTGCGCGAGCTGCGCCGCCTTCTGCCCGGCGAGGACATCATCTACTTCGGCGATACGGGGCGCGTACCCTACGGCACGCGCGGCGCCGATATCATCGTGCGTTATGCAAAGCAGGATATCGCGTTTCTGCTGGAGCAAAACGTAAAATACATCATGGCCGCCTGCGGCACGGTAAGCAGCACGCTGCCGAAAGCGTATACCGATACGCTGCCCGTGCCCTATACGGGCGTGGTGCAAAGCGCGGCCGAGGCGGCCGTGCGCGCCACCCAAACCGGGCGCATCGGCGTCATCGGCACGCCGGCCACGGTGCAGAGCGGCAGCTACCACGCGGCCATTGCGGCATTGCTGCCCGCGGCGCACATCACGGCCACAGCCTGCCCGCTGTTCGTGCCGCTCGTGGAAAACGGCTATTTCAATGCGGACAACGCCGTCACGCGGATGGTGGCGCGCGATTATCTGCGCGATATCCGGGCGGCGGGCGTGGATACGCTGATCCTCGGCTGCACGCATTATCCGCTGATCGCGCCGATCCTCGCCGATCTGATGGGCCCGGACGTGACGCTGATTGACCCCGGCCGCGAGACCGCGCACGCCGCGCGCAAGGCGCTTTCGGCCGCAGGGCTGCTGCGGGAGGGCGCCGGCGGCACGGCGCAGTATTATGTGAGCGATTCCACCGAAAGCTTTGCCCGCCTCTCGGATTGGTTTTTGGGCGACTACGCGGGCGGCCCCGTGACGCGCATCAGCGTGGACGCATACAATGTTGAATAAAGAAAGCTCCGGAGTTTTGGGGCGGTTTTTTCAGAAAATACAGCTGCACATTCTGCTGCGCAGCCGCAGGCCTGCGGGTCTTTTGTTTTCTGACGACACCGTTCCATCCGGTCCGGCAGCTTCAAAAAGGACGGTTCTCTATGAACGAAGATTATCTCATCACCATTCGCGGCACCATGGAGCAGGGCGGCGAGCGCGACAAGGTAAAGCTGATGACGCGCGGCAGCTTTGTGCGGCGCAACGGCAGCTTTTTCATCACCTATAAAGAAACCGAGACAACGGGCTATGCCGGCTGCGTCACCACTGTAAAAGTGGAAGATTCGCAAAAGGTGAGCATGCTGCGCTTCGGCTCCGCGCCCAGCCAGCTTGTCATCGAAAAAGGGCGGCGGCACGTCTGCCATTACGAGACGGGCTACGGCTCGGTGAGTCTGGGCGTGGCGGCAGATGAAATTCAAAGCCGCCTCTCCGATAAGGGCGGCACGGTGCAGTTCAGCTACCTGCTGGATATGGACACCGCCTCCATCAGCCACAACACCGTGAAAATCACCGTCAAGCCCGCCGACTGAGCGAGGCGTTTCCCGGGCGGCAGAACAAGCGTTTCCCCGCCCTCCGTACACAACCCCAAAAACAAAAGAACAATAAAAGCACAGGAAGAACAGGAGCAAGATCATATGCAGGATTTTACAGGCTTTGATCCGAAACAGGCCGCGATGGACGAGGCGCGGGCGCTTTTGACGCGCGCCGCCGAGGCGGCGGCGGCAAGTGGGGCACTGCCCGAAAAGGAGCTGCCCGCCTTTATCGTAGAGGCCCCGAACGACAGCAAAAACGGCGACCTCGCCTCCAACCTTGCGATGGCAGGCGCGCGCGTGTTCGGTATGGCGCCGCGCAAAATCGCCGAGGCCATTGCGGCGCATCTGCCCAGCCTTGCCGGTACGCATTTTACGAAGGTGGAGATCGCCGGCCCCGGCTTTATCAATCTGTTCCTCTCGCCTGCATGGTACGCCGGGGTGGTGCTGGCCGCGAACGTGCAGCCCGACTACGGCCGCACCGGCTACGGCAAGGGCGAGCGCGTGAACGTGGAATTCGTCTCGGCCAACCCCACCGGGCCGATGCATCTGGGCAACGCCCGCGGCGGCGCATTGGGCGACTGTCTGGCCGCCGCGCTGGAATGGGCAGGCTACGATGTGACGCGCGAATTTTTGATCAACGACGCGGGCAACCAGATCATAAAATTCGGCAAAAGCCTTGCCGCGCGCTATCTGCAGATCTGCAAGGGCGAGGATGCCGTGCCGTTCCCCGAGGACGGCTATCAGGGCGAGGATATCCGCGCATTGGCGCGCGCATTTGCCGACGCCAACGGCACGGCGTGGGCGGAAAAGCCCGCCCCGGAGCTGCAGGCCGCACTGGTGGATTTTGCGCTGCCGAAAAACGTGCAGGGCCTGAAGGACGACATGGCGAAGTACCGCGTGAATTATGACGTCTGGTTCAGCGAGACGACGCTGCACGAATCGGGCGCGGTGCAGCGCGCACTGGACAAGCTTGCCGAGCGCGGCGCAACCTATGTAAAGGACGGCGTCGTCTGGTACCGCTCGATGCAGTACGCCGCCAAATACGGCGGAAACAAGGTGACGCGCAAGGGCCAGGGCGGCGAGGTGACGGACGAGGACAAGGACGAGGTGCTGGTGCGCGCGAACGGCGTGCCCACGTACTTTGCGGCGGACATCGCCTACCACTACAATAAATTTGTCGATCGCGGCTTCTCCCGCGCCATCGACGTATGGGGCGCGGATCACCACGGCCATGTGGCCCGCATGAAGGGCGCGATGGACGCCATCGGCCTGGACGGCGAAAAGTTGGATATCGTGCTGATGCAGTTCGTGCGGCTGATG
Organism: Subdoligranulum sp.; assembly: GCA_014799685.1. Classification (GTDB taxonomy): domain Bacteria; phylum Bacillota; class Clostridia; order Oscillospirales; family Ruminococcaceae; genus Ruthenibacterium. Next base: position 29,980 of record JAAVHN010000031.1, on the reverse strand, counting down.
CAGGACGGCCAGCCCGTGCGCATGAGCAAGCGCACCGGCAAAGCCATCGGCCTTTCGGAGCTGTTGGATGAAGTGCCCATCGATTCCGCGCGCTTTTTGTTCAACCTGCGCGAGCCGGACAGCGTAATGGATTTCGATCTTGATCTCGCCGTTTCGCAGGACAACGAAAACCCCGTCTATTACGTGCAGTACGCCCATGCGCGCATCTGCAGCATCCTGAAAAAGCTGGCGGAGGACGGCATCGCCTTCAAGGGCGCCGAAACGGCTGCGCTGACGCTGCTATGCGAGCCCGCGGAAAAAGATCTGATCCGCCACATCGCGGATTTCCCCGGCGAGATCATCTCCGCCGCAAAAAACTACGACCCCGCGCGCATTACGCGGTATGTGACGGAGCTTGCGAACCGCTTTCACAAATTTTACAACGCCTGCCGTGTGAAGGACGCCGAACCGGGCGTGCGCGCCGCGCGCATCGCGCTGTGCACCGCCGCAAAAAATGTGATCTGCAGCGCCCTCACGCTGCTGAAGGTGACCGTGCCGGAAAGCATGTGATGCGGCTGCTCCGGCACACCCGGCACGGTGCCTGTCCGGCATGGGCGCCTTCCCCGCCCCGTCCGCAGAGGATGGGGCGGATGCTTCCGCCTGCTTTCCGCTCCGCCGGCGATTTTCTTTCAAAAAAACGCGCAAAATTCATATTTTTTTCATCTTTGCATCTTTTTTGTATAGTATTATAATAATATCCGGGAAAAATAGCCACAGCCAGCGGCGAAACCGGCGAAGGCATTGCAGCGCGGTTTTTCGCCTGCGGACGTCTGTGGCTTTATTCCGTGTTTTTGTTCTCCTTGGCAAACAAAAACCGCGCTGCGGGGAAAAGAGCGTTGTTATGGGATTTTTTTCAAACATGTATACCAGAGAAGGACCCGGCGTGCGCAAGGATCAGCCGCCCAAAAAGGGCGCCGCGCGCTTTTTCGAAATCGTCTTTCGCGATTATGGCCATCTTTTCAGGCTGAATTTTCTGTTTTTGCTCTGCTGCCTGCCGATGCTCGTCGTGGTTCTGTTCGGCGTCCTGTTCCGGCAATATCTGGGCATGCTGCTCATCGCCGCGGTGCTGTTTCTGCTGTGCGCAATGCTCGTTGGCATCGGGATGACCTGCCTGCACGGCCTGACGGTGAAAACCGTACGCGACGAGCCGTGCTTTTTGTGGCATGAATTCAAAAAATGCTGGAAGGCCAACTGGAAGCAGAGCATCCGCGCCGGAATGCTTTTCTGCACGCTGCTCGCGATGGAATGCATCGCGGCGTGGTACTATCTTTTCACCGCCGCCGAATCGAATATTCTGCTGATTGTATTTGTTTCGTTCAGCGTGCTGATGCTTGTCATCTGCTGGCTGTTCACCACGCTGCAGATGCTGTTTTTGGACATGCCGCTCACCGGCATGCTGCGCAACAGCCTGTTGATCATGTTCGGTTACGCAAAGCGCACGCTGCCGGCCGGCCTCATCACCATCGTGGTGACGCTGTGCCTGCTGCTGTTCGTGCCGCTGCCGTTCCTGCCGCTGGTGCTGATGCTGGGCCTGCCCGCGCTGCTGGCGGTGGTGTGCGATATGTGGGCCTGGCCCGTGATGGAACAGGCGTTCCACATCTCCGAGCAGCAGGCCGCCCGCCGCGCCGAACGCGAGGGACAATAACGGCTGTCCCAAACAGATCCCGCCTCCCCGCCGCGGCCGCATCGGGCCCGCAGCGGGGATTTTTTGCGTTCTCTGTGCGGGCGCGGCCATGCAAAAGCTGCTTTCGGGCGAGGTGGATGCAAAGGGCTGCCCTTTTTTCAAGCGATTTCGGGGTGCTGCGCTTGGGGATGATCCGCATAAAACTGTGCCGGCAGACTATAACTTCCTGCAAGATAATTCACATTTTGACGGCTCTCTTATACAAAAGGAAGCGGGGAGGGTGTGCTCCCTCCCCGCAGGATAACTTCTTTCGGCCGGCTTCTATTTTACCGTCATGCCGGAGCCGGCGCCCGTTTTTTGCAGAAGTTACCCTTACCGTTATTATGACAGCATATCCGAAAAAAGTGTCACCCAAGCCCTACCGCCTTTTCCGCATCAGGCGGGCCGTGGTGAAGCTGAGAAGCCCAATCCCGGCCAGCGCGCAGACGCCAAAAAGCCGCACCACCCAATCCGGGGCGGCAAGATGGCTGGCCAGCGCCGTGCCCAGCCCGCCCACCGGGCAGAGAAGCAATGCCGCCGCCCACAAACGGCGCACCCGTTTTTCTGCATCCACGTTTCCGGCCCCCTTTATGCCATAAAGGTGGTGAACAGGATCAGTACGATACACAGGCCGGTATAGGCGATCATCCCGGGCGCGAGCAGCGCATCGCCGAACGTGGGCGCGGGCTGCGGCTGCATTTGCGCCTGTGCCTCCTGTTCCGGAGCGCCCTCCCACGGCATCTGCTGCCCGGCTTGCTCCTGCGGCACTCCGAACGCAGCATTTTCCTGCGGCAGCTCCGGCGCAAATTTCCAGCGGCCGCGCACCGCAAGGATGACTCCGGCAACGATCAGCGCGATCAGAACAAGGCCCATCAGCGTAGTGGCAGCTTCCGAGCCGCTGGCCGCCAGCTGCGGCATCAATACCGAGCCGATGATGTTGATCGTCACATGCAGCGCTACCGTATACCGCAGCTTGCCCGTGCGCACATAGATATAGCAGAACGCCGCACCCAGCACAAACGCATACAGCAGCTGCGAAAGGTTTGCGTGGAACATTGCGAAGATAAAGGCGCCCGTCAGAATGTACAGCTTTTCGCCGCAGCTGCCCAGCTTATCGTGCAGCAGCTTGCGGAACAGAAATTCCTCGCCCACAGGCGCGATGATGCCCGCGAACAGCAGCATCATCAACGGGCTGCTGTTTTGCTGCATCGTCTCCAGCGGGTTTTCCACCGCGCCGCCCTTCAGCTGCGCCAGCAGCTGGGTGATAAACAGGGATACAAAGTTCAAAATATACGTCGCGCCCAGGCTGATGACCAGCCAGCGCAGCCAGCCGCCCGCGGAAAGCTTCTGTGTGCCGGACCGGCCCGGCGCGTCCGGCACGAGCTTATGCATCATCAGCAAAAACACCGGCACCGCCATGCAATAGAGCGGCACATAGGAGAGCGCCCAGAGGCCCCACGATGTGGTATAAACCAGGTCGCTCAGCAAATACGCGCCGCCGAACTGCAGCGCCTGCGTCAGCAGCATCAGTATAAAATAGCACAGCCCCACGCGGGAAAGCCTGCTTTTGTTCGAGAGTTGCTTTTCCATTTTGAATCCTCCTTAATTGGGGTCCCCGCGAAAGCGCCGCGAAGCGGGCTTTCATGGGGAAGCGGCGGAACAGCGGAGCGCAGTGAGAAATGCCGGACGGAGGCCGGCATTTTGAACGAAGCGCAGCCCGTGACGGAGCAGGGCTTCGCCCAAACCCGGCAGGGGTTTTACCCCTGCACCCCACCGCCCTTTGAAAAGGGCGGCCCGAAACTTTACCTATTTTCGAAACTTTACCTATTTTTCAAAACATGTGCATGCCGCTTCACACCGCGTGGCGGATGCTGCCGCGCAGCAGCAGCACGGCGCCGAACACACCGGCCGCGAGCAGAGCGGCGCCTCCCAGACAAATATACACCGCTGCGGGCAAAAATGCAAGCACGCGCCCAACGGAACCCACCATGCGCCCCAAAAGGGAATCCTCCCTGTCTGCTCCGCCAAGGTGCTCGACTGCGGCGCCAAGATACGAGAGCCCCATGCCGATGCCCCACAGCACCCAGAACGCCCGCTTGCCCCAGCGCTGCAAAAGTGCACCGAAAAAGAGGCCGAAGCACAGCAGCGCCGCAGCAGCCACAACCGCCGCGAGTAAAAGGTATGTGACAGGGGGAGCATCCTCCCAATCGATGCGCTCATACGCCTGCGGATAAAACACCCGGTAAAAGCCCAGGTCCGCCAGTACGGCCAGCCCGGCCGTCGCCATCAGCAATACGATATGCAGCAGGGAAAGCGCCAGCTCGCCCACTAAAAAGCGTCCGCGCGTGCAGCCCAGCGTCAGCGCCTGTTCGTAGCCGCACGAAAAATAGTATGCGGGGAACAGGACGGCGCAGACGGCCGCCGCGATCGTCGTTAAAATCGTCCCCATTGGGATGATCTCCGGCTCGCCCCCGACAAAATGCCAAAGACAGAACGCGACAATCTCCCCCACAAGGCAGGCGGCGGCGAGGATCAGCTCCGTCTGCCACAGGCCGTCGCGGTTTACGGAAATTTCCCGTTTGATCGATTTCCACATACAGATCCCCCCTTTTATTTCACCGTCAGGCGGCGGCACAGCATCGCATTGAAGCCCGTCAGTACGATGGAGATCGCCAAAAGTACCGCGCACAGCATCTGCGCGTCCGTCAGTGCGGTCATCAGGCTCGCCAGCAGGCCGTCCAGGCGGCTGTTCAGCCCGTCGCTCACGGCAAAATATCCAAAGAAGCCGCCCAGAAGGCCCGACAGGACGCCGACCAAAATACACATTGCCACAAGGCCTTTGCGCCCGAAGCACATGCCGACAAAGCCGAGCGTTTCGCCCACTGCCGTGCACAGCAGAATCACCATGCAAACACTGGCAAGGCTCTCGCCGTAGAACAGCGCCGGCACGTGGAAAATGCTCGCGGCGGCGATCTGCACCATCTCGAAAATCGCCGAGACGCCCAGCGCCATATGCAGCTTTGCGGCCTGCGCGCCCAGAAAAAAGCCNCGGCGCGTGACGCCCATCGAAAGNCNNAGCGGCAGNTACACCGGNANCATCGANAGCTGCAGCAGCGTNGGNAANAGCAGNGCCGCNGNNAACGCCATNCCNGTGACNCNNCCCGCCGCNTGCTCATANTNCGNNANCGGCGTNANCAGCGCCTGAAANNCNACCANCAGCNCNNCNAANCCNAANATCNNAAACAGNTNTTGCCAGACGATCCACGAAAGATAGCGTGCGGTGCGCATCATGCCTCTCCCTCCTTCTGGCCGCCTGTCAGGCAGACGAACGCCTTTTGCAGGCTGACAGGTTCGATGTCAACATCCAGCCCGGCGGNNTTGGCGGCAAGGCGCTCGCCGTCGCCGCGCACGCACACCGTCACGCTGCGGCCCAGCCGTTCCTCGTGCACCACCGTCAATCCCGCAGCGGCCTTTGCCACATCCGCCTCGCTGCCGGTGACAAGGTGGAACTGCGCGACGAATTCCNCGCAATTGCCCGCCTCGAGGATCTGCCCATTGTCGATGAGGATGATATCCTCGAACACNCNGGCCGCCTCCTCGATGATGTGCGTCGAGACGATGAACGTGCGCCCGGTCTGCTCGTAATCGGCCAGCAGCAGCCGGTANAACTGNTCGCGCGCCACGACGTCCAGCCCCGCGACGGGTTCGTCCAAAATGGTGATGGGCGCGCGGCTCGCCAGCGCGATGACGATGGTCACCATGCTCATCATGCCCTTGGAAAGCTTGCAGATCTGCTTTTTGGTATCCAGATCGAACAGGCTCACCAGNCGGTCGGCGTAGTCCTTGTCCCAGTGCGGATAGTACAGCGACGCCGCGCGCAGGTATTCCTTCGCCTTCAGCGANTTCTGCCCGAACAGCAGCATNGGCGAAAGCTCGCGCGAAAAGCAGATCTCGTCCAGCGCCTTCTGGTTTTCCCAGATATTCTCGCCGTTATAGGTAATTATGCCGGAATCGAGCGTGTTCTGCGCCGTCAAAATGCCCAGAAGCGTTGTCTTGCCCGCGCCGTTGCGGCCCAGCAGGCCGTAGATTTTCCCCGGCTGGATCGTCAGCGACACGCCGTGCAGCACCTCTTTTTTGCCGTACCTCTTCACGACGTTTTCCGCCTGTAAAATGCCCTTTTTCATCCTTTGTTCCCTCCGTTTTCCGACGCGGCGCGCGCCAGCATCTGCTCAAGCTCCGCCCGGTCGATCCCCAGTTTCTGCGCCTCGGCCACGATGCTTTTCACATAGCTCTCGTAAAAGGCCGTTTTGCGTTTTGCGATGATGCGCTCCCGGCTGCCCGGCGCAACGAACATGCCGATGCCGCGCTTTTTGTACAGGACGCCCTCGTCNGTAAGCAGATTCAGCCCCTTGGCCGCCGTGGCGGGATTGATGCGGTACAGCCGCGCCAGCTCGTTCGTACTGGGCGCCTGTTCCTCCTCCAGCAGCAGCCCGCGCAGGATCTGATCCTCGATCATGGCCGCGATTTGCAAATACAAGGACGTCGCTTCNTTCAATGCCCCATTCAAGCAGCGCCTCGCCTCCTCTCGGTTGTTTTGGTCCTCCGGGTTTTTCCGGAACCTTTCCGGTCCTTCCCCGTCCCGCCCGGTTTGTTGGTTGTATGGTTCATTACTTGTGTAACTAACTATACAACATGCCGGCGGGGTTGTCAAGGGGGAAATGAAAAATTTTTGNCGGATCTTTTGCTTTTTGGGGAGGATCGGATGAAAACGGGATGAAAATGAACTGACGAAAAAATGGACCGACGTATTTTCGCNGGCGGGAACGCATATGCGGGAATGCACGCGGGAAAGTGTGGGCCGAAAAGCGCAGGACGGAAAACGCGCGTAGAAAACGCGGGCCGAAAAGCCAAATTTTGCGGATTGATTCCGGGATGNGNGCATGGTATAATTTTNNCAGAGCATACAGCNCATTCTGTTTGAGGTGGTGAACTGCCGTGAAACAACGGTTTTTCAGTCTTTTNGCCTGTGCCGCTTTGCTGCTTTCGATCGTATCCTCTGCCCACACGGCCTGGGCGGATTCTTCGTCCGGCGACGACGGTACTTATACCGATCCGGAAACCGGGGCGACATTTGTGGTGCCGGAGGGATGGGTGGAGCAGGAGCCCGATGAGAAATCGGAAAATGCCTTGGTGACATTTGTTTCCCAAAAAGATTCCGGAAGTTTTTTCCAGTATGAATGCCACGATCAATGGAACGAAATACCAGAGTCTGAACGCTTCGGCCTTACCCGTTCAGATATCAATAATGCTTACTTCTATACAAATGAAGCAAGTATGGAAATGTTTATAAGCCATTACGCTCAGCTAAACGCTGATATTACCACCGATGATATTCTAGTGGTTATGCAGGGAGTAACTGAGTATATTGAAATTCTGACAGTCCATGAAGCGCAGGGGGTACGCGTTGCACTTACTACCGCGATGCATGTTGAAAATGGGTATGTCCATCTCTTTGTGTTTTCCGGTTTCAGTGCTGAGGCCGTCGAGGATTTTCAATCGGTGCTACATAGTATGCGAGTTCCCCCAACTGGGCAATCCGGCCTTGTCGGCGGCGACACCTATACCGATCCAGAAACGGGCGCAACTTTTGTTGTGCCAGAGGGGTGGGTAGAGTACGAACCAGAAGAGGAAATCCCTGATATCGATGCTGTAAATCATATTGTTCTGAGGAATTCATCAAGTTCGATCATATATGGCGGCCGCGATNTATGGAATGATATGTCAGCATTTGGACACCTTATTTATAACCGTTCAGAAATAAATAATTCATATGCATATACGAGCAAAACTTTTCAGAATATGCTCCTAAGCCCTTATGAGCGACATGGGTTTGATGTTACAGTCGATGATATACGACTGGTTACCTATGGAAAAACAGAGTATATTGAACTGACTGCAACACAGGATGTACAGGGATGGAACGATACTCTTATCTCGGTCTGGCATGTTGAAAATGGACATGCTTGCTTCTTTTTATATACTTCCATCTATGATGAAACCGCCAGGGATTTTCAATCTGTTTTGTATAGTTTTCAGGTTCCCGAACCAGCGACCCCTAACGGACAAAACTCTTCCGGTTTTAATTTATCCATACTGGATCCTCTCACCTTCCTGATCAACCTCCTGCTCACATTTTCCGTTTACACGCTGCCGATTTTGTTTTACCGCTTTGTCCTGAATTCGGGTCCTTCCGAAAAAAAGAGCGCAAGAGCGATCGTGATTTTTTATGGCATCTGTGCGTATCTTCTGATGTGCTGGATCATGTGGCTGCTCGATGGACGCGCCGGTGTTTCGATCCTTTTCTGGAGCTTTGTCAATTACCGCATCCTGATCAGCGGCAAAAAACCGGAACCGGATCCTGCGGATATGCTTACAGAACATCCCGACCGTTTGCCGCCTGCGACGCAGCCGCCTGCACCGTCAGCACCGGCAACGCCCACTCCCGCGGCATATGTCCCCGCAGCGTCCGCACCCGCGCCCTCTGCTCCTGCGGCATACATCCCTGCCGCATCCGCACCTGCACCCTCTGCTCCTGCGGCATACCCCTCCGCACCGCCTGCGCCTCAACCTGCGGCGCCTGCACCGCAAGCCTTTCCGCAAATACCACCCACAGATCAGAACAGCAGCAGCGGCGGCGCTCCTGCCCCCGCCGCACCCCTCTGGCCCGCGCAGTACAGCCATGCGCAGGATGTGCGCGTCGGCTTCGCCAAATCGAGATCCGACAGGAGAGCGCCGGTTTATACCGATACGCCGTATGTGCCGGCGGCCTCTACCCCTGCAGCCTCTGCTCCTGCGGCATATGCTCCCGCGGCGTCCAAACCTGTTTCGCCCACGCCGCAGGCGGCCCCGATGACAGCGGCTGCGCCTGCAGCGCCCGCNCCCGCGGCATACACNCCCACTCANGCCCCTCACACCGCTGCACCGACAGCACCTTTCATACCGGAACCCACCATTCCCGCGGCCTATCCCCCCGCTCCGCCTGCGCCGCAAACGCCGCCTTCCCCGGCAACACCGGTTCCGGCCACACCGCATNCGNCCCCATCTTCGGCTGTCCCACAAGCATCCGCGTTCGCGCCGCGCATTCAATTTTGCAGAAACTGCGGCTTCCAGCTTTTGGAAGACAGTAAATTCTGCAGCAGCTGCGGCACGCCGGTCGTGCCCGTTTCAGAGGNNCAANATCNATAAGCCGCCCAAAGCTTTGGGCCATATGCCTTTTTGCAATTCCGTCACCGAATCAGATTTGCCGCCANGATGNGGCAGGGGATTGATCCGGTGCTTCCCAAAACAAAGCGGATCCCAACCGCTGCAAAANGCATCCCAAAGCGCATCAACAAANCACGCCAAAAACACCTGCCGAAGTGCGCATCCCTGCGCATNCTTCNGCAGGTGTTTTTTTNCAATACANANAGNGNATCNCNNATAANANTTTCATAACATGCAGGTGCTATGATNNCTCCGTGGGCTGCAGAAGNCGGNACCCGCCCTTTTTTCCGCCCTCACGTTCTGTCATGACAATCAAACAAAATTCCAATTTGGTTTCGCANTGCCAGGCCCATGCATCCCATGAACATTGCCCGTGCGTTCTCCGCGATTTTNCTCNCGGAAACCCAACACCGAATTGGGAAAAGTCAAACCCAGGAGGTCTCTCATGATCCATACACCGCAATCCTTCCANACCTGTTTGCCCAAATGCAACGGGAGCGTAAAATATCCTGCAAAGCGCGTTTCAACGCCCGCAACGCGATCCGTAAAGCGCACAAAGCGGTCTGCAATGTCCGCAGAGCAACCTGCGGCACCCGCAAAGCGGCCCGCCGTGCGCACGATTTTCACCATGCTGGTTTGCGCCCCGCTGCTCTGCGCCGCGCTGCTTTTCACCGGNTGCGGACAGGCGGGCCCCACCCCCGCAGCGGGCGGCGCACCCGCACTGGGCAGCACACCCGCACCGGGCGGCGCGGATGCCCCGGCCTCGNTTNCCCCTTCNNCCTCCGCCCCCTTCCCCGCGCAGCCGGACACGTCTGGCGCCGAAAACGCGGCAGGAGCAGGCAGCCTCACGCTGGTGACGGGCCAATACGGGGCGAACAACGAGGCCGCCGGAAAAGACGGCTTTTACAAGCTGTGCCCCATTCCCGGCGGNGGCGCCGATCTTCTCTATGTNGATTACGCGTCCCGCTCCATGATCGTTCTGTGCAGCCGGCCGGACTGTCTGCATCGGGACGAGAGCTGCCCCGCCTGGTTTTCCGTCAGGGCCGGCGGTATTTTTATGGACGCGGCGCAGGATACGCTGTTTTGCATCGAGGTNGCCGACCCCGACGCGCATCGCCCGGATACGATCTGGCAAATGGAACCGGACGGCGCAAACCGCCGGCTGTTTTATCAGTGCGCCGCACACGAGAGCATCGCCGATGCAATCGCCTCGGATGCCGGCGCGCTGTATTTCACGGTTTCCTCGGCAAACATTGCGACTGCATCGGCGGAAAAGGTGCTGCTGCGGGCGGACCTGCAAACCGGCGAGACGCGCGCGCTGCAGGCGCTCGGCTCCTCCGAATGGCTGTCCGGCGTCTGCGGCGACCGGCTGATCCTGCTGTCTTTCCAGGAGGACGGAACGGCCCGGTACACGGCATACGCGCCNTCCGACGGCACACAAACCGAGCTTTACCGGTACCAATACNATTTCGACCGGCCGGACAGCAAACGNGTCTGNTNCAATGACGGNTTNNTTTANATCTTCTCCCCCACCGGAGACGATACGGCGCAGCTTTTNAAGCTNAATATTACAAGCGGCGANACCGCCGTGCTNTGCGAGGGNTTTCCCTGGTATGGGGCCGAGTTTGCTTTTATTCAGGGCTTTTACGNCGATCACCTCATCNTCGANNTCTCCGATGTCCGGGCGAACGACCCCGCCAAAGTGCGCCATTACCGCTATTTTATCGATTGCAATACCGGCGTGTATACCGAATGCTCCCTCACCTACGCGCAGGGCTTCTATTTTGTCACCATCGCGGCCGAGACGCCGGATGCCTTTGTGGTGTCCAAGGGCATCCAAAGCATCCCTATCCTTGTCACCGNCACCGGCGGCGATATTTACGAATCGTCGCTGGATCTTACCGAATACGCGTTTATACCCAAACCGGATTACTGGAACAGCGTTCCCAATTATGAGGATCTGAATATGAGCGATTTGATCTTCTAATGCAAACGGCGGCTGTTTTGTGCGCACTCTGCAAAGTGTCCGCACAAAAACANCCGCCGCTTTGGCGTATCGCCCACGATAGCACTACGCCGCCTCGTCCAGCAGCGCCAGCAGCGAGGCGAATTCCTCCTGCGAGAGGGCATAAATGCCGTTGTAGGGCTGCTCCAGCCAATAACCGTTCCGCTTTTCGTAGGCGAACAGCGTGGATCCGCCGCCGCCCGCGAAGATATAGCCGATCTGGATGCAGTTTTCCACATTGACGGGCATATCCTGAATGCTCTCGTTCGTGGTGGTGCGGCCGTCCGCAAGCAGCAGCCCGGTGACGGCGCCGATCTCCTCCCACCCGGAGATGCGCACCTCGTTTTCGCCCTGCGANACCACCAGCTCGGCAATATCCNCCGAGGAGGGCAGATGCAGCGTGTAGGTGCGCCGGCTGTCCATCCGCCAGAGCAGCGCCGCCGCGGCCAGCATCGCCAGCAAAAGCAGCCCTGTCATCAGCAGCACGCGAAGCAGCGTGCGGTTNCTTTCCTGTTCCATTGGTTTCTCCTTTGTCATCTGTTTTGTAAGGGAAGCTCTGATTCGGNCATCGGGTCAAATTGGCCGCCGGGANGCGCCAGGATGCAATCCCGGAATCGAACCACAGGATCCCAGATCATTCAAAATGCGGGTTGCAGCACACGGGNACANCNCAGTCCTGTCAACGCATCATGCGCCCTGCGCNGCNCCGTCCGGCTGGTTCCACGCGTACTCCGACTCAAATCCCTCGGGGATATCTTGCACGGACTGCTCCCGATACAGCATCGGGGTATCCATTAAGCCGGAGCGCGGCATGGCGACCAGCCATTCCCGCTCGGAAAGGCCCTCGTAAGCGTAGTAATCCTCCTGCACATCGCCGTCCGCGCTGCCACCGATCCTGCGCCCCAGCGCGGCATNGCCCGCCGGGCTGTAGGGCACATAGGTGCGGCCCTGCCATACCAGGGCGGCGTATTCGCCGTTATCAACGATTTGGATTTCTTCTTCCATCACCTCGGCTACCGGTATTCCCAGCGCGNCCGCGTCTGATACAAAGGCCGCATTATATGCCTCGATGCCGTCTTCCACAGGCAGCACGCACAGCGCCGTGAAGAGCACTGCTCCCACGAGCACCCCGATGCGCACCAACTTCACAGGGCGGAACTGCCGCACAATGATGCACACGAACACCACCGCCATCCANACCAAGAACACGCTCACGAGCACGCGCTTGACCGTAAGCCCCTGCACCACGATATACAGCCCCATTTTGCTTGCCGCCGTCACGAGCAGCAGCAGCGTCAGCACCGAAAGCGCGATGTTGCCAAGGCGCAAATAGCGGTTTTCCCCCGCCTGCTCCCGGCTGAAAATATTTGCGCACAGAAGGATCACGATATTGATTGCCGCCACACGGCACAGCTCGAAAAAGCCNTGCCGCGCATACTCGGAATAGGAAAAGCCCTCCGGCAGCGCGCCCCAGAACGCGCCGAACAGGTATTTCGTCTGCATTGAGAGGAACAGCAGATAGACAGCGCACAGCGCCGCCAGCGCCGTGCACACCGTGGCGCGCGGGGCAAAGCGCGCGCCNCGCTGCACAGAGCACACCTCTTTTTGCTCGCACCAGTCAAGACGCCGCCCGCGCACCGCGCCGTAGGCAAGGCCGTACAGGAATTGCGCCGTCGGCAGNGCGAACAGCAGCTTCATGAAAATTTCCGGGGAAAAGTGCCAATCGAACAGTATATTCTCCAATATGCCGCCCAGCGCGCGCATCACCGCCGCAAAGCCGTCGTCCGCCGCCATCAGCGACGGCAGCACGGCGCAGAGGCACACCCCCGCCGCCGCGATGCCGCCGAGTACGCCCCAAACCTGCCGCGCACCAGGCCCGCCGCGGTTTTTCCGCCCCGCATGCAGCCGGGCGCGCAGCTGTTTGATGCCTTCAAACAGCGCGGCAAACAGACGCAGAAAGTTGCCCCACGGCAGCACNANCGCCGCGTTGAGCGCATCGAACGCCAGCCAGTTGGACGTCTGCCCCTTTTGCAGGCGGCCCGCGGCGCAAAGCGTCCAGTACACCGCCACAAACAGCAGCGTGCCGTAATGCAGCACGCCCAGCAGCTCGCCCCCGTAGGGCAGNGCGTACACAAACCCAAGGCCCAGCAGCACCGCCAGCCAGAACCAGCTTTCGCGCGCAGGGCGCCGCCCGGCCGCGTACACATAGCCCAGCACCGCCGCCGCGTACAGCGCNGTAAACAGCGCGGTACCGTTTACGGGAAGCGCATTCCAGCCCCAGACCTGCCATTCCCAGAACAGCCACCCCACGGCAAAGAACACCGCCGCCGCCAGCACGTCCAGCGTTGTAAAACCGATTTTGGGTTTGGGCGCGGGTGCGCCCGCGGCANCCCCCGCCGCCATGGGAGCGTGCGCTGCATAGGCCGGCGTCCTTGTGCCGGTGTATCCTGCNCCGGGCGTCTTTTCGGGCGGCCTGTGGGATGCCNGATCGGANGTNTGANCAACCCTTTCCTCAAAAGCCTTTTCCGGATCCCCATGAAAAATCGTGCCGGAATTTTGGCCGGGAATCCGATCGCCGGCCATGCCGGGCCCCTGCTCCGAAACACCNTCCGTATCCCTGCCGGGTGCTTGCGGCGGGCATTCCGGCTGCATCCCGGCCATACCAGTATTTTGGGGCGCACTTTCACAAGGCCCGCGCACGCCGCCGGCCGTCGTTTTTTCCTCATTCATTTTTCGCTCACTCCTCCGTGTAATCCAAAAGATCGGCGGGCTTGCAGTCCAGCGCCTTGCACAGTGCCTCCAGCGTGGAGAACCGCACAGCCTTCGCCTTATTGTTTTTCAAAATCGAGAGGTTCGCGGGCGTGATGCCGATGCGCTCGGCCAGCTCTCCCGCGCTGATCTTCCGACGCGCCATCATCACGTCGATATTTACCACAATGGGCATTTTGGCACGTCTCCTTTCAGATCGTATAGTCGTTTTCATGCTTGATGCTCACCGCCTCGGCAAACGCGTTCTTCACCACGCGCAGCATCAGCCCCACNAACGCNGCNGCCGCGCTGAGCACGAGGAACGGCATATAGTACAGCGCGCTGACGAGGTACACCAGCCCGGCCGCGATGCAGCACCAGGAGATNAGCCGCAGCAGCGTGGTATTTTCGGCGATAAACACCGNCCCGGCACGGATGTTGCGCAAAAGCCGCCACAGCGCCCACANCACAGCGGCCGCCGGCACGGCGGAAGAATAGACGCTGACGAGGAACAGCGGCAGCTTCATCCGCTCGTCCCAATGGCGCAGGCGGATGAGCAGCCGGCACAGCTGCGGCGCAAACAGGCAGATCCCCGCCAGGATCACCGTAAACAGCACCACGCAGAATTGAGAAAGCTTTACGCTTTTATCTTTGTTCCACTCCATACACCATTCCTCCATTGGCTTTCGCTGTGGATAGTATAGCACGGTCTTTATCGAATTGCAAGTGTTTTTTATTGTTTTTCGATAATTTTTTATTTTTATTCGAGTTTTCTTGCCTTTTACCGCTTCGCCGCAGAGCGCGCGGCGGGAAATATGGGCCCACTGCGGGTACGCCCGGTGCATGACAGCGCACCCGGCCACCCAAAAAACACAAAAGGCGCTTCCCAAAGCGATGCATCGCGATGGAAAGCGCCTTTTTGCATTGTCTGTGTGATCGTGCGGATCATCCGTGGCAGAAATTGCGAAAAAGGGGAATGGGCAGTAAAGCCGGACAAGGCCGGGCCAAACAGGGCCGCTCCTCCACCTGCGGCGAAGCCGCCCTTACGCATACGGCCCTTCCACAAGGAACTGCGCATTGTAGCTGCTGTACACGGTATGCGTTAACAGGTAATCCGCCCATTCGGCATAGCCTTTGGGGTTCATGTGGATGCCGTCCAGCGTTCCGGTGTAATCGGCGCGCAGATTGCCCTCGGTATCGGCGAGCGCCTCCTGCGCGTTCAGATAATACATGCCCTTTTCCGCCGCCATGCGGGCGATTGCGGCATTCACCTGGCGGATATGGCCGTTTTCCAGCGGGGGCTGCTTCACCCCCTGCGCGGCCGTGGTGGGCGTGATGCTCTGCACATAGATGGGTACATTCGGGAAGCGCTCGCGCAAGAGGTCCAGAAGATCGCTGTAATATTTCAAAAACGCCTCGTCGCTCTGCGCAATCAGCGCGTTTGTGCCGTACAGGATGTAAATATTGCTGGGGTTCTGCAGCTTGATGTCGTCCCACATTTCGATCTTCGAGCCGTCCGGGCGCTGCCCCACATAGTTTTGCAGCACCTGATTGGGGCTTGTGCTCTTGTACGCGCATACCGTGGCAACGTCGCGCGTGGGTTCATACAGCGCAAAGCCCTGCGAGAGCGAATCGCCGATAAACAGCGCGGTGCGGAAATATTCCGTGCTCAGCCGCCCGTTTTCCGGCACGGCGATCATCCGCGCGTCGGCGGCAGAAAGATCTGCCGGCAGCGTACGCTCCAGCGGCACGGCCGTGTTCCAGCTTTGCGCACGCACCTGCGGCTCCGCCTGCCCGTCTGCGGTTCCTGTGCCGGATGGCGCATCGGCCGGTGTGCCGGCCGGCTCCAAAACGTCCTGCGGCGTGGATGCACCCTGCGGCGTGGATGTACCCTGCGGCGCAGACGTACTGCCCGGCACAAGGCTGCCAAGCCCATCCATCATGGCCGCCGGCAGCACGGGCTGCCCGTGCACGATCTGCACGCACGCATAAGAGACCCCAAACAGCAGCGCCACAATCATAACGCCCAGGCAGGCCTGTGTCAGCAGCGCACGGCTGCGCCGCCGCTTTTGCTGCGACTGGTAGCTTTTTACCTGTTTCGGCTTTGCCCGCTTCGGTTTTTTTCTTTTCCTCGCCTTTTCCAAAAGGTCTCCTCCTATATTGAACCATCGATAGTCGATTGCGAAACTCGAAAAAGCCCGTAAAATCAAGGGTTTGCAGCTCCTGCGATTTCAGCGTTTCCTCCACAGAATTATTTCGCAATTCCCTTTTGGAGGCAACAGAAATTTTGGAGCCGTACCCCTCATCGAGCGGAATTATTTTAATGGGAAATTTTCTTGCGGAGTTTCGCAATCGCCTTTGAACCATCGATCCTGAATCGACCGAATCGGTTTCCATACGCAAAGCCGCTTTGATTTGCAAGGACTCCCGGCCCCAAAAAACGAGCCGGGCCCTTCAGGCCTCAAACGGCTTTTTGCGGACGCCGCTGCGCCCGGCTTGCACATTCCAACCCTGCGCCCGGCTTGCACATTCCGGCCCGCGCATTCCGCGCGCAGGCGCAGGCGGAGCAAACACGGCTCAGCTGTACACGCCGCCCTCCTCCAGCGCAAACTGCGCGTTGTGCGCGCTGTACACCGTGTGCGCCGCCAGATAGTCCAGCCACGGGCGGTATTTGCTGCCGTCTCGCAGGTGCAGGCCGTCGCCGGAGAGATCCTCGCGCAGATAGCCCTCCCCGTCCGCCAGCACCTCCCACAGGTCGACATAATAAAAACCCTTGCTCACGGCCATCTGCGCGACGGCCTCATTGATGCTGCGCAGATGGTCGCGCGCCAGCGCGGGCCGCTTCTGCCCATAATCCAGCGTTGTGGGCGTCAGGCTCTGCACATAGATGGGCACGCCGGGGAACTGCCCGTGCAGAAGATCCAACAGATCGCCGTAATATTTTAAGAACGCCTCATCCGATTGCGAAAGCAGCGCGTTTGCACCGAACAGAATGTAAATATTGGCCACACCCTGCTGCGTCTTGATGTCGTCCCACATCTCGATCGACGTTGTACCGTCCGGCCGCTGCCCCACCATGTTCTGCAGAATGTTCTGCGGGCTGATGCCCTTGTAGGCGCATACGCGCATCCAATCCTTGTATTGGGGATACCAGCCAAAGCCCTGCGTGACGGAATCGCCGATGAACAGCGCGTCGCGGAAATACTCGTCGGAAAGGCGCCCGTTTTCCGGCACGGCCAGCAGGCGCGGATCGCTGACGGACGGAACAGCCTCGACCAAAGGCACCGGCGTGTTCCACACGGCGGAGAGCGTTTGCACCCCGGCAGCGCCCCCCTGCGCTTCTACAGAAAGCGCTGATGGAGCAGGCAGCACACCGGCCTCTGCGTCCAGCGCCGGCGCCGGCCCCTCCTTTGTATCCGGGGCGGGCAGCATTCCGGGCGCAGGCGCGCCGGAAGCACCGGCCGTCTGCGAAAAGGGACGCCATGCCGCAAGCGCCTGCGGCAAACCGGGCAGCACCGCCTGTCCGCGCACGATGCAAAGCGACGCGTAGCCGATGCCCACCGTCAGCGCGGCGATCGACACGCCAAGGGCCGCCTGCACGGCGACCACCCTGCCGCGCTGCTTTTTTTGATATTGTCTGTAGGTGCGGTGTGCCAAAATGAAACTCCTTTTGTGCGCTGCGATGCAGTCTTCGTATTTACGGAACGCCCGCACGGCCGCTTCCCCGGCCGATCAGACATCGCCGGCGGAATAATAGGGCGAACCGGGCAGGTAGGGATTGCCTTTCCGGTATGCGGTATGCGTCACCAAAAATTCGCGCCACAGGCTGTAGCCGGAATCGTTCAGATGAATCTCGCCGGAGGCGATATCCGCCCGCAGCGCGCCCGTCTCATCGGAGAGCGCCGAAAAAAGGTCGAGAAAATACAGCCCTTTCCGGTAGGCCAAAAGCGCAAGCTGCTCGTTCAGCCCCTGAATGCGCTCCACCGAAAAGTTTTCGTCCGATTCCATTTTTCCGGCCGTCACCGGCGGGATCGCCTGCAAATAGTAGACGGTATCCGCCGGCAGCTGCGGCAGGAGAAAATCGAGAAAGTCCTCGTAATATTTCAAAAACGCCTCGTCCGACAGCGTGGCCATCGAATTTGTGCCCAAAAGCAGGTACACCTTTTCGGGCGCGGCGGCAAGAATCTCGTCGATGGCGGCCACCTGTTCGCCGCTGCGGTTCTGCACAAGGCCCTCCATAAACTGGCGCGGGCCCACGCCGATATAGGCGGCGTACTTCGCATTCGGGATGCCGCTGGCGTATTCCTGGAAGCCGCGCGTCAGCGAATCGCCGATGAACAGCGCGTCGTCGAAATAGCGCATATCCACGCGGCCCGCCTCGGGCAGCGCCAGCAGCCCGGCCGAGGGCGGCGTATAGGCCGTCTGCGCGCCGGGCACCGGCCCGATGGACGCACCGGGCTGCGGCGATGCCAGCGCGGCATTGGCGGCGCTGGCGGCCGCGAGGCTGGCCGCCTCGGCGCGCCTTGCAGGCAGCTCAATCAGCGTGGTGATCACCCACGCAAGGCTCAAAATGACAACGGCCGCCGAGGCAAAAAACAGCCCGCCGCCCATGCGGAACGCGCGCCTTTTCCGGCGCGGCGCGGCATAGTGCCGACCCCGGGATGCCTGTGTGCCTGCACCGCGCGGCTGCCGCCGTTCCTCCGGGCGTCCTGGGCGCTCCGGACGTTCCTGCCGGTCTATGCGTTCCGGGCGGTCCTGCCGCTCCTGCCGGCTCTGGCGCCCCGGATATTCCGGGCGTTCCTGCCGGTCCGGGCGTTCCGGACGGCCGGGCCGGGATCCGCCGCCTTGCGGCGTTTGCGGGGCGCGGTTTCCGCGTGCAATCTGCCGCTCAATGGCGCGGGCACGCTCGGCGACATCGGGGCGCATTTCACGCGGGTGGGCTTCATCGGGGCGCTGGCGGGCGGAATCCGCCGCTTTCGGGCTCTGACGGCCGGCAAAGGCCGCATCCGGACGCACGGAACCTGCATCCCCGCGCGGCGTCTGCCGCTGGCGGTATTCTTCCATTTGCGCCCCTCCCTTCCGGCCCCCGCTTTGCGGAAACCGCCTATTTGCCCAATTTAACGATTCTATTATACCCCTTTTCCGCCCGTTGTTCAACCGTGATTTCTGCCATATTTTAGGGAAAGTGAAAGTTCGGGGATCTTCACGAAAAAAAGCAAAGCGTTTGCCGCGGGATTCGGCAAACGCTTTGCTTTTTCGGCTGTGCTTTCTCTTGAAAACCTCTGAATCAATCACCGCCCGCCAATCCGACGCATCGGTTTCATCAGAGGTTCCCTTGTCCCGGCTTCGGCTTTGTCACGCCCTCTATTCCGGCGCTCCGGCGCGCTTTGGGCCCGGAGCTTTTTGGCAGGCGCCCTATTCGTTGCGGTAGGTGCGGCGCAAAAGCCGGATCACGCCGGCAGACAGCGCCAGTGCGCCCAGCAGCACGCAGCCCCAGAACAGCGCGCCGCTCTCTACGCCTGTCTGCGGCATCGCTGTGCCGCCTCCCGGCGCAAAGACGGATTCCCATCCCGCGTACAGCGTCAAGTCCTGCTCCACGGCATCGGCGGCGAAATCCCATGCGCGCGTGCGCGCCTCGTCCGCGTACCAGCCGGAGAAGGTGTAGCCCTCGCGGGTGGGCGCATCGGGCGCGGCCAGAAGCGCGCCGCGCGGCACATTCAGCTCGGGGGCAACATCGCTGCCGCCCCGGCTGTTGTATGTAACCGTAAAGGATGCCTGCTCCGCCGGGGGAATCTGGTCCGGCAGCGGCGCATCTTCGGCAGCCGGCGCGGGAGCGGATGCCGGCGCGGGGGCAGACGCCGGGTTCGCCGGCTCCGTCGGGCCCGGCGCGGCCGTGGGCCATGCGGGCAGCTCCCCGCCCGTGGCGGCATACACGCCCACCGCGAAAAGCCCCGCCAGAATCAGCATCGGGATCACCCGCCGCAGCAGACGCATACGCTTTTCCCGTTTCAGATAGCGGCGGCTCCATGCAAGCTGACGCTGGGCATCCGTCGCCGGAATCTCGTTTTTCTTTTGCATTTTGCGCCACCCCTTTTTAGCGTTCAGTGTTTAGAGTTAAGAGTTGCGTATTCAGAGTTCAGAAAATATGCGCTGAACAATCGCTATTTCCCCTGGGTGGAAATCAGCATCCAATAAAAGGCGCCCGCTCCGAGGCTGCAGAGTGCGGCGCCGGTGTGTCCGCCGGCAAAATTGATGACGGCGCACAGGAACAGAAAGGCGGAAAAACCGGTAAAGGCCCATTTTTCTTTTTGCTGCATGGAATTCCCCCCTCCAGAGCCCGATTCGGAAAAGATTTTGCCCGCGCGGCATCGTTTTTATCCGGGAATGTTCCCCGCACGCTTTAGCCCTCCGCGTCCGCCAGCGGCACCAGCCTGGTGCACACCACATAGCGCAGGTCGTTTGTCTTGGAGGTACAGGTGCACAGCGTCAGTATGCGGTCGCCCGGCGCGGGGTGCACGGAGGTTTCGATCTGCGAACGGGCGCACACCTCGCCCAGAAAGGTGCGCATCTCGCCGGCCGAGGCAAACTCCCGCTGATAGGGATACGCGCGCTCCTGAATCACGAACGCCGCAAATACCTCGGCCAAATAGCAGCCGTCCGGCGTGTGCAGGGTAAAATCCGGCGCCTCGCGCCAATATCCCGCGTCCTGATAATACAGCAGCGGGGAGAATACGCCGCCGCCCGTATCCATATGATGGCCGAACAAAAACGATTGGTCGTCGGTGAAGGACGGCCGGTTTTCGCTGTCCAAAAACGCCGCGCCCAGCCGGTTGTTCGTGCCGTCCGGCAGGTGGTCCAGATAATACATATTGTCCGCGCCCTGCACTATGGGCGTATCGATCGCTCCGCCGCAGCCCGTCAGCCACGCGGTCACATCGGGATAGCGCGCGCGCAGCGCGGCAAAATCCACCGGGCAGGCGTGCGCGGGCAGCTCCTGCCCCGCCCCGTTCCCGGGTGTGGGAACGGGCGGCGTATCATGCAGAACGTCCTCCCCGGCGCCGGACATCGGATCGGGCGGCGCGTCCGATGGACGCCCGGTTTCCCCGTCAGGGGCCTGTCCGGGCGAGGGGGGCTGTGAAGGTGTGTTTTCTCCGCCGGCTGCTGTATCGGCGCCTGCATCCGGCGGCGTATCGAGTAAAGGCCCGTCCCCGGGCCCGGACGCCGGCCCCGGCAGCATATCGGTCTGAACAGGGTTCGTCTGCGCGGAAAGCGCGGTCTGGCGCATTTCCCACAGCAGGCGCTCGGCCCGGGCCTTGTCGCGCGCAAGCTGCCACAGGTGCAGCCCGGCCACACCGGCCGCGGCCAGCAGCATCGCAAGCAGCAGCCAGAGCAACACCCGATACGCCCGCTTTGTGCGTCGCCGCATCACGCCGCCCCCTTTGCCTGCTTACCCGTTCTGAAAATTTTCTGAGGTTTGCGGAAAACTCCGGAAGTTTTCGGGAATCTTCGGGAACTTCCGGCAGAACGCCGGGTGCATCCCGGCGGCTGGCGCAGAGGTTTCTATCATCCCACTTTTATTCTACACGTCAAATCGCCCCGCGTCAATGGCAATTTCCGGGCAAAGCGGCTCATAGCCCCTGCCAAAATGCCGGACGGGCCTTTGGAAATTCCTGCGCATACTTTCCCGGGGTTCCGGCGCAAAGGCTCCCTCGTTCCGTTCCCCCAGCCCGGCTGCCCCGGCACGGCTGCCCGCAGGCATCACGCCCTGCGGATGGGATGCCGGATTACGGTTTTATACTTTTCGGGCGGAATCTTGCGCGCGTCCGAGAGATAGATCTCGTGGTGCAGGCGGGTCTCGCTGATGTCGTTGATATATCCGTTTTCCCGCACATATGCGTCCATCAGCGCAACCGAGCGCAGCTCGTCGTCGAACGGGCCGAGGTGCATGATCTGCACGCACAGTCCCTCCTCCACCGTCAGGAATTCGGCGGCGGAGCAATCGAGCTTTTTCTTCTTCGACGCCGTTTCCGCCGCCCACGCAAGATCCTTTTCTGTCACAAAATCCGGCAGGCGCAGCACGGAGATCCAGTGAAAGGCGGATTTATCACGATAATCGACGCCTGCCGTGCCCTCCTGCCACCAGAAGCCCTCCAGCGGCGGCACGACATATTCAAAAAATCCGTCGATCTTATGATCGCTTTTATAGCTCATCTTCAGCGTGTAGGCGACGGCGTACAGCACGCCGATCGCATCCTGATACGCCCCGCCTTCCGCGTTGGGGTCTCCCTGCCCCCGCACCGCGATATAATTTGCCCGCGGCACCGTGACGATCTGCGGCGCCGCTTTGGGCAGGTAAAATTCCTTATATTCCTTTTTGAAATCGAACGGCACTTGATCCCCTCCCATAAAATTACAGCTTCCGGTGTTCAAACGCCACCGTCCCGTCCTGCACCATCGCGATGCCGTAATGGCCCTCCCCGCTCAGGGTGGACAGCGCGCCGGGGTTGAACAGCAGCACGCCGTTTTGCTCCTCCAGCGCCGGGCGGTGTGTGTGGCCGAACAGCGCCGCCTGTGCGTCGCGCTGCGCGGCGGCCCCGGCAAGCTCCGTCAGCCCGGATTTGACGCTGTACAGGTGGCCGTGTGTATAGAAGAACAGCACGCCGCCGAAAGGCGCCAGCGCAAAGGGCGGAGCAGACACCGCCAAATCGCAGTTGCCGCGCACGGTATACAGACGCAGCGCGGGGCGCTCGTCCTGCAGCGTCTCAGCGTCGCGCAGGCCGTCGCCCAAAAAGATCACGGCTGCGGCGTCCTGTTCCCTGTCCACGGCCCGCCGCAGCGCGCGCACATCCCCGTGCGTATCGGAAACGATCAATAATTTCATACGTCCTCCCTGTCATCCCCCGCATGTCCTTCGGCCTCTTCCATGCACCGGCGGTAAATTTCACTTTTCGAAAACGCGCTGTGCGCGGCGGCATATTTTGCGGCGGCGGCGGCGCTTTCGCCCGCGGCCATGCGGCGGCGCGCGACGGCGGCGGCTTCTTCGAGCGTCTGTCCGGCGGGCGCCTCGGGCGGCGCGCCGGCCATCACCAGCACGAACTCGCCGCGCGGCGGGTTCTCCTTGTAATACGCGTTCGCCTCGCCGACGGTGGTCACGCGGATCTCCTCGTGCAGCTTCGTCAGCTCGCGGCAAACGGTCAGGCTGCGCTGCGCGCCGAACGCCCCTTCCAGATCGGCCAGCGTCGTGGGCAGCTTGTGCGGCGCCTCGTAAAAGATCACGGTGCGCTCCTCGTTTTGCAGCGCGTCTAAACGCTCTTTTTTCTGGCGGCGGTTCGTGGGCAGAAACCCCTCGAACACAAAGCGCCCCGTCACCTGCCCCGATACGCACAGCGCCGTCACGGCTGCACTGGCGGCGGGCACCGGTACCACGGGGATGCCGCGCGCGTGGGCGTCCCGCACGATCACCTCGCCGGGGTCGGAGATGGCGGGCATGCCCGCGTCACTGCACAAAGCGCACGATTCCCCCGCCGCGATGCGATCGAGGATATAGTCCCCGCGCTCGCGCAGGTTGTGCTCGTAATAGCTCACCATCGGCTTTTTCAGGCCCAGATGGTTCAGCAGCTTCAGCGTCACGCGCGTATCCTCGGCCGCGATAAAATCCGCCCTTGCGAACGTCTCGGCCGCGCGCGGCGTCAAATCGCCCAAATTGCCGATGGGCGTTGCAACGATATACAGCGTCCCGCTCATGGCCGCGCCCCCCCTTTCTGATCCTCATTTCTGTTCCCGGTGCATTTACGGAACATTGTCCCTGGCATCCTGAACGTCCCCCGCATCCTGCGGCGCGAAGATCCAATCCAGATCCTCTGCTCTGGGAAAAGGTCTTTTCCAATACACTTCATTTTCCAGCGCCTTGCGCAGTAATTCTTTTTTGGCGCGAAGCACCCGCCTGTCCATCTTTGCAATCAGCCGGGCGGCTCCCATTTGACAATCAGAGCCATCGTATTCATCGGACAATAAGAAGGAAAACAGCAGTTCCGCTAAATTTTCGTCCTGCAGATGGCTGCTGAAAAAGCCGCTGATATACGCCTGAAACTGGACATTGCTGCTCCAAACCAGATACTCATACAGAGCGTCTTTGTTCCAGATGCCATTACAGACCGGAACGATCTTTTCTAAGTCTTCCGGTGAACGAAAATACATTCCTGCCGCCCCCTTTTTCATTCATAATTCATAATGCATAATTCAGGAGCTATATTTCCACGGAACCTTTGGATCGATCGTCTTCAGAAGCTATATTCCCAAGGGTCCTCTGAATCAACCGTCGCGCGTGGCGCAGCGCATGCGCCGTAAATTTCCGGCATCCTCTCATTCCGCCTCTGGCTGACACGCACGTTCCTGTGCCTGCCCGTAAATTTCCAGCATTTTCCGGCTGGGCGTGCCGTCTGCGCGCGTGGTGATGAACGTGGGCAGCACGCGCAGGCCGGGCGCGCGGTTTTTTTGCCCCTCGATGAGCACCAGCCACGGCGCTTTTTCGGGGCGCGCGGCCACAAGCTGCAGGCGCTTTGGCTCGATGCGCGCAGCGCGCATGGCGCACAGCACGTCCGCCAGCCGCTCGGGGCGCTGGCACACGCACAGCCGCCCGCCGTCCCGCAGCAGCAGAAAGGCCGCCGCGCACACATCCTCCATCGTGCAGGAAAGGGTGTGCCGCGCCGCGGCGCGCGCAGGGTCCGGGCTGAGGATGCCGCCTGTAAAATAGGGCGGGTTGCACGCCACCAGGCTGCACGTCTGCGCACAGGGGCGCAGCGTTTTGGCATCGCGCAAATCGCAGTTTTGCACCGTGATGTGCGCCGCGCCCGCCTCCCCCGCCGCCCTGCGGGCAAGCGCTGCCGCCCCGGGCGAAAGCTCCACGGCAAGGCAGGGGCCGCGGTGCCCCCGGTCGTGCCAGCGCAGCGCGATGACGCCGCAGCCGCAGCCAAGATCGCACACGGTCTCGCGGCTGCGCACCCCGCAAAAATGGGCCAGCAGCAGCGCATCCTGCCCGAAGCGGTGGCTTTTGGTGATATAAACGGGCGTGCCGTTCGCGAGTGTTTCGCGCTGGGGCACATCGTCCGGTACGGACGCTGTTTCCGGAATCGGCGCATGCCCTGATCCGGGCGCCGCCCCTGTCCTCAACGCATCGTCCAGCACAGGCGCTGCCCCCGGCGCAATCGCATGCTCCGGCGCGGGCTTGCCCGCCGTTTGGTTTGTTTCGGGAATCTCCATGGTATCACACCCGCTTTGCCGGCCGCTTCAGGCTTTTCCTGCGATTGCTTTTCACGGGCCGCGGCCCTCCTGAGAATGGATCCATCCGCCGGAACACGCAAAAGGCGGGTACGTGCAGTACCCGCCTTTTGACTGCTTTTGGTTGCCGCGAGAAGCTTTTAGCCCTCGACGATCGCGCCCACCGGGCACTCGCCGGCGCAGGTGCCGCAAGACACGCAAGCGTTCTCATCGATTTCGAACTTGCCATCGCCCTCGGCGATTGCACTCACCGGGCAAGCGGCCGCGCAGGTGCCGCAGCTGACACAGCTGTCTTCGATCTTGTAAGCCATAAGTATCCATCCTATTCTCCGCGCTTGTAAATGTTTTCGGCCCTGTGCGCGAGCGGCGCGGTTCAGCGCACACCGATACGAAAGCCGCGCTTTCGTGATAATGCTATTGTAACACAAAATGCGGATTTTTCAAGGGGCAATCCCGCACAAAAAGCCGCCGGAACGGTGCGGGCGCAAAATTTGTCAAAACCGACGAATTTTGCGCCCGCGATTTGGCGCAAGCTCCGATGCGCCAGGATATGCTCTGATGCGCCCGGATCCATCCGGATACGTCCGCATGCGTCCAAAGATCGATCCGGCTGCGCCGTCAATCGGCGTCCGGATCCGGCGCTGCGGGCGCGCGCTTGCCGCCGCGCAGATACTGGCACTCATCCTTCGAAAACACCTTGAAGCCCGTGGCGGGCGGATCCATCCGCACGCGCAGCGTACCGGCGATGACGTTCGTCTCCACCACCGCGCCGATGCCCTCGGGCGTCTTCACAATGCTGCCGACGCCGGGCGTGATGCGGTTCAGGTACTCGTAGGCGGGCTGCTCGTAGGCAAGGCAGCACATCAGGCGGCCGCAGCTGCCGCTGATCTTCGCCGGGTTGAGCGAGAGGCCCTGTTCCTTTGCCATCTTGATGGATACGGGCTGGAAATCGCGCAGAAAGCGGCTGCAGCAGAACGGCTGCCCGCAGATGCCAAGGCCGCCGAGCATCTTGCTCTCGTCGCGCACACCGATCTGCCGCAGCTCGATGCGCGTGCGGAACACGCCCGCCAGATCCTTCACCAGCTCGCGGAAATCGATGCGGCCGTCGGCGGTGAAGTAAAACAGGATCTTGCTGCGGTCCAGCGTATACTCCACGTCCACAAGCTTCATATCCAGCTTGTGCTTTGCGATTCGATCCTCGCAGATGGAAAACGCACGCTGTTCGTCGGCGCGGTTCTGCTCCATGCGGCGCACATCCATTGCGTCCGCCACGCGCGTCACCGTCTTCAGCGGCTTCACGATGCGGGAATCCGGCACCTCGTGCGGGCCCTTTACCACCTCGCCGCACTCCGCGCCGCGCGCGGTCTCGACGATGACGGCGTCGCCCACCTGCAGCTCCAGCGCGCCGGGGCTGAAATAATAGCTTTTTCCGTTCGGCTTGAACCGAACGCTGATCACTTTTGTCATATATGATTCCTTTCCGCACCGCTTTTCAGGCGGCGGATACTTTCTTTTTGAAAAAACTTTTCCTCGCTAACAGGCTTCAGCATAAATCTCCAAAAACGATGTGATCCTGCCGTGCGGATACTCTCCTTTGATCACGCCAAACTCCGGATCGTAATACTTACCATCATGCAGCAGCACCCAATGCGTATATCCCGCGTTCGTATGGACAGTTAAAATCGAATACGCATACGGCACAGGATTTTTCTTCGAAATTCTCTTGTTTTTCCCGGCATGCCGGATCCCATAATGGTCCAGCGCCTCGACCAGCTGGCCGATACTTGTAGCCGCGTCTGTTTTCATGTCCCGGATCACTTCTTCCACACTTTTCCCCGCGATCATTGCAATACATGCCTGTCCGCATGTGAAAGGGGTGGGCTGCATGATCAATTCCATCTGTTCTTCTCCTATCCCGAAAAATCGATCTGTGCGGGGACGATTCCTTCTCCGATGCGATTGCCCTGCCCCGCGTCACGCCGTCAGCCGGGCGGCCAGCAGCGTCAGCGCCAGCTTGCCGTTCCCGTTGGCCGTGATCCTCTGCGCGGTTTCGTGCGCGGCATCGGCGCAAAGCACGGCGCGCGCCGGGGAGAGCGGGCTTTTCGCCGCCGCGCTGCCCCGCAAAGACGCGCTGCACGCACAGCGCAGCAGCCGCAGCAGCTCCAGCGCCGCAAAGCGCTCTTTTTCGTATTTTACCAGCAGCGTCAGCGCGCCGTAGGTGTCGCGCTTTTCCGCAAGGGCCGCCAGTGAAAGCGCGTCGGCCAGCCGTGCGCGCGCCTCCTCGCCGGAAAGGCATTTTTTCGCCGTGCCGATCTTTCCGCCGAACAGCGCGGCATAGCGCGCGGCGTCCGGCTCGTTTGGGAAATGCTGGCGCAGATACGCCGCGCACACCGCCTCCGGGACGGGTGCGAGCGAATAGGCGCAGCAGCGGCTGCGGATGGTTGCCAGCACGCCGGCCTCGCTGGACGCCGTCAGGATAAACAACACGCCCTCCGGCGGCTCCTCCAGCTCCTTCAGCAAGGCGTTTGCGCTGGAGCGGTTCAGCTTTTCCGCACCCTGAATCATCACCACGCGCCCCGCGGCCGAAAGCGATGTATGGTACATCTCCTGCCGCACATCGCGCACGCGCTCCACGCGAATCTCGCCGGATGCGCCCTCGCCCCCGATGCAAAGGCATTCGGGGCTTTTGCCCGCCAGCACCTGCCCGGCGCCGGGGCCGCCCTGCGGGTACAGGTAATCCGCCGCAAGGCACCTTGCGGCAAAGCCCGCGCCGACGCCCGCCTCGCCGCACAGCAAAATGCTGTGAGAAAGCCGCCCGGCGCGCAGTGCGGCCGAGAGGCTTTCCTTGCAGCTTTCATTCCCCAGCAGAAGATCCAGCGCCGCCATTACAGCTTTTCAAAGCGTTCCACGTTGGTGACAAACACCGTCGCGCCGCCGACCGTGACCTCCAGCGGATAGGCCGTCGTCACGCCGATGCCGTAG
This sequence comes from Subdoligranulum sp., assembly GCA_014799685.1. GTDB lineage: Bacteria > Bacillota > Clostridia > Oscillospirales > Ruminococcaceae > Ruthenibacterium. The sequence continues at coordinate 2,003 of JAAVHN010000031.1, read as the reverse complement.
CTGGACGTGCTGGGCACGACCTCCTTGCGCTGCTTGGAGCAGGAAGCGATCAGCTCGATGCAGGCATCCACCTTTTCGTCTTCCGTGCCGATGAGCAGCGTCATATTGCCCGCCATCAGAAAGCCGCCCGTGGTGGCCAGCTTCGTCACGGAAAACCCGCCCTTTGTCAGTGCATGGGTGACGGCGTTGGCGTCCTCTTTGTTGACGATCGCGGTGATCATTTTCATAACACATACCTCCCGGCTCGCATTCCTGGGCGCGTTTGCAGAAAACCATCCCAAGTATAAGTTTTATTGTATCACACAAATGCGAAAAAAGCTACTGTGAGATTTTTCTTTTCGTCCGGCAGAGATTTTTCTTTTCAGCGCCCGTCATTTATGATAAAATACATTGTACAGAAAAAAACCTCCGGCTGTCCGGAGAAAGCGGCAGTGCCGCGGAAAGGCGGGAAAAGAACGATGAATGACGGCGTCGTGTGGTTTATGCCCTTTGAGGAAACGCTGATCGTCTGGCTGCAGCAGTTGGGCGCGGGCACGCTGCTGCAGACCGTGCTGATCATGCTGAACAATTTCTTTTCGTTTTTGGGCGAGGAGATCATCTGCATCGGCATCATGGGCTTTGTGTACTGGGGCCTTGATAAAAAACGCGGTGAGCGCATCGGCGCGGCCATCATGCTGTCGACGGTTTCCATCGGCATGCTGAAGAACATCTTTTCCCGCGTGCGGCCCTGGGCGGCGAGCCAGGACATTGAGCTGCTGCGCGAGGTGGACGGCTTTTCCTTCCCCAGCGGGCACAGCGCCAACTGCACCGCCCTTTACCCCACCACGGCATATGAATTCCGCAAGCAGAAATGGCTGCGGTGGGCGGCGGTGCTGGTGCCGCTGCTCTGCGGGCTGAGCCGCTGCTATGTGGGCGCGCACTGGCCCACCGACGTCATCGTGGGGCTCTGCGTGGGCCTCGCGGCATTTGCGGCCGTGGAGTTCGGCATGGCGCGCCTGAAAAACCGGTACGTCTTTTATCTGGCGCTGATCGTCGTCGGCGCCGCGGGCATCCTTTACTGCCGCACCAACGATTATTACGATTCGTTCGGCCTGCTGGTGGGCTTTGTGCTCGGCCGGTGGTTCGAGGAAAAATACACACGCTTTGAAAACACCGCCAGCCCCGCCGTCGCGCTGCTGCGCACCGTGGTGGGCGGCGGGCTGTTTCTTGCAGTCAGCAGCCTCATCAAGCTGGCCATCGGCGGCATCTTCCCCGCGGGCACGCAGGGCTATCTGCTGATGCGCTCGGTGCGCTACGCGCTCACCGTGTTTTTGCTCGTGGGCGTATACCCCTATGCCTTCCGGCTGGAAAAGAAGCTTTTCCGCAAGGGGAGCGCTGATTGAAGCAGCGCAAAGCAGGCGCGTCAAACGGGATGGACCGGCGGGTGTGATCCTGCCGTCGGAGCCCTGCAGACGCGCGCCGATGCTCCCACGGCTGCGCAATGTTTTTCATATAACTATAAAGGGGCTGCCGCAGATGGAAAAAACCATCTGCGGCAGCCCCTTTCACGTGATGTCGTTATTTAAGCGCCCTGCCCTGCTTGCAGCTTTCGGATCTCCTCTACAGGCAGCCCGACATATTCGGCGATTTTTTCAAGCGCGAGGGTTCCGTCTGCCAGCATACGGAGTACAGTCCTCTTCTTCTCCGCTTTGGTGGCTTCTTCATACATATCCTCAAACACCTTACACATTTGCCTCACTCCCTCCGAATTTTCTTTCAAATATCGTGTCCGCTCTGCCATCAGTTCAAAGTGCATATCACCGGCATCGGTGCAGTTGAAATCGTGCATCAGTTTTCCGATATCAGAATCGCCGCGGTATTCGCCGTTTACATAAAGAATATGCCCGCCGTCCGCAAAGGGCTCGCCCGTGGTGATGTTCATCCGTTCGATCACATAGACCGGCTCGCCTTTTGCGAAAAAATCCTTTTCGGTGATGAAGATCGTATAGGTCTCCGGCAGCTCG
>JAAVHN010000030.1 GCA_014799685.1 Subdoligranulum sp. | reverse complement strand
TTCCTGTTTTCGCATCCAATTTGTATGGTTAAAATTCCATGATATAAGATGGTTCGCCATCTTTACGATACGCTAACTGGCCAAAATGGAAACAACTGGAAACAAAATTGATTTCCGTGAGAAAAAAGAACTCCAAAAGGGCCCATCCTTTTTTCGTCTGCGGGGCCGGGCGGAGGGGCCGGGCGGAGATTTGCCCGGCTGTGAGGGAAAAACGGCGGGCCTTTTTCGGGCGAAAGCCTGCAGAGGTGCGGGCGGAAAAAAGTTTCCATTTCCTTTGTGCGCAAAATGGATTATACTGTTCTTGGCAGCTTCAGATTTCGGGAGCTCCGGAAAAACGCGCTGCCGGACGGCTGCGGCCCGGCGGCGCAAGGGGGAAATGCCATGCAAAAAAGAGGAAATATCATGCGGGAAGAGGCGCTCTGGCAGCTGGCCGAGGTGGTTCTGCCGCTGCGGGATGATATGCGCGCGCTGCGCGGTGAGGTGGATGCGATGCGCAAAACGATCCACGGCGCAAAGGGCGAGATACACCGGGTGCACGACGAGGTGCTGAAGGCCGGGCGGCACACCGGCACAAATGGGCTGCAAAAGGAGCTGCAGCTTGCGCAGGACGAGCTGCGGGCGTTCCGGGACGAGCTGCGCTGCATCCGCGCACTGGCCATCCGGCAAAAATACAGCCTTGGCCGCATTGCGGACGAGATCGGGCGGCTTCTTTGAGCGGGAGCTTTACCTCAAAATTTTTCCGGATTTTCCGGATCTTTCTGTGGATTTTCCCGGATGAAGCTTTATGATGAAATTTTTTCGTGCATTTTCCAATTCTCTGCAAACGAGCACGCAGCGGGAACGGGCATGCCGCCTTTTCGAAAAATATCCTTTGATACAGGCTGGATACAAAAATGCTGCAAAGAGGATAATTTCGTGTGCTATGCTGTGAACAGGAATCAATGATCTGTTTCGAGGTGGTATGAATGAAAAAAATCTGCTTGATTCTGGGCTTGTTTGTATCGCTTTTCTGGCTGGCGGGATGCGGCATACCGGTGGACGTGTCTTCGTTGGACGCCGCAAGGGACAGCTCCTCTGCGTTGGCCGCGTCATCCGCAGAAAGCGGCCCGGCGCCGTCTGCGGGAAGTGATGCGGGGGCGTCTGCAGAGAGAGAGCCGGCAGCATCTGCGGAAAACGATCCGGCGCAGTCCTCGGCAAGCGGCCCGGCAGCATCTGCGGCAGACAACGCGGAAATTCCCGCGTTTACGAAGGACGATTTTCTGCGCGTCTATGACGGCTATCTTTTTTACACGCTTGCGTGGACAGGGAATTTTCCGGGTGCGGATTTTAACGACCAGCGGACGGTGGGGGAAGAACAATGGATCGCCCTGCCGGAGTTTTCCTCGAAAGAGGCGCTTTTGAATTACTGCGCCCCCTATTTTACCGCCGTGTTTTTATGGGAAAATATCGCTCCGTGGTTTGACGGCGGAGAGAGGGTCTGCCTGCGCGAGATCGACGGGAAACTGTATTACCGCTCTCCCGACGGCGGCGGAGTGAACACGCCGCTGGATCCGGACGCGCTGACCTTTGCGGAGACAGCCCCCGGGAACGTCACCTGCGTCTGTCCCGATTACTCCCCGCAGCTGCAGACGGCCCTGGACAGCGGCAAGGTGTTCACGATGCTGTATGAAAACGGCCTTTGGCGCATCGACCGAATCGAGTATTATGACGGGGCGGAATAGGCCGGGACGTGTCGGGATCGGAATGAGGCCCGAAAATCTGCCGCCTGTCCCGTTGCCGGATACAATATTTTACAGATGGGCTGTTCACAAAGCGGGTAATTTGCTATAATGGTTACGGGGCTTTCAAAAGCCTTTTGCATTTGCCTGGGAGCAGAAAGGAAAATCCCGTAAAATCCTGCGCTTTTGCGTTGAGAACACTTTTTTGAGGTGATCCTGATGAAAAATACAAGAATGTTTGTGAGCATTTTTCTGGGGGTGACCCTTTTGGCCATATGCGCGGCGCTGCTGCTTTTCGCCGTGTTCGGGGGCGGGCGGCCGGCCTCTGCGCCGGGCGAAAGCGCCGCGCCGGCAGGCGGCGCCTTGTCCGACGGATCGGCGCCGGTGCTGAACCCGACAATGCTCTCTTTAATCGGCAGCGACAATGCGGCGGTGCGGGAAACCTATTTCGGGCGCTGCTATGCCCAGGTGACGCTGCGCGAAAACTTCCGGCTCAGCTATTTTACCCCATATCTTGCCGTTGAGTTCGCGCCGGGAGACGATCTCTCCGCCGGGTGGCGGCAAGAGGGGGATTCCGACGGCTATTATGACGACAACCCCCTTGCGGACGATCTTACGGTCCTCCAGATTGAGCTCATCGAGGAGATCGACCCCAAAGCGCCCGCGCTGCTCGGGCAGCAGTACAGCCTGCGGCAGCTGATCCAGACGAACGAGCCGATCACCTACGAGCTGCTCTGCGGGGTGTTGGGGCAGACGCCGGAGCTGGACCATAAAAATAATGTGTACTATGATGCCGGCTATGTTTCCGGTGATCCCGAGGCGCGAAGCTCGGACGAGCAGCGGACCCACAGGTCCGGCGAGAGGGTTACCGGCGGGCATGACGTCGCGGTTTTTGAGGTGGACGGCGTAAAGCTCACGGTAAGATTTATCTGCGTGGAGGACCAAACCCTCGCATATTATGCCAAATTGGAAAAGGCGCACGGGTAAAAACGCGTTTGATAAAAAACACAGGGCTGCGGCACAGGGAGAAGAAGATCCGGGTGCGGCAGCCTTTTTTGAAAATTTGATCAAAATCAAGCATGCCGGGGCGGCCGCCCAGGGGATCTTTCCCCCTGAGCGCCCGCTCCGGCATGCTCGATTCTGAAAGGGAAGCGCTGATGCAAGAAAAGCGCCGGCTCAATCTCCGGCCCGACACCCCGGTCGGGCCGGAATGTTCCAGGCCACGCTCATCCCCGCTCGCACTTGCCGCAGTCCGCGCACCCGTTGCAGATGGGCTTGCTGCCGCACGCTGCGCAGTGCGGGCGAAAGTGCGGCTGGTAGCGTTCCTCCTCCGTGAGCGGCAGGCCGAACGCGCCCGTCAGCCGGAACTGCAGCGGCCGGCCGGGATAGTACATGCCGGATTTGTGCGCCATCTCGCTTTGAACCCGTTTGTCCGGCAGGTGATACCGGCGGCCGTCCTTGATGAAGACGCTGCCGGTCTCGATAAAGCAAAAGGTGACGCCGTACCGGACGCATTCTGCCCGCAAAGCCTTCACCCAATCGAAATCGCAGGGGCGGGATCCGTCGTAATTTTCGCCGCCGCAGATCACCTGCTCGATCTGCCCGGATTCAAGATACTGTCCGATGCGCACCGGCCCGATGAACGGCGCGCACATGATGCCCTTGTGCCGGAAGGGAAGATCCAGCAGCAGCGGGATGCGCTCGTCCGCCCGGCGCTGGTTTTCGCACGTGACATTGAAAAAGATGTTCTCCCAGCCGCTGCCCCAGCCGGGCGGCAGATGATCCCGCACGCGCCCGGGGCGCTTCGTCAAGAGGAAAAAGCTTACGTCCGGCCGCTGGCGCATGATTTCCCACGCGTCGGGCCGCCATGCATCCGCCTGCTCCAAAAAGAAATCGGACGTCATGCACACGCGGATCTGTTCGCCGCTCTGCACCCGGTACCGGCCCCGGCGGTCCCGCTGGAGGGGATAATCAAAGCCGGTTTTGGTTTTGTAGATCTCGGCGCCGTCGTGCCCGCGCACCCGGTCGAGAAAATACATATAGCAATTTTCACAGCCCTCGCTGCACTTCACGCAGCCATGCCATGGGTTCCAGATATCGTGCATGGTCGGTCTCCTTTGCCTTACAGCTTCCCGCCGGCACCCCCGGCTTCAGCTTTGCCCAGAAGGTAGAGAAACGCTATGGCCGGAATGCGTAAAATCGGTATTTCTGTTTCATGCCGTGCCGTACCGTGATCCTCCAGCCGCTTTGTGACCAAAAACGCATGCGTAATGCCGGAGGCGCCGTCCCGGCACAGCTCTACGATTGCATCTGAAGCGGGGATATGGGAGTTGCCGCGGTATTTTACCTCGCACAGTATTTTTTGCCGGGGCAGCTCGATCACCACATCCACCTCTTTTTGATTGTCTTTTGCCTTGCGGAAATACCCAAGCCGAGCCGTGCTGCCCTGATAGAACGACAGGAGGTGCTTATAAACAGTGGCTTCGACCATGGCGCCCAATTCCTCTTCCTCGGACAAGACGTCTTCGATCATCAATACCGCATTGCGGATCGCGGCATCAGCGATAAAAATCTTCGGCTTTCCCTTCAGCGCCCCCTTGCTTCCCACATCGACCGGCTTTGCCAGATAGATCAGATTAGACATTTCCAGCGCCGCAAGATAGCTTTCGATCGTTGCAACGGAGGTGTTGTCCAGTTCCTTGGCCGCCGTAGTCGCATTGAAAATGCCGGTGGAATTCATGCAAAGATACAAAAACAGCTTTTCCATCAGCAGGGGGCTTCGGATATTGAAAAGGCTCAGAACATCCCGTTTGATCACCTTGTCGACGACATCCTCGCGCAGCATCCGCTGCGCATATGCGTCATCATCGGACAGCGCAAGTTCCGGGAATCCCCCGATCGTCAGATAACGGTTGAAATGATTTTGCAGAGGGGCAAAGCGCGCTATCAGATCCCCCAGCTTTGCTTTGTCCCACGCGGCAAGCTGCGACAGGCGCAGATCCTCCGGCAGATCCGGCAGATCAAGACGCAAGAGCCGGCAATATTCATAAAAGGACATCGTGGGGATCTTCAATACGCTCCAGCGGCCTGTCCCGCTGTCCGCAGATCCCTTTTCCAGAATGGGACTTGCGGAACCCGTTGCGACGAGCCGAACATCCTCCCGGCTGTCGTAGATCACCTTCATCCAGAGGGACCAGTTTTCGGTATACTGTATTTCATCCAGAAACAGATACCGCATCCCCCCGAGGGGGTACAGAGATTCATAGATGGACAGAACGTCCTCGACACTGATGAGCTTCAGGATGGGGTTGTCAAACGTGACATACAGGATGTTTTTCGGCTCGATCCCCTGTCGGATCAATTCCTCTATCAGCTGGTACAGGATCGTTGTCTTTCCAACCCGCCGCACACCGGAAAGGACTGCAAAACGGCGGATGCTCGGATGCCGCAGCATCTGCAGCGCCTGATCGTAGGCCATCCGTTTTTGCGGCTTGCTCTCCGCCAGAACGGCGGACGGCGTTCTCCACCATGGATTGTATTGCCGCAGTACCTTGATGATTTTTTCGTCGCTTACAATCGCCATGGGACGTCCTCCATTCTGTGGGAAAAGAATCATTTTAAAATATATTTTCAATTCAGATACGACTATTTACAAATCATATTTTAGCATTAGTCTGTTTGTATTGCAACCGTATTTTGCAAATATATTTTTAAAACGGAAGAAGGCAAAGCTTTTTGCACCCTGAAAAAAGGACTTGCCGCCTGCGCATTGCGGGCAGCAAGCCTTTTTGGCATTTGCGTTTGTGTTAATGCAGCCAGGGCGCCGCTTTGAGGCGCCTGATGACACCGGCGCACAGGAAAACATGCTGCTTTGTTTCAAGTGTATTGGATCGATTCCGCTGCAGCTTTATTCCGGCCGCACCGCCTTTTCGATGATCCCAAACCCGAGCGGGTGCGGGCCGGTATGCACGCCGATCGTCGCGCCGATCTGGAAGATCGGGAGCGTGTCAATCGGATATCCCTTTTCCCGCAAAGCGGCGACGGCCTGATCGCGGAAAGCGGCGCCCTCCGCCTGATCATACCCGTATCCGACGGTGAGGCTGTAATGGTCGATCGGAAGGCCGCCTTTTTGCAGATGGTCCAGCAGCAGATCCAAGACCTTTTTGACGCTGCGCTTTCGGCCCCGGTCGATGCCGGAGGGGAAGATCTCGCCCTGCTTGAGCGTGATGATCGGCCGGATATCCAGAATACCCCCCGCCAGCGCGGCCACCTTGCCGATGCGCCCGCCGTGCTGTAAGTATTCCATGCTCCCCACCGTGAAGAAAATCCGCCCGGTGTGCTTAAGCTCCTCCAGCCGCTGCACCGCCGCCGCATAGCTTGCCCCGTGATCGCGCAGTTGGGCCGCCTCCAGCACATACAGCCCCTGCAAAACGGTATCGACGGCGGAATCGATCACGGCGATCTCCGCCTGCGGATAGTCCTCCTGCACCATGGCCCGCGCATTCAGCGCCGACTGCATCGAGCCGCTGAATTTTGTGGTGATGCAAATGCAGATGACCGGGACGCCGGCCCTGGCAAACGGCAAAAAGGCATCCGCGTAATCCTGAACCGAGGGCATGGACGACGTGGGGTAAACGCCTTTTCTGTCCACCATCTGCCCGTAAAAATCCCGGATGCCGATTTCCACGTTCTCTTTCAGATAATGCTCGCCGTCAAAAGACACATAAAAGGGGACGACGGTGATGTTCTTTTCCCGCGCAAGCTCCGGGGACAAATCGCACGAGCCGTCGCTGATGATATGAAACGCCTCTTTCATTTGCTGCTCCTTCTTTCCAATAAACCGATGGGGCTGATGAACCGGCGGGCCTGATCAACCGATCGCCGGCAGCCGGGAGATGGCAGGCCCGGCTTTTTGCCATGCCCCTGCAGGATCTGTTTGTATATAGAATACTACGTTTTGACAGAAGATGCAATCGGAACATGTTTTTTAAAATGACTTTTTCAAATTGTATGGAATGGAGTAGATCAATCCTCAATCCTGAGGAACCTCTGAATAAATCGCTGGGCACATCTCGGCGGCAAATTTGACCCCGCATATTCCCGCGGGGAAATGTCGGTCGCAAGTTCCTTATGCGGCCGACACCGCCTGTCTTTGCCCCAAAATCTTGAAATACATAGAGTATTCCTGCGATTTTGGGGCTTCGACAGCCTGAAAATTTGCTCGCCGATCTGACCCATCGATTTAATCAGAGCNTCCCTGACAAAGCAGCTGCGGGAATTGGAGGCCGATGGCTTTTTGAGCCGGNGTGACTTTCAGGAGATCCCGCCGCATGCGGAGTATACGTTATCCGATTTGGGCAAAAGCTTTCTTGTCCGTCCGNTTTTTGTTCAAAGAATCATTTCCGAAAAGGTGCCGGCCATCCGGCCCACAAAGCTCCATTGGCGCTCCATGTAAGATTTCAGCGGCTGGGTATCCCGCCGGTAATCTGCGTAAAGCATATCCAAATCGTCAAAGTGATCCACAATGGCACGGGCGGCGCAGCAGCCGCTCTCCATCGCGGCGGAAATGCCCTCGCCCATCGGGTTGAGGAAACCGGCGGCCTCGCCGGCGAACAGCACCCGGCCCTGCCCGTACATGACGGGGCAGCCGGGCCGGATATGGGGCATGAGCCACTTTTCCGCCCGGATCTGCTGCGCAATCCGCAGGCCGTGGTGCGCNTCCATGTAAGAGAGAAACCGCCGGTAGTAATGTTCCATTGTGCCNGCGTTCCTGGCGGAAACGCCCAGCACCAGCATTTCATCCTTTACGTTGAACCACGCGTCATATTCCGACAGCTCCGGCTGTAAGTAGGCGTAGAAATAGTGCGGGTCTAATTGGATTGTGCCCCGGTTAAACGTCTGAAAGGTCNTGATGAGGTCTTCGCGNNTTCCGGGGCGGTTCCCAGGCAGCTTCCGCTTGAGCGCGCCGGTGACGCCCTCGCAGTCAAGAACGTANCGGGCCAGTGCTGTACAGGACGTTTCCCCCCGCAGCGTGACGGAGACGCGATCGCCCTGCTCCGCGCAGGAGAGGGCGCTGGCGCCGTCGCGGACTTCTGCGCCGGACGCGGCCGCCTGCTCCGTCAGCCAGTGGTCGAAGGAGCTGCGCCAGACGTTCAGGCCGCCCTGTTCAAAGCGGAACGCCCGGCCCTGATCGTCCGTGAAGATCATGCCGCGGTTTTCCGCCGGGGTACACGTGGCGGACAGCGGAACATCCTGGCCATAATAGCGCCGCACCAGATCCAGCGTTTTCTGAATCAAAACGCCGGAGCAGGATTTATAGCGGGGCAGCTTATGCCGCTCCGCCAGCAGAACGTGAAGCCCGTTTTCGGCCAGCACCTTGGCGGCGGTGCTTCCCGCGGGCCCGGCGCCGACGACAATGACATCATATANGGAATCGTGCATGGGGGTTACCTCGTTTTTTGATTTCAGCTTCCAGAACAGCAATGGGTCCGGCGCCATTCAGGACGCAGTGNGTCCCAAATTGGAAATGCAGAATAGAAACGGCGCATGCGCCTGCACAGCAACNGCCTTTTCCATTCAATCGNCCATATAGAATACCGCGCAGTTTTTGGGATCACAGGGAACGGATGAATCAATTTGTCTGCCGGCCAGACATGTCGATTGCATCAGAGTTTCCCTTGATCCTTTTATATTCCCATTTTATCACAATTCCACAGCGTGTACAATGCGGGACTGCCGCTTTCCGTCACGGCAAAACCGGCAAANCCAACTCCTGCAAACCGTCCCGCCGCGCTTTTTTCGTTCGGNTTTTGAAAGGATCTGTCGCTGATTGCGTGTTTCAACTGTCNGTTATGCGTGGTNTTGCTCCTGATTTTAAATAATTTNTGTGGGANAATCNNCAAATANTCAAATAATTTGTAAAAAGTATTGAAGAAATATNNAATAAATCCACATTTTCCTCTTTCCATTTTTTTGTGCTGGTGGTATAATAACCGCAGAGCGGCTATGATACTTTTCTATTTTTATGGCGTTCGCCCCGCCCCTTACGGGGCAACCGGCGAAATCGCTCCGATCTGCACCAGAACTGCCGGCAGCGCTCCTGCCGTTTCATAAGCATTACGATCCGGACCGTACTGTCCANAAACGGNTGATTTGCCGTGTATGATATAAAATTGTCCAGAAAAAGGAGGCATATGGTGAGAGAGATACCGATCCCCTATGGCCGGGGCGCGCTTTTGCTGCACATTGAGGAAGAACATTTGCAGGCGGTGCTGACGGCCCGCATGCACACCTACGTTCCGGAACAGTCGGAGGAGGCGCTGGTCCGGGAGGCTTTGGCCCATCCCATCGGCACGCCCCGGCTGCGGGACCTGGCCAGGGGAAAACAAAAGATCGTTTTGGTCACCAGCGACCATACCCGTGCCGTTCCCAGTAAAATTACGCTGCCCATTCTTCTGGAGGAACTTCGCGCGGGGAATCCGGAGGCGGAAATCACGATTTTAATTGGAACCGGCCTTCACCGCCCCACTACGCCGGAGGAGCAGCGCCGCATGTTTGGCGACGCCATTGTGGACCGGGAGCGGATCGTGGTCAACAACGCTTTCTGCCCGGAGGANTTTACGGACATGGGTACCCTGCCTTCCGGCGCCGGCTTTTTGGTTCATCATCTGGCGGCGGAGTGCGACCTGTTGGTGACCGAGGGTTTCATCGAGCCTCATTTTTTCGCCGGGTTTTCCGGCGGAAGAAAGAGCATTCTGCCGGGCATCTGCGCAGAGCGCACCGTCAATGAAAACCACTCTTTTCGGGCGATTGCCAGCCCTTTCGCCAAAACCGGCGTGCTGGACAAAAACCCCGTCCATCTGGACATGGTTGCCGCCGCCCGCAGGGCAGGCGTGCGGTTTATTCTGAATGTGGCACTGGGCGAGAAGAAAAATATCGTTGCCGCCTTTGCAGGTGATTTGGAACAGGCCCATGACGCCGGTGTGGCCTTTATCCGGGAACAGTCCCAGTGCCCGGCAGTACAGGGAGACATTGTCATTACCTCCAACGGCGGCTATCCTTTGGATCAGAACCTTTACCAATCCCCCAAAGCGGCGGCCACGGCGGAGGCCTGCTGCAAGGAGGATGCCGTTATTATTTTGTGCTGTGCCTGCGAAGACGGAATGGGCGGCGAGCATTTTGAAAAACTCATTACCATGGGCACGCCGGAGGAAATTGAGGCGCACCTCTCCGATATTCCGCCGGAACGGACCATTCCCGAGCAATGGTGCCCCCAGATTTACGCCCGGATTCTGAAAAAACATCCGGTTATCATCGTGACAACGGGGCTGGATCACCAGCTGGTGCGCAAGGCCAATATGATCCCGGCCTCCACGCCGGACGAGGCATTGGCGATGGCCAGAGCCATGAAGGGGACGGATGCCCGGGTGGTGGTCATTCCCGATGGTGTGGCAGTGCTGGCCGTCTCATGAAAGGAGTATATCCATATGGAAGAAGCAAAGATCGCGCTGAAAGTCAATGAAAAGGACAATGTGGCCACCATTTTTGCGCAGGGGGTCGGGGACGGCTGTACGGTAATCCTGCGGGACCGCAAAGGAACCGCCCAGCCCCTCGCGGTCAGCGGCGATATCCCTTACGGCCATAAGATCGCTGTGGAAGATATCCCTGCCGGGGCGCCCGTCATCAAGTACGGGGAACGGATCGGCGTTGCCTCCAGGGATATCCGGAAGGGCGAATATGTCCATGTACACAATCTGGACAGCATGCGAGGCCGGGGAGACCTGCCGGCCGGAAAGGAGCACTGAAATGGCATATGAATTTTGGGGTTATGTCCGCCCCGACGGACAAGTGGGCTGTCGGAACCATGTAGCCGTCATCCCAAGCGTCACCTGCGCCGGAGACGTGGCTTCCGCCATTGTGCGGCAGGTAGCGGGCACCGTGGGATACTTCCACCATCAGGGCTGCTGCCAGCTTCCTCCGGATCTGGATCGTGTTACCGAAACGCTGATCTCTCTTGGGAAAAGCCCCAATGTGGCGGCCGCCCTGGTGGTCAGCCTGGGCTGCGAGGGCACAGATCACGAGCGGCTGGTGGAAGAGATCCAAAAGACCGGCAAGCCCGTACGCTGCATCCACATTCAGGAGCTGGGCGGCGTCAGCGCCGCGATCAAGGCCGGCACGGACGCAGCCCAGGAGCTGGTCATGGAGGTGTCCGGAAACCGGAGGCAGTCGGTGGGGATCGATCGGGTAACGATGTCCATCAAGTGCGGCGGCTCCGATACGACCTCCGGGATGGCCTCCAACTGTGTCATCGGCTATGTGGCGGATAAACTGGTGGATCTGGGCGCAGCTGTGGTTTTTGGAGAGGTTACGGAATTTTTGGGCGGCGAGCATCTGCTGGCCCAGCGGGCCGTAACGCCGCAGGTGGGCGACCGGATTCTGGAAATTGTAAACAACATGGAAACCCGCGCCCGCAGTCTGGGCTGCGATATGCGAAAGGGACAGCCCACCCCCGGCAACATTGCGGGAGGGCTGTCCTCGATCGAGGAGAAGAGCCTGGGGGCCATTGTCAAAAGCGGCACCCGCCCCATTCAGGGCGTTTTGGAATATCCGGAGGCCATCGGAAACCGGAAGGGGCTGTGGATCAAGGAGACCCCCGGCCGCGAGCCGGAGATCCTGACCGGAATGGCCGCCACCGGCGCACAGTTTATGATGTTCTCCACCGGGAGGGGCGCTCCCCAGGGCTTCCCGACCATGCCGGTGCTGAAGGTCTGCGGCAATCCCCATACATTCGCCCGCATGTCCCACGATATGGATATCAATGCCGGCCGTATCATTACGGGAGAAAAGAGCATCGAGGAGGTGGGAGAGGAAGCCTTCTCCGCCATCCTGGATCTGCTCTCCGGCAGACAGACGAAAAATGAAACATTGGGCTATCACAGTTCCATTGATATTTATACGATGGGGCCCGTCATCTGATCAGGCGGACTTCTGTGACTGCCAAAAAACGATATGAGTATGTCAGGCCGCGAACAGCGGTCAGGGACAGAAGCATGATCCGAAACCGGGCAGTGGTTTGGAACAACATAAAAAGCGCTGCGCATTCCAAAAAATGGATGCGCAGCGCTTTTGGCGTTCCCGGCGCGATTCGCACGCGCGGTCTTTCGCTTGGGAGCGGCCGCCATTGGGGATTCATCAGTGGAGGCAAAACGCTGGAGTTCTGATATGATTGGATTTCCGTATGCATTGATTCGTGTGCGTTTCGGTAACACACCGTGCGCGCGGCTTAAATTTTAGGGTGTTCCTGATTTTTTATCGTAAACGCCAAAGGTCGGAGATCCTCCGCCGGTATAGACCCGGGCCACTCGGTGGGTGAGGGCGGCGGTCAGGCCGCAGCCCTCGTCATCCCCGATGAGCAGGGCCGCCTCCTGCGCGGAGAGGGAATTGCCCTGGCCGTCGCAGCCGAACAGGGTGACCTCGTCGTCCACCCGGCAGTCCGTTCCGGAGACATCCACCATCGCCTGGTCCATACAGCAGGCCAGCAGCGGACAGCGCTTGCCCCGCACCAGGACGGGGGCATGGAGCCGGCACAGCTCCTGCTGCAGCCCGTCCCCGTAGCCCACGCCGATGGTGGCCACCAGGGCGTCGCGCTTCAGGGTGCACCGCCCGGCGTAGCCCACCGGCGCCCCGGCAGGCAGGGCGCGCAGGTTGGTCACCCATGTGCGCCAGGAGACGGCCTCGCGCACCGTGCCCAGGGGGGCGGTGGGGTGGTCCATGTACAGCCGCCGGCCTACCCGGACAGCGTCCAGGCAGTACTGGGGCAGATATTCACTGGCGGCACTCGCGGCGATGTGGCGCAGGGGGACGGGAAAGCCCCCGGCGGCCAGCTGCTCCACTCCGGACAGAAAGTCCCTCTGCTGCTGTTTGACCCGCTCCGGGTCGGATACGTCGGCAAAATGGGTGAAGGCCCCCGTCACCTGCACCGCGTCCCCGGCCCGGCGCAGCTCGTCCATCAGGGCATCCAGCTCGGCGCCGGGACAAAGACCAATGCGGTGCAGGCCGGTTTCGATTTTCACCTGGACCGCTGCGCGGCAGCCCGCCCTCCGGGCCAGATCCGCCAGAGCGGGGACCATGCCCAGACGTCCCGCCGCCAGGGTCAGCCGGTGCTCCACCGCGACGCAAAGCAGATGGGAGGGGGCGCCCCCCATTATTAAAATATCCTTTCCGATCCCTGCCTGCCGCAGCGCAGCTCCCTCCGACAGGTGCGCCACCGCCAGCAGATCCACCCGGGGAAGGCCGGACAGCACCCGGGCAACCTGAACCTGGCCCAGGCCGTAGCCGTCATCCTTCAGCACCGGGATCAGTTCCGTTCCGGCGGGGAGGGAGGCCAGAATGGCCTCCGCGTTGCGCCGTATCTGCCCCAGATCCACCAGAAGGTAAGAATTATTCAATGTATTTTGTTGCATAAATAATTACCCCTTTCGCGGCGTTCCGCCGGAGAAAACCGCTTTTCCGTCAGACATGTATTATAGTGGAAAATGACTATTATTGCAACTTGTTTTTGAAAAAACGTGCATTACCACCAAAAATAAAGGGAAATTTCAGGGGGAATTAAGTATAAATATCTATTGACTATGCATAAAAAACAAGTTATACTGTAGCATAGTCCGGGCGGAACGCCGCCCGAGGGAAAGGAAGAATAAATATGAAAAAGTTACTTGCATTCGCGCTGGCCCTGACGATGGTTCTGGCCATGGGCGCCTGCGGACAATCCAATGACAAGGTGCTGGTGTTTGGCACCTCCGCCGATTACCCGCCCTTCGAGTTCCATATCCTGGACGAGAACGGCAAGGACCAGATCGTGGGCATCGACGTGGCCATCGCCCGGAAGATTGCCGAGGACATGGGCTGTGAGCTGCAGATCAAGGACATCGCCTTCGAGAGCCTGCTGACCGACATGGGCCGGGGCGACGTGGATTTTGTCATAGCCGCCATGGAGATCGACGCCGAGGGTGAGCGGATCAACGCCGCCGACTATTCCGACCCCTACTATACCGATGAGGCCCCGCTCATCCTGGTGCGCAAGGGGGACGAGGGCCTGTACACCTCTTTGGAGGATTTTGACGGCAAGCTGGTGGGCGCGCAGACCGCCACCACGAAGGCCGACATCGTGACCGGGGAGATGACCGGCGCCAAGCCCCACCTGCTCACCGCCGTACCCGCGCTGGTGAACGACCTGGTGTACGAGAAGTGTGACGCGGTGGTGCTGGACGCCGCCGTGGCCCAGAAGTATGCCTCCATCAACGACGATGTGGTCATCCTGCCCCTGTCGCTGGGCGAGGCCGCCGAGCCCTACCGCGCCTGGGTCGCCAAGGGCGATCCCAAGGGCCTGCTGGAGGCCATCAACAAGACCATCGCCTCCCTCACCGAGGAGGATCTGGCCGCCATCATCGAGGAGGCCAACACCCTGAGCGAGCAGGCTGTGGAAAACTAAATGGTTCCAGAAGCCAGCCGCACAGGCCCCCCGGGTCCTGCGCGGCTGGCTTCTATTATCGTGTAAGAGGGGAGCGGCCCATGGCAATTTTCGATATCTTTTTTGGCAATGTGGACAATACCAGCTTTTTGAACTTCTCCTTCCTGCCCAAATACGCCTACTACTTTTTCCAGGGGGTGGAGTACACCCTGATGCTGGCGGTGGTGGCGGTGCTGCTGGCGGTGATCCCGGCGCTGCTGCTGGCTCTGATGCGGCTGAGTAAAAACAGGTTCATCCGGGGCCTTTCGGGGGCCTATATTGCGGTATTCCGCTCCACGCCGCTGCTGGTGCAGCTGTTTCTCATCTATTACGGACCCTTCTATGTCATCAAGATCCCCGATTTCTTTTTGTTCGGTTTTATCAATTTGAAGATTTTTATCCCCGGTGTGGTTGCCCTGGCCCTGAACAGCTCGGCCTATGTGGCGGAGATCTTCCGGGCCGGTATCCTGGCGGTGGACGCGGGACAGACTGAGGCGGCCCGATCCCTGGGTTTGTCCTCCTGGCAGGCCATGAAGCTGGTGGTGCTGCCCCAGGCGGTGAAGAACGTCCTTCCCGCTCTGGCCAACGAGATCGTCACCATGGTCAAGGAGTCTTCGGTCTGCTCCATGCTGGGGATCTACGAGCTGATGTGGGGGGCAAAGACGGTGGCCACTACCACATACATCAGCCTTGGACCCTATGTGGTGGCGGCGCTGATCTACTTCTGCATCAACTTCCCTGCCAGCAAGGCCATTGAGGCCATCGAAAGGAGGATGCGCCGTGGCGACAAGCAATAACCTCATCCAGGTGGAGCATGTGACCAAGGAGTACAACGACGGAGCGGTCAAGGCCCTGAACGACTGCAGTCTGGCCATCCGCAAGGGGGAAGTGGTGGCCATCATCGGCCCCTCCGGCTCGGGCAAATCCACCCTGCTGCGCTGCCTCAACCTGCTGGAGGTTCCAACCTCCGGGCGCATCGAGTTTGGCGGCGTGGACATTACGGACAAAACGGTGGACATAGACCTCCACCGGCGGAAGATGGGCATGGTGTTCCAGCACTTCAACCTCTTTCCCCACATGACGGTGAAAAAGAACATCACCCTGGCCCCGGTGCAGCTGAAGCTGAAGACTCAGGCTGAGGCCGACGCCCAAGCCATGCAGCTGCTGGAGCGCATCGGCCTGGCGGACAAGGCGGAGGAGTACCCTGCCATGCTCTCCGGCGGACAGAAGCAGCGCATTGCCATTGTCCGCGCCCTGGCGATGGAGCCGGAAGTCATGCTCTTTGACGAGCCAACCTCCGCCCTGGACCCGGAGATGGTGGGCGAGGTGCTGGACTTAATGCGCGACCTGGCCCGGGACGGCATGACCATGGCGGTGGTGACCCACGAGATGGGTTTTGCCCGGGAGGTGGCCAGCCGGGTCATCTTCATGGACGGCGGCGCGATTCTGGAAGAGAACGAACCGGAGGCGCTGTTCGACCGGCCCCAGAATCCCAGGACACAGCTGTTTTTGAGCAAGGTGTTGTAATACGGATCTGTAATATGTATCCTTGCTGCATGATGCCTTTTTTGTGCGGCAAGTCAAGCGGGCGCTGCTGCTCTTTGCAGCGGTATCCGAAGGAGTATGAATATAAACAGGCGCTGCGCATCCGGAAATATGGATGCACAGCGCCTGTTGTATTATGTTATCTCATATTCAACGGAGTTTATGACCAGGCACTGTTCGTCTTTCCAATCGATTTCCATATTGATATGGTCGCTCCAGTTGCCCGAAAACACTCTTTGAGTCCACTTTCTGATCTTGAAGATCATACAGTCAATTTCGCTGTTCCCGTATACATCAACAAAGGTATCGCCCCCAAGCGCTCCCTGAACGCTCACGATGACCTCGGCATAGTACTTTCCGTCTGGAGATCCTACCGTTTGTACAACCGTGTCATGAACAAGGACCGATACAACACAGCCGACGAGACAAATCGGTAAAGACATAAATAAGGATAATACCAATGCGATGATCTTCAGAACAAGCGGTTTTCCGTGCTTCACAGTCAAAAAGAAACAGCATCCTACAGAAACGAAGACACTTGCAAATACACCAACGGTGCTGCCTTTTTCATTCAGCACCCCTCACTCTTTGCCCAGCATTTTTGCGTATTGGTTTGAGAGAGCCTTGGACAAGATACAAAAAACCACGGCCAATAAAATTCCGATTCCATTCAGGTACAAATCTCCCTGCGGCGCATCAAAAAATCCCAATAGATTACGCTCTGCAAACAGTTCAAAAAGATTCATTCCATAATGCACACCCGCCCAGATATATGCGCCGGCCGTGATGCCGAGTGTGGCAAGGAAAGAACAATTCGAGAAGATCTTTCTGCTTTTGTAAAGTCTTACAAAATACCAGTTTGCCAAAGAAAGCATAAAACCGGTTGCAGGAATGACAAGATTGAGTGCCCAAAAACCATTTATCGGGCCGGACGGGGTTTGTGCCTCCAGCGCGACGCCGACCGTGATTGCAGCAAACAACAGGAACAATAAAACCGACTGCAGGACAGACGCTTTCCAATCGTTGATCTTATTCAACTTGACAGGCGCTTTGGATACCGAGATCATATCGGACGATGCGCGCATGTCTGACGATGCACGCATGTCCTCAAAAAGCTTTTTGCACGCATCACAGCTTTCAATGTGCTCTTTTACAATCTTTTCGCTTTCTTCGCTGCAGCATCCGTCGATATACAGGGGGATCAGATCTTTTACAACATTACAATTCATGTGATTACCTCATTCTTTCTGATAGTTTTTGTTTTGCACGGTAAAATGTAACGCGGGCCCAACTTTCGCTTTTGCCGAAGATCGAGCTGATATCCTTCAGGGAAAAACCGCCGAACACCGAAAGCATAAATACTTCCTTATATGGATCCTCTAATTCGTGTAAGCACAGAAGGGCTTTTTGAGAAAGCTCTTTTTGAACAAATGTCTCTTCGATGCTTTCGCAATCGCTTGCGGCTTCAAAATTGTCGAGAGAGTCTTTTTTCTTTTGCTCGTTGTACCATGCATAATAGGTGTTCTTTGCGATTTGACAAAGCCAGGCAGACGCTTTTTCTTTGTCCCGGAGGGAAGCATAGTTCATATAGGCACGAAAAAAGGTTTCCTGTGTCAGCTCCTCCGCAAGCGAAACATTTCGTGCCATTTTTACCAAATATTTGAAAATAAACTCCCGGTTATCATTGAAAAGCTTTTCAAAATCAGTCACATTTTACCGTCCTTTCAACGATTAGATTGGGAAAACAACAAAACGTTACAACAATTATAATATATTTTTTGCCCAAAGACAAAAATCAGGATTGCCTGCCGGGTTTGCCTGTATCCGGTACAGGCAAACAGAGCAAATCATCAAAAAACCTGTGGAGGAAATATGCGCCTGTGCAGATGAGTATCTTCGGGATATGCAGGTTTTGCCCAAAAGAGAAAACCCTGGAGGAAGCAAGTTGCTTCTTCCAAGGTTTTTTCAGTACGCGGGATTTTACTGCAGCTGTTGCATGACGCTCTGCATCTTCTGTGCCAGCTCAATATCTATCTGCACTGCCTCGCCCCACGATCCCGGCGCTTCTGCGCCAAGGTGGGTGTTTGCTTCTTTGAAGTCGTCCGAGTGCAGCCAATCCCATTTTTCCAGCAAAAGAGCAAGCCAGTCGGCAAGATATTTTACGATATTTCCCTGCTGAAGCGTGGGTATTTTTCCCCAAGACGCAAAGCCTCCCCCTCCGGGGGTCATCACAAAGCCGTCGCCGCCATGCTTAAGATGCACGCTCATCACATCTTCCGCGCTCAGAACGTTCATATGGGTCAGGTCCGACATCAGGTCATAATACTCCTGAGCGGACAAATTCGTTACATCATACTTTTCTTTCAGCTGTGCGATTTCCTCCGCCGTCAGCTTATGATCCCCACTGGATGCCCAGTTGATCGTTTTGGTCGTATCGATCGGATAGTTCAGATCACCAGTAAACTGGCCGGCAGTAAGACGCGCAAAACCGTCATCGTTCCACCGGCATTGGGCGGCGGCCGGGGGCTCTTCCCCGGCAACAGTCCTGCCTGTGATCATTTCATATTGTTCCAGCGGGGTGATTTGTGCAGCGGAGACATTTGCTTCTGCTTTGGGAATCTCCGGGGAAGCTGCTGTATCATAGGCTGCATTCATTACGGAAAGAAAATCCTGGCTTGTGGCGTGGTTATCACTTACCGCCGCATTCGAATAGGATACCCTATTTGCGGCAGCTGCTGTGCTGGTTATCTGCATGGTCGATGCCTCCTGTTTCATAAAATACTCCAACAAGGGGCCTCTTGTCAGACAGGCGCCATTTGGCTGACAGCGGCCCAACACCGCGCCGCCTGCGCCTTTAAACTTTTATTCGGCCGATCAGTGCGGAAATAAACGCATTATCACAGACGTAAAAGAGGTTATTGTGAGGAAAGCGCGGGACATTAAGGCGGCGCGAGTGAATGATTTGCTTGTTAGGGAGCAGCCAGCTGTGATCCTGACGGCAGTCTGCGATATACTCTACATATACTGTATCTTCTTGAATTTGGTACAAAACGAGATAACGTTTTTCTATGGACATCCGACGGTATTGATTTGGTGTAATATATGCTTCTTTCAGAAAGGGAAACCGCTGCGGCATCTGAGCTAAAGAGCGCAATGCAGCCATAATTTTCTGCTTCTGTTTGCGGGCAGCATTCTTGTTCACCTGTGCAAGAAAGCGGATATGCGTACCAACATTCGTTTTGCCCGGTCAGAAGTGACTACGGCGTATTTTTTATTTTCTGACATTTGTTATGCCTCCGCAATCACTTCTTCCAGATAGGAATCCAATTCATCGAGCGTATACCCCTTGACACCGCGCAGCCGATCTTCTTCAACGGCCGGCAATTCTTCGCGCAGCTTCAGCATTTTTTCCCGGTGTTCGTAGGTTTCCAGATCCATGGCAACGAGGTCGCCCTCGCCATTTTTGGTGAAGAATACCGGCTCTGCTGTTCTTCTGGATAAATCAGCGATCTCGTTTATAGTTCTGACGAATGGCGGCGGATGGGCGGATATTCATAGAAATGCACCTCCTGCAATGCGGATGATAGCAATATTTTAACTATATTATGCCTTTTTTGTGCAGGAAGTCAAGCAAGTGCCGCCGCCTTCTGCAGCTGTACCCCAAGGAGTATGGACGCAAAAAAGCGCTGCACATCCAAAAATATGGATGCACAGCGCTTTTGGCGTCCCCGGCGCGATTCGAACGCGCGGCCTTTCGCTTAGGAGTGGCACTCACTTGTTGTTCATCAGTAGCAGTAAAACGCTGAAAACCCTTGATATTCCTGGATTTTTCCGTTGTTACACTGCTGGTTATGTATGGCTTTTTCTTGCTAATTTTCATCATTTTTTGTGGCTCCAATTAGCAGGCTATTAGCAGGGGAGTGAAAAAACGACAGGCGATTCTGGTTCAGGCCGTGTCGGTTTTGCACTCATTTATCCTGTAAAAGCCGGTCGAAGGGGGACTTTTGTCCCTGTTGCTTGCTCATGTTGATGTGCCCATGTGACACGGGTTACTTCTTCCACAAAGTAGCGCTCTTTTGGGGTCGCGCTGTAATAACGAATGCCAAACTGTTTACATACGCTGAAAAACAAATCCGTATATTCCAATTCCGCTTCGCTGGGCGCGGCAAAATAGCCACCGGCCTGCTCGGCTAAAATATCAATTTGATACTGCTTTTCCAGTTCTGTGCTCATGGCTCGTCCTCCGTTAAATACTTTGAAAACAATCGCCAAGCGTCTTCATCGGCCAACATATACCGCTTCGGCCCACCGAATTCGGTGCTCGGAATCCTTTTTTGCATGAAAATCCAATTCATAGTGTCGGGCCAATGCGTCCGTTTTTGCATCGAAAACCACATCGCCACGGCAACCGTGGTCAATGGAATATTTAATTCCGTATGCGATCAGAAGCTCTCCAATGCCCAAATATTTTCGCTGTCCTGCGGGGTTCATGGTAGGATTACTGTGTGGGGCGCTCTCTGCATACAGGATATACACATAGGCACTGCGCCCTCGGATCTGATAGGCGGCAAGGGCGATCAAATCATCCGATTCTGATTTCACGGCAAATTTTTCAACTGTGGGATGGGACAAATATTCCGATGTCCAACCTGTTTGCCATGCCGGAATGCTATGTGTGGCCTCCAGATATGCTTAGCTCGCGGGATTGACTGTGACGGGGACAAGATTGCCCGTATTTGCTTGAATGACGAAGGGAGAAAAATACATCGTACCCACTCCAACAAAATCAATCTACAATTATTATATGTCCAAAAGAACCTGTTTGCAAACTGAATTTTAAAATTAGTCTGTTTTTGCTTTGAAGCAACATGATATGTACAGCAGTATAGGTTGGGGGAACGGAAAAGAACGCGTCATACTAGTCCCTCTTTTCAGTGTGCTCGGCACAGGTAACAAATAGATGACAAAAGTACATTACATGCTTTGCAACAAGGAAGCGATAGCTGAAAACAAAGGATATTTACCATGAGGTGGAGAGTGTAAAAAATAAATGTTCATCTTCTGAATAGTAAAAACTACACAGTGACCGAAACACGTCAATCCGCTCGATTAAAAATGGCAGTTCCATTAAAAACGCATTTTAAGGATTTTGTCAACAACATATGCGAATCATGCCAATCTTCAAAATATTGCTTGTCAACTTTTTGAAAGCCAAAGCGATTCATGCCTTCCCATACTACTTTATTAAATGCTTCAAGTAACAACGCTAAACTTGTAGTATCCTCTTTGCTTTTTTTTCCAGATCTGTCTATTATTTCGATGGATTTTTCTTCTGTATTGATATCCAAATATTTTTGGATGGCCGAGGGTTCAAGGTGTGCTTCGCTGGAAAGGTATCCATACAGTTGTCCGAACTTTTCATTATTTAAAACAGTTTTGAGATGTTTTATATCACTTTGTACTTTGTTTTTCAATATTTTGGTCTCATCTGTTTCCTCTAAAAGATATGAACCCCATGCCAATTGCTCTAATATTAAACGAAACACAGGAACTACCTCAACAAAGAAACCGCTATTAAGGAAAGAAGCAGCAGCCTTAAATGAAGTGTGAAGGCGGCCCATTGATAGCGTGAAAAGATGGCGCGCAAGGCTTTTTTCCTCTTTGTCAAAATTCCACTTGTTATAATTTATCATGACTTGAGATGTCGTATAAGCTCCCTCGACAATTATGTACCTTGCAATCTCGAATTGACTACGACTTTTTTGATCTGATAAGTCTGAAAGATTTATAGAAGAAAGAATATCCGCAAAAAGAACATTATTATTTCTTTCCTGATACGCTGTTATTGCAGAAGCTATGTACGCCCTAAGTAAAGGGTCTGCGTTCAAATCTAATGCATAAGGTACTCCCCTGTATAAATATGGGATTAATGATGAAATCTCATCTTTGTTCTTATACATTTGATTTTTCACATCTGTTTCAAAATCATGCTTCATTTTATGTTCCTCCCACTTCTATTAGTCAAATTCAACTCGCACTAAATATGACAACGAGTACTATTATTATATACCCAAAAGAATCTATTTTCAATCCGAATTTTGAAATCGTTCTATTTTGCTTTGATACAGTGTAATATGTACAGCGATATAGGTTGAGGGGCAGAAATGAACCGGTCATTTCTGCCCCTTTGCGTGATATTGCCTTTATATTGTCTGCGCCAGTGATTTTAAGATGCTCGCTATCTCCGGAGAATCAGCAAGGAGTTTGAGAAGCAGCGCCTGCTTTTCTTCAGCTTTAAGCTGTTGGATCGGATAGTGCTGTTGGATCAGCGCTTGCCGTACCGGAGTAAAACTGCTGCTGGAACCGTTCAGCGTTCAGACGCCGGTTGCCGTCCAGAATATGAGCGTAGCGCTCAGCCACCATAGTCGCCTGTGCGTAGCCGGTATCGCCCCGAACACCTTTGATGTCGCCGCCGCTGAGCATCAGCTTGTAGGTGGTGCTGGTGTGGCGGATACTGTGAAATACTACTTTCGGCAGGCCATTGTCGGCAATCAGCTTGTTGAACAGCCGGTTGATGGTGGAGCCCTCGGTAGGTGTCCCTGCCCCTATACCCGATTTGCCGGACAGAGAAATAATCTGTATAATGGAAAGGAAAGGGGACAAAACCAATGTCAACAAAAGAGCGAAAACACACAGCACCGCCACGATATGACGAAGC
>JAAVHN010000029.1 GCA_014799685.1 Subdoligranulum sp. | reverse complement strand
TAAAGATGGCGAACCATCTTATATCATGGAATTTTAACCATACAAATTGGATGCGAAAACAGGAAAAAGGCCAACGAAAGTGGCTGGAAACTTCCAGTTTTTAAAAATTGATTTCCGTGGGTTTTCCATGGAAAATATTGACAGGCGGCCGTATTTGGGGGTATCATATAATTGTATATGCATATCACAAAAGAAGGGGATGATACGGTATTGGCCACGATCAAGGATGTTGCCGCGTGTGCCGGTGTTTCCAAGACATTGGTTTCCCGCTATATCAACGGGCAGGGAGGGGTCAGCGCGGAAAGCGGCGCGTTGATCGCGGCGGCGATTGAAAAGCTGGGATACCGGCCCAATATGCTTGCGCGCTCCCTGGTCCAGCGCCGTACATACTGTATCGGAGTATCGGTGGACGATCTGTCCTCCACGTTTATCGTTCCACTTGTTGCCGGCCTTGAGTATGGCGTCTCCCATGCGGACGCCGCCCACGAATATACCGTGATCTACACCAACTCCTGCGGCGATTACGAAAAGAAGAAGCGTCAGCTGAATTTTCTGACGCAAGGGCATGTAGACGGCCTGATCGTCTACGGCAGCTCGATCCCAGAGGACGGCCTGACGCGCCAGCTGGCATCCTCCCGGTTTCCCCTTGTTCTGATCGAAAACGACTTGATCGACCTGCATGTCAATAAAGTACTGATTGACAATGTGGCGGGCGCGTTCGCCGCGACCGAGCACCTGATCCGGCTGGGCCATAAAAAGATCGCCCACTTCGGCGGCGATATCAATATGCGCATTACTTTGGACCGTATGAACGGCTTTACGCGTGCCATGCATCAATACAATATCCACATCGAGCCGGATTGGATGGTTTTCCCCTCGATCACCGATCGGGACAACTGGCATCGCAGCGGCACGGCGCGCTCACTCTTTTACGATCAGGGCTATGCGTCCATGAAGCGCCTGGTGCAGACGAACCGTGTGCCCGACGCGGTCTTTTTCGCCACGGATATCGCGGCCTTTGGCGCTGTCCGCGCGCTGCAGGAGGCCGGCCTGCGCGTACCGGAGGATGTCTCTGTCATCGGATTTGACGATGAGAGCACCGCTGCCGCGCTCTATGAGGCGCAGCCCATCACAACCATGCGCCAGCCGCTGCGCGAGGCCGGGGATGCCGCCATTCAGCTGATGATCCAGCTGCTGGAGGATCCGGACATCCAGCCGGTTACCAAACAGCTCCCCGCGCAGCTGATCGACCGCAGGACAACATGCGCGCCGGGTACGGAGTAGCGCCCGCGGCAGCGGAGTGGAGCGCTTGAGGATCTGTGCGGCGCGACAGGGAGCGCCGCGCTGCGATTTTGGGGCTTTGACAGCCTGAAAATTTGCTCGTCGATCCGGCACGCCGATTGAATCAGAGGTTTCTTAAAAAAACAGGGGCTGCTGCATTTGGGATGATTTCTCCTCATGCAGCGGCCCCGTGTTGACGATAACAGGATGATATTGCAAGGCTTTTTGCAATATGCAAGGGACTGCTGCCGGTGCTTTTGACAGGCTCCCTTTATGATCGACAGTTTTTTCACTGTCTCATAAAGGGAGCCTGTTGGTTTCACCGGCAGCAGTCCCTGCCTTTTTGTAAAATCAATCGAAAAAGCGGAACGCAAGGCGCCCGGCCTCACGCCTGCCCCCGGCCGCAATAGGCGTGCATATAGGCGTGGCGGCGGCTTTCCTCCAAAAAGGCCTTTGTGCGCTTGTAGAACGCCGCGTCGTCCAAAAGATCCACCACGGTGGGGGAATAGCGCCTGCCGCGGCCTGCGCGCAGCTCGTCCACAAGCTGATCGAACGTTTTGGCGGCGGCGTAGCTGCGGCCGACGTTGTCCGTGCCGGCGTCCAGCGCGTCCGCCACGGTGACGATATCCACCAGCAGCCGCGTGCGCTGCGGGCATTCCGCAAAAACGGCAGGATAGCCGCCCGAGGCGTCGAACGCGCGGTGATGGTACTGTGCGGCGCAGGCGTAGTCGGAAAGGCCCAGATTTTCCAGCAGCGAGCAGCCGAAAACCGGGTGCAGCTTGATGCAGGCGAATTCCTCGTCCAGCAGACGGCGGCTGTATTGCCCCACGTAGCTGAGCAGCATGCACTTTCCCACATCGTGGTACAGCCCCACGTGATAGGCCTGCTCCAAAAAGGCGGCCAGCGTTTCGGGGCTTTCGGCGGGATGCGGAATGCCGAGCAATCCGTCCAGCATGGCGGGCGCGACATCGGCAATGTGCGCGCAGAACCAGCGGGTGAGTATGCCGAGCACCTCGGAATGCACGAACGTGGGCGGATGGCAGGCGAGGATATATTCCAGCACATGGTTCGAGAAGCGATCGTCAGCCTTGGAGGAATGGCCCAGTGTAGAGAGCAGAAGATTCGAGACCTGCCCCGCGTATTCGTTGACGGGCAGGCGGTACAGGTACTGGATGCGGTTTTCCATCGCCCTGTCCAGCCGGGGCCGCAGCGCCCGCTGCGCCTCCTCGGGCAGCAATGCCGCATAATGGTGCAGATATTCCGGTACGGTAAGATTTGTCCAGATCCCGTCGCCGGAATGATCCTGTGCACCGGCCGCGTCCAAAATCGAAAACAGGGTGTCCAGCAGCTCGGACAGCTCGCTCTGCCCGGCATGGTAGCGCGCTGCGGCATAGACGTACTGCGTGCGGGAGCCCACGGTGCGCTCGCCCGCCGCGGCAATCTGCTCCTGATGGCGGTAGACATATCCGGCCGATTCCAGCACGGCGGCGCTGATCTCCGGATCCGGGCGGGTGCGCAGTGTGCCGAGGAACTGCGTGCGGTCGTAATGCATCGCATAGCAGAAGCTCTCCCACGGCAATTCGGGGTTCATTTCCCGGTAGCGGGGAGAAGTAAAGATCTCCATTGCGCGGGTGAAAACCGCTAGATAGTCCGCCCACAGCTTTTCGCTGACGGACAGGCCCTTCGCGAATTGCTCCAGCCGCAGGCTGTGTTTGATATTGCCGAGACTGCGCAGGATATAGCCGCGTGTTTCGACGCTTTCCAGGGTTTCGTACTGCGACAGGTACTCCGCCCCGGCGCGGAAGTATGCGCCGATCTGCTCGTGAAAGAGATTCACGCCCGTACCGGAATCGCGCACGTTCAAATAGAACAGCGTGATGCCCTGATAATACAGCTCGCGCACGATAAGGTCGGTATCGCCGTGCAGCCGGGCATATTCGTACAAAAGCTGGTGGATGCGGTAGGCGATGCCCACGTCGGCGCTGCGGTTGTAGTTGAACAGCGCGCCGGCCAGCGCGCGCAGGGCGTCCGCCTCGCTTGCGGTAAGCGTCTGCGCGGTTTTGGAAAACAAGATCTCCTGCAAAATCGCGTCGTTTTCGCGGTGCAGGCGGAAAAGCCGTTCGGCGTTTTCCCGAATGGCGTCGATGATCGCCGCCTCTGTCAGCCCCGGCGCAAAGCGGGGCTTGATCAGACTGTTTGCGGCGGCGAGGTTGTCCAGATAGGTTTGATAAGGATCCTGCATCAAGATCGTCCTTTCATTCCCAAAGGTCCAAAGATTCAAAGGTTCAAAGCCCAAAAATCCGAAAGCGCTGAAAGCAGGCCAAGCGGATCGATCCTGCCGTGCTTCGATAAAATAAGAATAGCACATTTTTCCGCATCGGGCAAGAGGCGGCCCGATGCACAAACCTGCGCCGCCCGGTGCAAAAGTCCGTACGGATCAGGATAAAAACCCGCGCAGCCCAAAGCAGAAACCCGCGCATGGATCTGTGACACCGTGATTATTCCTCCGCGTTTTGACAAATACTAAAGGGAACACCCCGCCGGACAAAAACGCGCTGCCCTACATAGAATGGGGAAATTGCCGTTTTTGCGCCGTCAAAGCGGAAAAGGGAGGAAAATGCATGGAAAGATTCATCAAATGGAGCTGTTTTTTAGCGTCAGGATGCGTGGTGCTGCTCTTTGTTTTTGCGCTGTACATCGGCACGCTCTTGCCCGACACATTCCTGGTCGCCTCCGGCAACGGGATCGCTATCGCCGGGATGCCCTTTGTACACGCGTCCGCCGCAATGTCCACGGATGCTGTGGCCAATATGGAGGAGGGCTCATCCTACAACGCCGAGCTGACCATCGCGGGCATCGTGCCTGTAAAAACCGTGCGCGCGCAGGTGGTGGAGCGGCGCGTGGTGCAGGTGTGCGGCACGCCGTTCGGCATCAAGATGTTCGCCAACGGCGCGATGGTCGTCGGCTTCAGCGACATCTATACCACGCTCGGATACAAAAACCCGGCCAAGACGGCGGGGCTGCAGATGGGTGACGTGATTATGTCCGTAGCGGGGCAGGAGACCAAGACGAACGAGGACGTCGCGGCCGCGCTGCAGGATCAGGGCGGCGCGCCCGCCGAGGTGATCTTTGTGCGGGACGGCGTGGAGCAGTCCGTCCTGCTCACGGCCGTGAAGGACGCCTCCACCGGCACCTGGCGCACCGGGATGTGGGTGCGGGATTCCTCGGCGGGCATCGGCACGCTGACATTCGTGGACAACGCCACCGGCGTATTCGCGGGGCTGGGGCATTCCATCCACGATGTCGATACGGGCACGACCATCACGCTGCTGAAGGGCGAGATCGTGCCGGTGGAGATCACCGGCGCGGTGGCCGGCAGCGCGGGCAGTCCGGGAGAGCTGCAGGGACGCTTCCTGACAAGCGTTCCGGCCGGCGATATCACCGCCAACAGCGAAACCGGCGTATACGGCACGGTGCGCAGCTTCTGGAAGGGCTTCGAGGCCGAGGTAGCGATGGCGCAGGAGGTAGTGATCGGCAATGCCGAGATCGTCACCACCATCGAGGGGCAGGAGCCGCAGCGCTACACCGCCGTGATCGAGAAGATCGCGCTCTCGGCCGATAACCCCAACCGCAACATGGTGGTGCGCGTGACCGACCCGCGCCTCCTGAACGCCACCGGCGGCATCGTGCAGGGCATGAGCGGCAGCCCCATCCTGCAAAACGGACGCCTTGTGGGCGCGGTGACGCATGTGCTGGTGAACGACCCCACGCGCGGCTATGCCATTTTTGCCGAGAATATGGTGCAGTCGGCGGACGCCGCCGCGCTGCAGGCGGCGGCATAACCCGGCAGGAGGTTCGGGGCGGCGCAGCATGGCGGTATAGTCCGGCGAGGAAGTTCGGGACGGCGCAGCATGGCGGTATAGTCCGGCGAGGAAGTTCGGGACGGCGCAGCATGGCGGCATAGTCCGGCGAAGAAGTTCGGGACGGCGCAGCATGGCGGCGCGGGCCTGGGCAGTGGCGCGGCTTACAGACCGGCCCGTTCAGATCCGCCGGTTTGAGGCGGTTGCCCGCGGGAAGCGTCTGCGGGCGCGGTTTGACGGTTTCAAAACGCATTTGCCGCGCTGCAAAAAATCGACTTTTTTCGAATATTTTGTAAAAAATACAACATATAGTGTCGAAATAAATAACATTAACAAGATATAGAGAAAGGCTATTGAAATAACTGGAAATATATGGTAAAATCTGGATTATAGAGGAAACGGGCGGGAAGTTGCCGAATGGATGGGAAGATCTGATTGAATCATCGGGTCAGGAGATGCCGGGGATGGATTCAGAGATTCCTGTATCAAACAAACGGGACGCCGCCCTTCTGAAAAAGAATTGATCCATCAGGAGGAAGAAAAAATGGAACACGTAAAATTGCTGATGACGGAATTATCCCCGGAGCTGACGAAGCTTTGCACCGAGGCGCTGGCCGCGCAGGAGGTGGAGGTGACCGTCTGCGAAAAGGATGGCGCCAAGGCGCTGGCTGCGCTGACGCAGCAAAAGCCGGACGCGGTGCTGCTGGACGCGTTTATGCCGAACCTCGACGCGCTGACAGTGAAGAAACGCTACGACGAGGCGGGCGGCGGCGAGACGGTATTTTTCGTCACCGGCAGCTTTACAGACGACGCGCTGGAGTGCGAGATGATG
This sequence comes from Subdoligranulum sp., assembly GCA_014799685.1. Classification (GTDB taxonomy): domain Bacteria; phylum Bacillota; class Clostridia; order Oscillospirales; family Ruminococcaceae; genus Ruthenibacterium. The sequence continues at coordinate 219,002 of JAAVHN010000029.1, read as the reverse complement.
GAAAAGGGCTTTTCGTTCTATTTTCAAAAGCCGTTCGACCCCGAGGTGCTGGCCGACCGCGCCCGCGCGGCCACGGGCCGCCGCGCCCCGGCGCACCCGGTGGCGGACGACGAGTGCACCGTCACGGAGATTTTGCACCAGATTGGCGTTCCGGCGCACATCAAGGGATACCAGTTCCTGCGCGACGCCATTCTGATGACGATGGAGGATCAGGAGTATATCAACAGCGTCACGAAGCGCCTGTACCCCGAGATCGCGCGGCGCAGCGGCACCACGGCCAGCCGTGTGGAGCGCGCCATCCGCCACGCCATCGAGGTGGCGTGGGACCGCGGCGATGTGGATACCCTCAACAGCTATTTTGGCTACACCATCCACAACCTGCGCGGCAAGCCCACGAACAGCGAGTTCATCGCGATGATCGCGGATAAGATGCGGCTGGATAAGAAGAGCCGGAGGACGGCGTGAGTGGAATACAGAGGCAGAAATTCCGGCCTTCGTGATGCAGTCGTTGAAACAGCTTTCAGAAGGACAGCTTGGGCCGGATCAATAGAAAAAGACGTGTCGCAAAACGGCACGTCTTATCTTTTCTTCTGCTCAATATGGAGGCCAAGAATATAGTCGGATGAAACCCGGTAATATTTGCATAGGGTGATCAAATGCCGGATGGGCAATTCATTTGCGCCCCGTTCATAGCGGGCATACATGGTTTGCGAGGTGCCCAGCACGGCGGCAATTTCCGCTTGCGTCTTATCTGCGTCCTCCCGCAGATCGCGTATCATACGAACATAATCTATGCCAATCACCGCCCTATCCATAGCAAGATTATCATAATAAATATATTTACTATTGATTTTAGTAAATATATTTACTAAAATAGAAATGGCGGGCCGGACTGTGGCTCTCAATCGAGTTCCGAAACGATTTTTGGGCAGATAAAGTTTGGCGCATGGAAAAGACGTGTCGCGCAATGCGGCACGTCTTTGGAGAGAAGATATTATAGATTTAATCTGTACTGATTTCCAGCCGTTCCAGAGCATAATCAATGCACATCAGCACCAGCTCATTCCGGGTGCGGCCTGTTTTCCCTGCAATTTGTTCCAACTGTTCGATGGTTTTATCCGGCATTCGAATCGATACCACCGAAGATTTCCCCACGGCGGGTCTCCGCTGGGTCACGATAAATTTATCTGATGTCATCATTACTACCTCATTCTTCTTTGTAGTAATTATGATGCACAATGAAGTATTATTTATATATTACAAATTTGTAGTGTATAAATGAGGAGATAAAAAGAATGGATAAACGAAAAATAACATGCTGCTTTACAGGACACCGGGAGCTTCCGATCAAAAGCGAAGAAATGATCTGGAACGCAGTGAAAACCCGTCTGCAGCCGCTCATCGCACAAGGGGTGCGTTATTTTGGCGTTGGCGGTGCACTCGGCTTTGATATGCTGATCGCGGAAAAGCTACTGGAGCTGCGTGAGAATGATCCCCGATTGAAAATGATTCTGGTACTGCCGTTTCGTGACTATCAAAGCCGTTGGACATCCGATCAGCGGGCACGGGCGGCCCGTGTGGAGCATCGTGCGGATAAGATCGTTTACTGCTGTGCGTCCCCTTCGAAAAGTGCATTCCTTGTGCGCGACCGGCATTTGGTCGAATATTCGGCATATTGTATTGGATACTGTACGCGTGCCGCCGGGGGCGCTGCCTATACGCTTCGATATGCAAAAGCACAGGGTCTAACGGTTTGGAATGTGGCGCAGGATATGGGGCTTCTATAAGTGGGGTGCTGGAATGCTGATCGAGGAGGTTGATCCGTTCGTTTGCGGGTAGTGTTCCCCGATGGGCGTTATCTTGCGCAGCGGCTCCTTTTAAAAATTTGGAAAAATCTCAAAAAAGGTTGCTTTTTTTTGCAAATAACATATAATAACAACAACAGGACCCCCCGCACCTCTCCACGCTTGCGTGTGATGTGTCCCAGGGGGGACATTTTTTTGTGAGGACGTTTTTCCATGAAAGAGCCAAAAAAAGCAACTACATATGAAGAACAGGTTCGAATTTTTTCTGCGGTTCCTGCCGGACTGGGTCTTCAAACAGCCGCTGAAAGAAGATCGTGGGGGGCGGTGCTTGCCTTTTCGCGTTCTATTTAGTATTTTACCTGGGGCCGCGGCAGCTGTGAGCATCCGTCAGAGCGAACGGGGGCGCATCGTGTTCCGCAGCCTTATTGCAGTCCGTCTTTCTGAATAAAATAATGGGCGCGCCGCAGAGATTTTCTGCAGCGCGCCTTTTGTCACGCTTCCGGCACAGTGAGCGGCAAAACATAGCTGCCAATGCGCACGGCGGTATATTTGCTTGTGTCGAGGATCTGGAACGTGTGCACGGTTGTCTCCACATAGCCGGCTCCGCCGCCGCTGTTGATCCAGCCCACCAGGGGTGCCCGGATCTCCCGGCCTGCATCGGTGACAAGCCAGGTGTCCCCATACAACGCCCATTCGTCCTCGTAGCCGCAGCCGTCGGCAAAGAGGGAAAGCGAAAACGGTGTCAGCGTGGCGTGCGGCTCCACATCATCGTCCTGATAGAAGCCCGCGAGCGACTGCGGCCCTTCATATACGGGCTGAAACGTGACGATCGCGGGATGGCCGGCGGCGGGGAANCTTGTGCCGTCGCTTTTGACCACGAGCGGCGGCGTCACAAGGATCGTCAGCGGCTGGCCTGTAAAATCCCAGCCGTTGCCGGATTCCAAAGCGATGTGCTGCATCCATGTGATCGTGCCCGCCTGTGTGTCCACGCCCTGACACACGCCGTAACCCGACAGGATCCCGCCGTTTTGATAGCGCGTGCGTGTCATATCATACGGCGCGAGCGGGCTTTCCTCTCTGGTGACGGTGGATATATACGACGTAAAATCGCCCCAATCCGCGCTTCGCCACGCCGCCTGCTCCTGTTCCTTCAGCATTTCCCATGTGATATCGCCGGTGCCGTAATACTGAAAATCGCTTGTCGCGTTGACGTCGTAGTCCTGCCCGCGCAGTTCCTCCGGCAGTGTGTAGACAAGGATATAGAAAATGCTCTTTTCGCTGCACAGCGCCTGCGTTACGGTGAGGGAGACGTCGTCGCATACCGACGTTACGTTCACCTCCTGGAAGGTCGCGCCGCCCATATACGACAGCGCCGCCATGGGGCCGAAACGTTTGACAAACGAAGCATCCCAAACGGCAGCCGCGCCAAGCAGCAGAAGCAGCACCGCCGCCAAAAGTACCAGCCTTGTCTTGCGCACAAAACCCCTCGGCCGGAAAGACTTTGCCTTTTGGGGGCGCCGGGCCAAAACGGCATCCCGCAGGCGTCCGGGCAGCGCATCCGGCACGGCGCATTGCTCCATTGCCAGTTTATATGCATTCATNCGTTTTCCCCCCATTCCTTTCGCAGCGCGTCGCGGCCCCGCTTGANCCGTATTTTCACGGCGGACGGCGTCACACCGAGCAGACGCGCGATCTCCTTGACATCGTAGCCCTCATAGTAATACAGATGCAGCGCCGTGCGCTGCGTCTCCGGCAGACGGGACGCCGCCGCCAAAAGCGGCTGTCCGGCAAATGCGTCGGTCGGGGCGGCGGTGTCCGCCGCGGCATCCAGCGGCAGATCGGAGCGGCGCTTGTGCCGCCATTCGTCCCGGCACAGATTCAGCGCTACCCGGAACAGCCAGTTCCGCTCGTGCGCTGGGGAATCGAACGCCGGCGCCTGGTACAGCCGTTTGCAAAACACATCCTGCAGGATATCCTCGGCGTCCGCCGTATTTTTCATCTGTAAAAGACAAAAGCGGTAGAGCGCCGCGCCATATTGCTCATAGACAGCGGCAAACAGTTCCTCGTCCGTCACGCGCATCCCCCCTTTTTTCCATATGTCTATATGGATTACGAACGAAAGGGCTGAAAGGTTACATGTTGCGCAAAAAAATGCATTGCGGCATTTTTTTGCGGCGCGGGCCGTTTCTTCTACGGGGGTTTCTGTCAGGCGAGCCATTCGCTCTATGGCGGTTTTCCGCTTTCCGTCTGTAGATCGGACGCCTTGCTTATGTGGAATACAGAAGATATATCTGCCGATTCACTCATTTTTTTGTATTGCAAATGGAAAAATTCGCTCATTTTTTTGTAAATTCATGCGGAAATTCGCTCATCTTTTTGTTGATGCCCTGTTGGGAATGGCGTGTGNGGAAAAGGATCGCAAAGACCAAAAGAGACCGCACAGGCAGAAAAGGATTTTTTGCCTGATCCGCCAGCAGCCTTTCCGCCGGATAAAAAGCCGGATAAAAAAGCATTCCCTGCAGCCGCTTTTCAAAGCGGACAGGGAATGCTTTTTTCAATCACCCTTGCGGGAATTCTTCCTTGCTCTCCAATTTGCTGGCCACGGTGTGAGGGCTCTCCCATACGCCGTTTGCGCAGGGGGTCTGCTCCTGGCCGGTGTAGTAGAGCGGCGGGCGCAGATCGCCCTCTTTCAGAGCCTCCATACGGCGCTCGGCGTGGCGCGGCAGCACGGCGCTGCCGTCAGTGCTGTTTTGCGCGCGCTGGGTTGTGGCGCTGCCGTCGGTGCTTTTCTGCGTGNGCNGNGATGGGGCGCTGCCCCCGGCGTTCTCCTGCGTGTGCCNGGAGGGGGCGTTGCCTTCGGTGCGCTTTTGCGGGGCGCTGGTGCCGGTGCGATCCTGCATGCGGTGTGGCGCGGCGTCGGCACGGTCGAACGCATCGGACAGCGCCACGGCGTGCGCATCGGCCAGCTGCGCGTCCATCGCGCTCTCGTCGGCAAACGACACGTCCATCCAGCCGCCGGAACGATAGCCGGTGCCGCCCTGCATATTGCGGGCTGCACCGGAACTCAAACCGGCNCCGCCCTGCGTGTTGCGGAAGGCGCCGCCGGAGGCACTGTTCCCGCTGCCGTCCGTCCCACCGCCGGAGTGCCCCGTTTCCGGCACATTGTGTACATCGTTGGGCTTATTGTGGATCTCGCCATGGTACAGGCTGCTTAAAATACTCATCTGCTATCGCCTCCGGGGATAGGATTCCCCAAAAAAGGCGCCGGTATACACGGTGAGCGACAAAATCAGCCGTTTTTTCCGGACNGNGAAGCGCTGGACCGATCAACGGGCCAAACCGGCGGGCAAATTTCCTGCCGGGTTGTGCGCGGGNACCGGCTCAGAGGCGCTTTGCCCAAACCCGATCCGTCCCCTGTGGGGGCCGGGATATGCATGGGAACCGGTTCAGGCGTCCTTTAAATAAAAACACGCGCTGAAAGGGTGCTCTTCGGANATAACGATCTGGCCGTCGGAAGCCTCGGNCATGGTGTAGCCCANGGTATAGGTGAGGCGGTAGACGCCCTCGGTAAGCCCGGAGAACCANTCCAGCCGCAGGCTGTCGGTNTGGGTCTCGCCGACGGGGTCCGGTGTGCCGCAAAAGCCGATGTCACTGGGGATCCATTCCCATACGCCGTTCGTCCAGCGCTCCAGCCGGGGCGCGAACGACACGCCGACNCTGTGCCCCGTGGTGTTCTCGATGGTATAGCCGANNNCATCNTCNGNGCCGAGTACAAATTCGCGCGCGTCAAGGTGCANCGCCACCGTGCCGTCTTCCAGCGTGGCTGCGCGGTCGGGCTCGGGGAATTCCGCGCCGCTGTCCGGCGCAAGGGGCAGGCCGCAGATGTCCTCGCCGTCGCCCATACTGCCCGCGGTGTTTCCGGCAAGATCCACATCCGGGAAGTCTGCGTTCTGCANGGAAATGCCATCCGCGCCGGGCGCATCCAAAGCAGAAGTGCCCGCGCCGGNTGCCCCGGAGGCAGGCGCGCCGGATCCGGCGCCCTCGGGCAGAGGGGCCCCGGCCCCGGAAATCCCCGCGGCGGATGTGCTGGGATCAGCTGCGCCCGAAATGCCAGGTGCGTCCAAAGCGCCGGAAGCACTTGAAGCGTCCGCAGCGCCCGGTGCGCAGGCGGCCAGCAGCGCCGCGCACAGCAGCAGGCAAAGGATGNAAAGTGCGCTGCGCCAAAGCTGCCGTGCCTGGCTGCCGCAGCCTTTTTTAGTCGGTATGTTCCGTGCCGGATCATCGCTGTTCGCTGCCGCCGGTGTGTTCCGCGCCGGATCAGCATCGCCCCCTGTGGCCGGTGTGTTCCGCACCCAGCCTGCGCTTCGCATTGTTTCCGGTNCATTCCGCNTCATACTCGCTCGCCCCTTTTNGGCTTACTCCGTTTATTGATACTTGGGCTTTTTGGCATCGCCCGCCTCGCCCGGCCGGCCGGACTGCTCCGGCGCGGGGGCGNCGTTCGTTTCTCCCGGGTTTGCGTACTGGGACGCATAATCGGCGGGCCGGCGCACCGCGGCGGACTGCCTGCGCGCGGCAAGCCGCGCCCGGCTGCGTTTCGATGCCGCGCGCACCACCGGGATGAGGATGGCCGCCAGCACGCAGAGCACCAGCAGCGTGGGCAGGAAGTAGATGAAACCGACTGCAAAGTCCTGCATGCCGTTGCTGAAATCGCGCCAGCTGCCGCGGAACGCCTCGGCCACGCGGTCGCCGAACGTCACGGGCGCCTCGGTGAACACGCGCACCTCCTCGATAAATACCGTCACGGTGGAGTACGAGACAAGGTCGTCATAGGTATTGCGCTGCGAGGTGTAGCTCTCGATCTGGTACTGCACCTCGGTGAGCTGGTTCTGGATGGCGAGCAGCGTCTCCAGCTCGCCCGCCTGCTCCATCATCTCAAACAGACGCTCNTCCTGCATACGCAGGCTTTTCAGGCGCGCTTCCACGTCCACATAGGCGCGCGTGACGTCCTCGGTGGATTCCTGCTTGTTGACAAGATTGCCCGCGCTGCCCGCATCCTGCAAAAACGATTCGTACTGGATGGCCGGAACGCGCAGCTCATATGTCGCATGGCGGCGCGCCCCCTCGTAGGAGGGCGAGTACAGATCGGTGGAGGACACATANCCGCCAGCGTCCTTCAGCGCCTGCAGCAGCGCCGTGCAGGTGGCGTCGAAATCCAGCGCCTCAATCGTCAGCGACGCGTTCAGAATGATTTTGCGTCCGTCCGTGGGCAGTGAGACGCCGCTCGTGCTGTTCGATTCGGCGCCGCTATAGCCCACGGTGTCGTAGCCCATTTCCTCATAAAGCTCCATCGGCTCGGCGGAGGGGGCGTTCTGCGCGGCGCCGGCCGCCATGTCATANGTGGCTGCGGAATTGTTGGACGCGCCGCACCCTGCAAGGGATACCGCCAGCGCCAGTGCGCANAGCAGACTGATCCATTTCCGTTTCATTCGTCTCCATCCTTTCTTTCGGGCGCATTCCGCGTTTTTTGCGGTGTTCCGGACAGTGCGTTTTCCGCGCCCTGTCCTGCGCCCGGTTTTTTGTGGTTCTGCCCTTTATACGCGGCGGTGNGGGGAAATATTGCAAAAAATGGTTTCAAAANGGTAACGAAATGCCAAATCGCTGTTCTTTTTAGTCAAAAAAACTGTGCAAAAGCGCCGGAACGTGCTATACTTGAGGAGAAATAACAACAAGGCGATCGTCTGCAGAAGCCTATGAAGGNTGCCCCGTTTGCGGCGGGGCAGCCGGACGATCGGACAAAACCAACGGACAGAGAGGAGAAAACACTATGGGTAAAAATGCCATCGTCGGCCAGAGCGGCGGCCCTACCGCCGTCATCAATTCCAGTCTTGTCGGGGTGTATCAGGCGGCCAGAAGCCGCGGCGCTGCGCATGTGTACGGNATGCGGCACGGCGTGCGCGGNCTGCTGGAGGAGCAATACGTCGATCTTTCCGATTTNCTGCANGACAATCTGGANATCGAGATCNTNAAGCGCACNCCNTCGTCGTACNTNGGCTCGTGCCGCTACAAGCTGCCGGATCCGAACACGGATACCGCCACCTATGAAAAGCTGTTCGGCATTTTGAAAAAGCTGGATATCGGATACTTTTTCTACATCGGCGGCAACGACAGCATGGATACCATCGCAAAGCTCTCCGACTATGCCGCCGCCGTGGGCAGCGACATCAAATTCATGGGCGTGCCCAAAACCATCGACAACGACCTGATGAATACCGACCACACGCCCGGTTTCGGCTCGGCGGCGAAGTACATCGGCGTCGTGATGAAGGAGATCACGCGCGACGGCCTTGTTTACGGCACGCCCAGTGTGACGATCGTCGAGGTGATGGGCCGCAACGCGGGCTGGCTGACGGGTGCGGCAGCGCTGGCGAAGGCCGAGGACTGCGAGGGCGTCGATATGATCTGCCTGCCGGAGCGCCCGTTCGATTTGGATCACTTCATCAGCCGCGTGGATGCGCTGCAAAAGCAGAAGGCGGGTGTGGTGATCGCCGTGTCCGAGGGCGTCCGGGTGGCCGACGGCCGCTATGTGTGCGAGCTGGACGGCAGCGAGGGCGCAATCGACGCGTTCGGCCACCGCGCACTGACGGGCACGGCACGGTATCTTGCGGATCTGGCGCAGCGCAGCATCGGCTGCAAGGCGCGCGCCATCGAGCTTTCCACACTGCAGCGGTGCGGCGGCCACGTGACCAGCCGTGTGGATATCACCGAGGCGTTCCAGGTGGGCGGCGCGGCGGCCAAGGCCGCGTTCGAGGGGGGCACCGGCATGATGGTGGGTTTAAAGCGTATCTCGAACGATCCGTACCAGTGCACCACCGAGCTGCACGACATCCACACCATCGCAAACTTTGAGAAAAAGGTGCCGGACGAATGGATTACGCCGGACGGCATCGGCGTGACAGACGAATTTCTCGCCTATGCCCGCCCGCTCATCCAGGCCGAGCTGACGCCGATCTATGTGGACGGGCTGCCGCGGCATATTTACATCAAATAACGTGGGCGCGAACCGGAGCGCTCTGAAAGCCCGGCGGCTTGATGACGGACTTGACGGTGCTGCCGGACAGACGCTGACGGCGGGCAAGCATGGCGCCGCCATTGACGGCGGCTGACGCCGTCGCCAAAAGCTTGACATCGCCGCCGATTTCTGCTATATTGTTTGCAAATCAAAAACAGATGGGAGTTGGAAGGATGCGCAAATAACCTGACTTTGTCCGTGTAAGGGAAGCGCTGTACCGGCTTGCGGCGGAAGCCGCTGGCTGTGTTGGCCGCTTCAAAACAGACAGGAGAGCCGGCAGGCCGATAAAACCGGCCGTGCCGCCTGTTTGCCTTACATTCCACAAAGCGGGATACCTGCGCCTTCTTCCGGCTCTTTTTGCGAAAATGCGAAAATGTGCCTGGCCGCACGGCGGCTTTGGCTCTGTTCGCGCGTGAAGCCGTGGGATGCGCTCTCCCGCGGCTTTTTTGCGGGCTGTCCGGCAAAAGCTGCGATTTCCCCGGCGGTAAAAGCGCCGTAGGGCAAGGCAGCGGTTTTCCGGCGGCAAAGGTGCCGTAGGGCCTGGCCGCTGCGCTTGAAGGCGCGCCGGCAGTGCCTGCCCATGCCGGGGACGCTTGCCCCTTGCCGAAGCCGCCCGCTGTGATTGGAGCGTGCATCAAAATGTCACAAATTACCGTTTCCCACCTGAATTTCACCTACGACGGCGCTTACGACCCCGTGTTCGAGGATGTGTCGCTCGTGCTGGACACCGATTGGCGGCTGGGGCTCACCGGCCGCAACGGGCGCGGCAAAACGACGCTGCTGCGCCTGCTCTGCGGCGCGCTGGACGCACGCGGCGCGATCCATTCCGCCGTGCCGATGCGCTATTTCCCTTTTCCGGTAGAAAACCCGGAGGATGCGGCGCAGGAGGTATTGGACCGGCTGCTGCCGGACTGCCCCGCGTGGCGCATCCTGCGGGAATTGAAGCTGCTGGGCATTGATGAAGATGTATTATATAGGCCGTTTTATACTTTAAGTAATGGCGAGCAAACCAAGGTGCTGCTGGCGAGCCTGTTTTTGCACGAGGGCGATTTTTTCCTGATCGACGAGCCGACGAACCATCTGGACGCAGGGGGACGGCGGCAGCTCGGCGCATATCTGGCCGGCAAGAAGAGCTATCTGCTCGTCTCGCACGACCGCGACCTGCTCGACCGCTGCTGCGACCACATGCTGGCGCTGAACCGGCAGAATATCACCGTCACGCGCGGCGGCTTTACCGCGTGGGAAGAAGCCAAGCGCCTGCAGGATGAAGCAGAGCGCGCTGAGAATGCGCGGCTGGAGCGGGACATCGCCCGCCTGGAGGAGGCCGCGCGCCGCACCGAGCGCTGGAGCGGCAAGGCCGAGAAGGAGAAGTTCGCGCGAAACAGCGGCCTGCGCCCGGACAGGGGCTTTGCGGGCCACAAGGCCGCCAAGCTGATGAAGCGCGCCAAGGTGACCGAGGCGCGCCAGCAGGCGGCCATCGAGCAGCGAAAGGGGCTGCTGCGCAACGTGGAGGAAACCGGCGCGCTGCGCGTGCAGCCGTTGGCGTGGGGCAAGAGCAGCCCGCTGCTGCGCATGGAGGGGGCGGGCCTTTGTTATGGGGACACCGCCGTCTGCACGGAAATCGACCTCGTGCTGCGCGCGGGCGAGCGCGTGGCGATCACGGGCGGCAACGGCTGCGGAAAATCGACGCTGCTGAAAAAGCTGTGCGCAGAGGCTGCCGGTGCGGGTGTGCTGCCTGTGCGGCCTGCGCCTGATTGGCCGGAAACCGCCGGTGAGAGGGAACTGCCTGCGCGGACAGTGCATGTTCCGCCGCAATCCGCCGGAGCCGGTGCGGCGCATCTGCGGGCAGGCGCGCCGCACACGCCGGAGGATGCAGCGGCGCCCGCCCTGCCCGCAATCACCTGCACAGGCACGCTTTCCCTGGGCGCGGGGCTGGTGCTTTCGTATGTGCCGCAGGACGCCTCGTTCCTGCATGGCAGCGTGCAGGAATACGCCGCCGCGTGCGGCATCGGGCTGCCGCGCTATCTGGCGCTGCTGCGCAAGTTAGGCTTCGAGCGGGTGCAGTTTGAAAAGGACATGGCGCAGTTCAGCGCGGGACAGAAGAAAAAGGCGCTTCTGGCGCGCAGCCTGTGTGAGAGCGCGCATCTGTACCTGTGGGACGAGCCGCTGAACTATATCGACGTGCTCTCCCGCATGCAGATCGAGCAGCTGCTGCTGGAATGCGCGCCCACGATGCTGTTTGTGGAGCACGACGCCGCCTTTGTGCGCCGCGTGGCCACACGTACGTTCGATTTGGAGAAAGGGGCGGACGCATGACAAAGACACCGGTCATCCGGGAGAATATCCCGGCCTATCTTGCGGAGCTGAGGCAGTGGCTGGATGAAACAAAAGACGTGCCGCTGGAAGGGATGGACGGCTTTTTTACGGCGCGCATCGAGGGCTACGAGGCGCACATGGCCGTTTGGGAAAAGGCCTACGGCCGCACTGCTGCGCTGCTGCCGGAGGGCTGCGGCCCGCTGCTCGATCTCGGCTGCGGCACGGGGCTGGAGCTGGACCGCATTTTCGCCCGCTGGCCGGATCTTCCCGTCACCGGCATCGACCTGTGCGCCGCGATGCTGGAAAAGCTGCGCGCAAAGCACGCCGGGCGCAGGCTGACGCTGCAGTGCGCGGATTATCTGACGGCCGGGTTGGGCGATGCGCGCTATGGCGCGGTGCTCTCGGTGCAGAGCCTGCACCATTTTACGCCTGCGCAGAAAAGCGCGCTGTACTGCCGTATTTATCAGGCGCTGCGCCCAGGCGGCTTCTTTTTGGAGGTGGATTATATCGCCTGCTGCGGCGAGGAGGAAACGCTGCTGCGCGCAGAATGCGCGCGCCGCCGCGCGCGGGACGGTATACCGGCGGAACAGTTCGTCCATTTCGATACGCCCCTCACGCTGCCGCACGAGCTGGCGTTGCTGCGAACGGCGGGTTTTTACGAATGCGAGGCGTTGGACAGCATTGCAGGAGCAACGTTTGTGCGGGGGATGAAGCCGGCTGTTTCCCGCGCGTAAAATCAGCCCATCCTTTCAGAAGGGTAAGCAAACAAAAGCAAACTGTAAGCTTCTTTGGTTGCGTCCGCCGCGCGTTCGTGGTATCATAGAAGCATCCGGATGCCGGCCGCGGGGCCGGACCTGCCGCGCCCGGAAAACCGGCAGCGCAAATGGCCGCGGGCGTCGCTCCTTCCATCCCGCGGGCAGGCCGGGCCGGTGCAGGCCTTTCCGGTAAAAAGCTGGGAAGGACAGATCAGAGGGGAAAGGAAAAGCAGATGCAATTTACCTCTTTTGCGTATGTTGGCTTTTTTGCGGCTGTGTTTGCCGTTTACTGGGCGGCGCCTGCGCGCCTGCGCTGGGCGGTGGGGCTGGCGGCGTCCCTTGGGTTTTACGCGCTGTTCGGCCTGCCGATGCTGGCCGTTCTGGCGCTGTGCATCGCGGTGAGCTACGCGGGCGGCCTGTGGCTGGAGGCGCGCCGCGGGCAAAAACGCGCGCTGGCGCTCTGCGTGCTCGCTGCACTTTTGCCGCTGCTTTTTTTCAAGTATTTTAACGGGTTATTCGGCGCATATGCCCCGAAGGCCGTAACGGCCTTCAGCCTGATGATGCCCGTGGGCCTGAGCTTTTTTACGTTTAAAACGGTGGCATATCTGGCCGAGGTGTACAAGGGTACGCTGGACGCCTGCCGGCACGTGGGGCAGTATGCGCTGTATGTGTCGTTTTTTCCGCAAGTGAGCATGGGGCCCATCCAGCGCCCGGGCGATCTGCTGGGGCAGCTTGCCGCGCCGCACGATTTCGATGCGCAGCAGGCGCTGGGCGGCGCGCAGATCGTGCTGTGGGGGTATTTTGAAAAGCTTGTCGTGGCCGATAATCTGGTGTATTACGGCGCTGCCGGCTTCGGCCGGGCGGATCAGTTGATCGGCTGTTCGGTTTTTTTGTCCACCGTTTTTTATGCGGTGCGCCTGTATGCCGATTTTGCGGGGTATTCCCATATTGCGATCGGCTGCATGCGGCTGCTGGGTTTTTCCGTGCCGGAAAATTTTCGCGCGCCGTATACGGCGGCATCCGTGCGGGAATTCTGGAACCGCTGGCACATTTCGCTGTCCTCCTGGCTGCGGGACTATATCTATATCCCGCTCGGCGGCAGCCGCTGCGGTACGGTGCGCACCTGCGGCAATTTGCTCGTCACCTTTTTGGTGAGCGGCCTGTGGCATGGCGTTGGGCTGCAGTTTGCCGTGTGGGGACTGCTGCACGGCTGCTATCTGGTGATCGGGCGGCTCACCGAACCGCTGCGCGGCAGGCTGTGGCAGCATTCGCCCATCCGGCGCGAAAGTCTGCCCGGCCGCGTGGTGCGTGTGGCCGTGACGCTGATGTTTGTTTGGATCGGCTGGGTATTTTTTGCCGCGGACAGCCTGCCCCACGCGCTGACGGTGTTTGCGCGCATGACGGACGGCTTTCCCTATACGCTGCAGACGCTGAAAAACGGCGTTGTGATGCTCGGGTTCAATCAGGTGATGGTGCTGCGCATCGCAATTTCTGTTGTGCCGTTCTTTGCGGTGGATCTTGCCGCGCGCAGGGAGGGCGCCGCCGATTGGCTGCCGAATCAAAAAAAATGGCTGCGGCTGCTGTTGTGCTATTTTGCGCTCGCTGCGATCCTGTTCAATGCGCCCTATGAAGGCACAACAGATCCTATCTATTTTCAGTTTTAAAAAGGCCCGGGGCGCGTTGGAGGTTTGCTCAGTGAAACAGTTTTTGAAAACAGTCGCGCTGTTCCTTGCGCCCGCCGTACTGGTGGTTGGGGTGTTTGGCGCGGCACTGGTGCGCTCGGGAGAGCTGACGCCGATGGAAGAGATTCGCCGTGCGGCAATCGAGGGTCGGCTGACGCTGTTTGGGCTTGCCTACAGGGAAGAGACCCGCTCCTTCAAGCAGGCGGTGGCCGATGCGCGCGGCGCCGAAGTGCTGGTGCTGGGCACATCCCGCTCAATGCAGCTGCGCAGTGAGTTTTTCCAAACCGACAGCTTTTACAACGCGGGCGGCGGCATTGCGTATCTTTCTCAGGCACAGCCGTTTTTGGAGCATTTGCCGGAGGGCGCAAAGCCAAAGCGTCTGTTGTTGGTTTTGGATCAGTATTTTTACAACACGGACTGGCGCCGCCTCGAGCCGGAGGGCAGCAGGACGCTCGCGCCGGACAGTGCGATCAAGGTCAAGACCTTTTTCCGACGCATGATATGGAATTATGGGGACGGAAAATTTTCTCTGCTGCAGGTTTTGCGCACGCCGGAGGGCGTCTATGGGCTGACGGCCTCCGCGCGCGGCGCGGGTTTTTGTCCCGATGGCTCGTACACCTACGGCAGCGCGCTGCTGCATCCGGAGCAAGGTGAGGACGTGGGTTTTGCGGATACGTTCGACCGCATGAACCGGCTGGCCGATCGCTTTGAGGCCGGCGCCGTGCCGGATGAAGAAGCCTTTGCCGAAACGCGCGCGCTTTTGGAATACTGCGCCGCAAACGGCATCGAGGTGACGGCCTTTCTGCCGCCCTATGCGCCCGGCGTCTGGAACCGCATGCAGCAAACGGGGCATTATGGGTATATCCCCGCCGCGTTCCCGGTTTTGGAGGAGCTGTTTGCGGAATACGGCTTCGAGGTGTTTGATTACACCAACTTGCCCGAAACACAGGACGATCAATATGTGGACGGCTTCCACGGCTCCGACCGCGTATATGCCGCCGTGTGCGCACGCCTTGCACGGGATTCCGCGCTGATGGGCGATCTGTTCGACGAAGACGCCCTGACAGCCCTGTTTTGCGCACCCGGGAATCCGCTTTTTGTGACGTTCGAAGGGTGAGGGGGACACCGGGGGAATTCATAATTCAGAAGCCGTGCCAATAGCCGCCAGGATGTGTGCGGCGGCTATTGGTACGGCTTCTTACAATGGCGATGATGATCTGGATGAAATAACCCGCGACCTCTACCGTCAGGAAATGGCGGCATTGCTTTAACCAACCGTCTGCTTTGTCCGGCTGTCCAGCACCTGATGTATGGTCGCCTTTAAATTGTCTATTTGAACCGGTTTGGCAATATGGGCATCCATACCCGATTCGATGGCCTCCCGCACATCGTCCACAAAGGCGTTGGCGGTCATGGCGATGATTGGCAGCGATTTGGCCGAGGGGTGATCGCTGCTGCGGATGGCCCGGGTTGCCGTATAGCCGTCCATGACGGGCATCTGCACGTCCATCAGGATCAGGTCGTAGTCGCCGGGCTGCGACGCGTTGAATTTGTCAACGGCTTCCTGCCCGTTGGCTGCGGAATCACAGACGGCCCCCAATGTATTGAGAATCTTCATCAAAATGATCCGATTAACCTCAATATCATCCACTACCAGGACGTGTTTATCCCGAACGATATCGGATTGGCCGGTCTTCAGTTTTTTCTGTCTGTCCATGATCTGCCGGAGCGCTTCTTTGAGTGTGCTGATAAAGAAGGGCTTGGCCATGAAATGATCGATACCAACCTCCCGGGCCTCCTGCTCAATCTCGCTCCAGTCGCAGGCTGTCAGCAGCAGGATCAGGATCTTGCCCGGGTAGTCATGTTGAATGAGGCGCGCAGTCCCCAGCCCGCTCAGGCCGGGCATCTTCCAATCCAGCAGGAGGAGGTCGTAGGGATGGCCCGCCTCCCGCGCTTCCTGCATCATTTGGAAGGCAGCTTCGCCGCCGGTGGCGTAGTCTGTCTGCACGCCGGTTTTGCTCATGGCCCTGACAATCGTGCGGCAGACCTCCTCGTCATCGTCCGCCACGATAATTCGCGACACATTGTGGTTTGTCCAGAAACAGGGATCGTCCTCCCGCTCCTGGATGCGCAGCTCCAGCTCCACGGTGAAGGTGCTGCCCTCGCCCGGCTTGCTTTCCACCTTGATGGTACCGCCCATCAGGTCCACTAAACTCTTGGTGATGGCCATGCCCAGGCCGGTGCCCTGGATCTCGTGGGTAACGTTTGTTTCCTCACGGGTGAAGGGGTCAAAAATCACCTTCAGATACTCTTCACTCATGCCCAGGCCATTGTCACTGACGGTGAATCGAATCCGGCTGTGATCGTCCACCACCTGGGGCAGCTCTTCGACCCGCAGCTGGATGGTTCCGTTTTCCTGTGTGTATTTCACCGCGTTGGACAGCAGGTTGATCAAAATCTGATTGACCCGCATTTTATCTCCCATCAGGTGCTCATGGTTCATGTGGGTAGCTAAAATGTCAAAGGTCTGTTTTTTGGCGTTCGATTGAGGCCGGATAATGGAGTTGATCTCGTTGATGACCTCGGGCAGATCCATCTCGGAGATGCTCAGCGTGGTGCTGCCGCTCTCGATCTTGTTCATATCCAGCACATCATTGATGAGCCCCAGCAGATGCTGGCTGGCGGCGTCAATGCGCTTGTTGTATTCCATAACGGTGGAGGGATTGTCCACCTCGTTGCGCATGAGCGCCAAAAAGCCGATGATCGCGTTCATGGGAGTGCGGATGTCATGGCTGACGTTGCTGAGGAAAGCGCTTTTGGCCTCGCTCGCCGCCTGGGCCATATGCAGGGCATTGATGAGCTCCTGGTGATAGCGCCGCTCCCGGGTGATATCGATGGCCACACCCACCGTACCCATCACGCTGCCGTCCAGATCGTAGAGGGGGGACTTGTAAGTGGTCAGCAACCGGGGGCCATTGCCGGTCTGAATCTGCTCCTCCGAGATAAGGGTCTGTTCCTGCTCCATGACCAGGCGTTCGGATTCGATGCAGGCGGGGTCGTCCTGGTCCACATCCCAGATGTAGGCGTGACGCCGGCCCTGTACCTGTTGTCTGGTCTTGTTTACCGTGGTGCAGAAAGCATCGTTCACCTTCTCGTGAACGCCGTCCTTGTCCTTGAACCAGACCAGGCTGGGGGTGCTGTTGATCGTCGCCTCCAGATACTGGCTGGTCTGCCAGGCGTCCTTCTTCCACTTGCAGGACTGCTGCCAGCGCAGGAAACGGAACCGCAGTTCTTCCTCCGAGGCAGGCAGCGGCCAGATGTCAGTGAGTGTATCCAGATGTCCGCTCAGGCAGGCAATCTGCTCCCGTTCGGCCAGAACGATGAGCTGCGCGTCCTCCCGCCGGTGCGCGTTGACAGCGGCCAGCGTCTGTTCCGGGTTTGTCCCCCGCAGATCGGCCAGGATCACATCGGCCCCGGCGGTGAGCGCGGGCTCCGGCCGGCTGCTCTGCGAGAAGCCATGGGTGAACTGCTCCATAGGGGGCATAGCCTTGAACGGCTCGAACAATTGGGGTTGTTCTCCGATCAGGAAGAACTGAATATGGCAGTGATACATGAAATAGTCCCACCTATGCTGAAATGGATATTATATATTTTACCAATTATGGGTTTTTGTGTCAATATCCTTATCAACAGCTTCACGGCAGCCCGGGCGGGGGGCATAAGTTTTAAGCAGGAGCACGCGAGCGGTATGACCGGCCGGCGCGGCAGTTCAGGGATTTGGCCTGTTCCTTCTGCCCCGTTTTTCTGCAGTACAGGGTTTATAAAAGCGGGATAAAGGGATAACGGAAAAAGCCAGGGGGAAAGACGGCACTTTCCGGAAATTTTTTGGAAAGCTCAACGCTTCTTTTCTTATCCTGAAAAATTGGCACGGTGTCAACATGCCTGTAGGGATCCCGAAGAAAATTTTAAATTTCAAAAAAGCAGCCGCCCTGCGCAAGGCGCACAGGGGCGGCTGTAAATTTTTGTATTGTTTTACAAGTTGGAGAGCTGATCCAGATCGTAGGGTGTGGATTGATAGACATAGTAGTTCAGCCAGTTGGAAAAAAACAGGTTCGCGTGGCTGCGCCAGCGCATCAGCACGCCCTTGGCGGGGTCGTCATCCACGAAATAATTTTCCGGTACGGCGGGGGAGAGGCCCCTGGCGAGATCGCGCTCGTATTCCATGCGCAGGGTGTCCCGGTCGTATTCCATGTGGCCGCAGGCAAAGATCTGCCGGCCGGAATCCGTGGCCAGCAGGTGCAGCCCCGCGCGCTCGCTTTCGGCCAGCACGCGCAGCGCCGGGCAGGCGGCCGCCTCCTCGCGGCACACCTCGGTATGGCGCGAGTGTGGGGCGTAAAAAACCTCGTCAAACCCGCGCACCAAGGGGTTTTTTGGCCGCACCACGCGGTGCGTGAACACGCCCGAAAGCTTTTGCGCCAGCGGGCGCTTGTGGATGCCGTAGTGGTAATACAGCGCCGCCTGCGCCCCCCAGCAGATGTGCACCGTGCTGTATACGTGCGTTTTGCTGTATTCGAACACACCGCACAGCTCCGGCCAGTAGTCCACCGCTTCAAACTCTAACTGCTCTACGGGCGCGCCGGTGATGATCATGCCGTCAAAGCGCTCGCTGCGGATGGCATCGAACGTTTTGTAAAAGGCCTGCAGATGGGCGCCCGATACGTGCATGCTTTCGTGCGTGCCCATGTGCAGCAGCGAGAGCTCCACCTGCAAGGGGCTGTTGGCCAGCATCCGCGCGATCTGCGTTTCGGTGGCGATCTTGGTGGGCATCAGGTTCACGAGCAAAATGCGCAGCGGGCGGATATCCTGCGTCTGCGCCCGCGCGCGGTGCATCACAAAGACGTTTTCTTCCTCCAGTGCACGGTAGGCGGGCAGCGCCTGCGGGATGATCAGGGGCATGTTTTCTCACCACGTTTCTTCAAAAGGATCGCTCGCGGGCAATACCGGCTTGCCTGGTGGGTTTGGGAAGCTCTGAGTCATTCAGCCGGGAGATTTCCGCACGTTTGTGCCGGGAATGGAATATCAAATCAGAAGCCGATGAAACATTTAACAAGGGGCGCTGCTCAGCGCAGGAAATACACCAGTTCCTCCTGCGGCGGTTCGGCGGGCTCGATGTGTGTGGCTTTCAGCCACGGGCCGACGCCCTCGTAGATGGGGTGGCGCTTCGCGTCCACCCTGGCCGTCACGGTGACCCAGCTGCGGTGCTTCCAGCGCGCGGCGTCCCCGGCCTCGCAGATAAAGCCGATGAACGAGATATCCTCGGCGCAGCACGTCATGCCGAAGCGGCCCGGTACAAAACAGCCCTTCGGCACGCGCGGCGTCTGGCACACATAGGCCTTGAAGCGCACGGTTTTGCCCTTGTACTTCTCCACATTGTCCGCCGCGTCCAGATACCACAGGCCGTAATCCTCGTCCGCGATGTCGATTACGTCGGCAGAGAGGTCGAACGGCAGCTCTTCCTCGATGTCGTCCGGGTCCACGCTGCCGTCGGTGCGCTCAAACGCCATCTGCGCGCGGCGGTTCACCATGCGCACGGCGCGGTGCAGCACCGCCTTGTCGGTGGCGTCCGTGCAGCGGTTGAAGATCACCATTTCCGGGTCCTGCAGCTTATCCACGGCCAGCTGCCGCATGTTGGCAAGATACGATTCAAACGTGGTGGAATCCGCCACCAAAATGATCTGGTAGATCTCCCAGTCGCGCGGCAGCGCGTCGTACAGCGCCTGCATCGGCCACATGCCGTTGTACTCGATCAGCACGCGGTCGAAGCGGTGCTTTTTCTGGTAGTCCTTCAAAAAAGCGGTGGTGAGCTGGGACTGATCCTCCACGGACAAAAACTGCACGCCGCCCTCCGCAAATTTTTGGGGATCGTATTCGACCTCGCCCTCCTCGCACAGCAGCACCAGTGTTTTTTCGCCGCTGCAAAAGCCGGGATCCTCCAGCGTCTCCTGGATAAATGTCGTTTTGCCGCCGTCCAAAAAGCCCGTGAACAGGTAGACCGGGATGCTCATGCCCGCGCCTCCCCGCCGAACAGCGTCTGCAGCGCGCTCTCGTTCAGCTGCGCGCCGATGACGCACAGGCGGCCTGTGTAATCGGCGGCGCCGGTGCGGATCTCCTGTTCGCCGGGCACATAGTCGAAATGCAGCCAGGTGCCGTCCGCCGCCGGGACGATGCCCTTCGCGCGCAGCACATCGCCATAGCTGCCGGAATCGAGTGCGTTCAGGCAGAACGCCACCTCGGCCTCGGTGAATTTGCGCGGCGATTCTATGCCCCAGCTCGTGAACACCTCGTCCGCATGGTGGTGGCCTTCGTGGTGGTGATGATGATCGTGATCATGGCCGTGATGATGTTCGTGGTCGTGGTCGTGATGGTGCTCGTGCTCATGGTCATGGTGATGCTCGTGCTCGTGATGATGTTCATGTTCGTGGTCATGCGCATGTTCATGATGATGCGCATGCTCCTCATCGTGGCCGTGCTCATGGTCATGTTCATGCTCGTGCCGGCATTCCTCGCAGGTGCAGTCCGGCCCATGCTCATGATGGTGTGTGTGCTCTCCGTCATGCTCATGTTCATGATGGTGGTCATGCGCATGGCCGTGTTCATGCTCATGCTCGTGCTCATGCTGGCAGGCTTCGCAGGTGCAGCCCGGCTCGTGGTGGTGCTCGTGCTCATGCTCGCGGGCGGCCTGCTCGGCCAGCGCGGTCAGCTCGGCCATCAGGCTGTTTTTCTGCTCCATCGCGTCCAGCAGCTGCTCGCCGGAAAGCGCGTCCCACGGGGTTGTGACGATGGGGGCCTTTTCGTTGTGCGCGCGCAGCAGCGCCACGGCGGCGTTCAGCTTCTCCTCGGGCATATTCTGCGTGCGGCTCAGCAGGATGGCGCTGGCGTGCTCGATCTGGTTGTTGTAGAATTCGCCGAAATTCTTCATATAAATCCGGCATTTTGTCGCATCGGCCACGGTGACAAAGCCTGCAAGCTCCACATCGGCATTCAGCTTCTGCACGGCGCGGATCACGTCGGAAAGCTTGCCCACGCCGGACGGCTCGATTATGATGCGGTCGGGCGCGTACTTTTCCAATACTTCGGCCATCGCCGTGCCGAAATCGCCCACCAGGCTGCAGCAGATGCAGCCGGAATTCATCTCGGTGATCTGGATGCCGGCTTCCTTCAAAAAGCCGCCGTCAATGCCAATCTCGCCGAATTCGTTTTCGATCAGCACCAGCTTTTCCCCCTTGTAGGCCGTGGGGATCAGTTTTTTGATCAGCGTCGTTTTGCCCGCGCCCAAAAAGCCGGAGATAATGGTGATTTTTGTCATGGTATCGTCCCTTTCCTTGTGCATCGATCAGTATTAGTAAAATTTATAATATTTACAAAAATTGAATTTGCCGAAGTTTGGCTGGCGGTGTTTTTCAGCAAAGCGCCCGGAACGTGCCTATGCGGGATGGTGCTGCACGTCAGCCTTGGCAGCCCAGATCGTCCCAATTTTGAAAATCGGCCGGGTCGGCGATCCTCAGTGGGTCGGTGACAGGCACGGCGGGCGGCGCGTCCACGGGGTTTTCGTTCGGGGTGTCCTGCGCGGCGGCGGGAACGGGCGCCGCAGCCGGGGCAGCGGTTTTTTGCATGGGCGTTTTTGCATCATTCGCCGTTTCAGCGGCTGCATTTGCACCGGCGGCGTGTTCGCCGGCCGGATTTGCCGCATCCGCCTGCGCGGCGCCGTCCGCGCAGGCCGCATCAACCTCGGGCGGGAATTCGCCCGACACGGCGATGTATTCAAACGTGCTGTCCGTCTCGCCGGTTTTCGGCCAAAGCTTTTCCACCAGCTTTACCATTGCCACAGCCGTGCCGGCCACGAGGCCAAGGCCGGCCAATTTTGCCAAAAAAGCATACGGATTCATCAGTCTGCTCTCCTTCCAAAATGAAACCAAAATCAAGCTTTCAAGGGAAACGGCGTCAAGCGGCGCGAGACACTGCACGGCGGGCAAAAGCGCTTGCCGCCGCAGCCATTCCCGCAAACGCGCCCAAACGCGCCGCATTCCTCCATTTTAAAAGCATTATACACCGGCACGGTAGATTTTGCAAGGCGGGATGCGGTGAAAAGAAAAGCGGGAAGAAAAGCGCGGGATGCGGCGAAAAGAAAAGCGGAAAGAAACGTGCGGGATGCGGCAGGATAAAAAGCCGCAATGCAGCAAAATGAAAACCGCAAATGAAAAGCAGCGCCCCGGCTGTGCGGGGCGCCGCATCTGTGCGCATATGCTTCTGCCTGACGACATGATAAAAACAAACCTGCCCTGCCGTCTGCGCCACACCAAAACCTACCGGTATGGCAGGTGGGTGCCCTGCCGGAGTTTCACGCTCCCTTCCTCCGCTTGCGGCCGAAACCGGGCGGGAGGTCTGCGATCCCCTCAAATCGGACCCCGGGCTCCCTTTCAATGGTTAGTAGGATTAAATATATGGCGCATCAAATCGCACAGGGCAGGCTGTTTGCATAAAGAAAATGGATGGAAAAGCCGCCGTTCAGGCTTCGTCCAGATCGATATCGTACAGCTCCTCCAAACGGTGGGCGAACAACTCGCTTACTTCATACAGCTCCTCGTCGTCGTCCACGACGTCCAGATATTCCTCGCCGTCCTCTTCGCCCACGCGCATGATGATCAGGCTGGCGTCTTCCTCCAACTTTTCCTTGGAGTTTTCGGCGTAGGGAACAACGGCAAGATAGCGCTCGCCGTTGTGGTCGGCGGCGTCAAGCACCTCAAAACTGAATTCCTGGCCGTCCTCGTCGGTGAGGGTAAGGATATCCGGCGAATAATCCTCCGGCAATTCCATATCAGGCATCGGCGTATTGCTCCTTCCGTTTGTGTAAAAGCTGTTTCTGGGGGCTGGTTTGGGCTTGGGGCCGTTCCGGACGCTGTGGGTTTCCGGTATCGCTTTCCCGGTACAGCTTTCGGATTTCCTGTCTACCCCTATTGTAGCGCAACCGGGCTGCGCCGTCAAGCGCTGAGAGAAATTTACCACGGAAATCAATTTTTGGAAAAGCGGAAACATTCAACCGTTTTCTATGGCTAAAATTCCATGATAACAACATTGTTTTCGACCTCTGCGACACATAAACGGGCGAAAATGGAAATAATTGGGAGTAAAATTGATTTCCGTGGAAATTTACAGTTCCTTCATTTCTTTTGGCGGGAATTGGGTATATAATAAAATATGTCTTCATACCCTGTTCGGCCTCCGTTCGGGTGTGGAGCCCCTGTGAAAAAAACGGGTTTGATCGCTTGGCCGCCTGTTTCGTGTTGCCGATCCGGCAACAGCGGCGGCTTTGGGAGGGTGCATTTTGACAAAGCGCACATTATGGATTTTTTTTGCCGCCGCGGCGCTGTGCGTGCTGATGGGCGGCTGTGAAACCGCAAAGCCGTCCGGGACGAACCCCGGGGAACGGCCAAAGCCGGAGGGCATTTCCGAGGCGCAGCTGGCGGCGCCTGCCGAGGGCGCGCTCATCGCCACGGTATCCACCACGAAGGGGGATTTCTCGCTGGTATTATTCCCCGAACAGGCGCCGATGGCTGTGGAAAATTTTGTCGGCCTCGCGCAGCAGGGCTATTACAACGGCCTGCCGTTCCACCGCGTGATCGAGGGCTTCCTCATCCAGACGGGCGATGCGGAGGGGACAGGCAGCAGCGGCGATACCATCTGGAGCGGAAACGCCTATCCGAACGAGATTTCCGACAGGCTGCACCACTACGCGGGCGCGGTGGCCATGGCGCACGCGCAGGGCGACGCCGCCGGAAACCGCAGCCAGTTCTATATCGTGCAGAGCGCGCCCGATTCCGTGGACAGCGCGCTGGCCAAAAAGTTGGAGGAGGCCGGCGTGCGCGAGGAGGTGGTGGCGGCCTACCGAGCCGTGGGCGGAGCGCCGTATCTGGATAATCTGAACACGGTGTTCGGCCAGGTATATGCGGGTATGGAGGTGGTGGACGCCATCGCCTCTGTGGAATGCGGCGAAAACGACTGCCCGCTGGAGCCGGTTCTGGTGAACAGCATCACCATCGGCACCTATACCGCTGCCGTGCCTGCCGGCCCCGCTGCGCCTGCCGCCGCCGATTCCGCCGCGCCCGCGGACCCCGCCGCCGCGGAATGATCGCCCGCCACGCGGCAAAAATCCACACAAGATGCCGCTCCGCTGTGCCGGCCCGCTGCCCCGGCCGCAAACCGGCGGGCGAAACGGCCCAACCGCAAACCGGCTGACACCCCGGTTTGGCCTGCACCACAGAACAGATGCAAACAGGTGCAATAATAAGATGGCCTGCAAAGATGGGCCTGCAGAAAGATGGGCCTGCAGAGACCCTGTCTGAACCCGTTACGCTTAACGCTAAACTCTTAACATGAAAACCACATACGAAACACGAAACTCCGTCCCCCAATCCCTGTGGAGGTGTCTTTTTGGCAAAGCGTTTTGTCCGCGTTCTGCTTTCCAGAACATTTTTATCCGCCGTCCTGATCCTTGTGCAGGTGGCGTTTTTTGTAACGCTGTTTTTCGGCCTGCAGCAGGTGGGAACGGTGGCGTATATCGTCATCACGCTGCTCAGCATTTTGGTGATGAGCGCCGTGGTGGAGCACGACAACGTGAACCCCTCCTATAAGATCATGTGGATGCTCATCGTGGCGTGGCTGCCGGTCACGGGCGTGCTGTTCTATCTGTGGTGGGGCAGCCAGCGCATCACGCGCCGCAATGTGGAAAAGTTTGCGGCCATCGAGCGCAGCGCCTCGGCCGCGATGGTGCAGGACAATGCCGCCTCCGAGGCGCTGTGCGCGCAGGAGCCTGCGCTTACGCGCAATGTGGAATATCTGCTGCGCAATGCGGCGGCGCCGCTCTACCGCAATACCAGCGGTGAATATTTCCCCATCGGCGAGGTGTTTTTTGAGCGTTTTTTGGAGGTGCTGCGCGGCGCGCAGCGCTCTATCTTTATGGAGTATTTTATCATCGAAGAGGGGGAGATGTGGAGCGAAACGCTGGAGATTTTGCGGCAAAAGGCGGTCGAGGGCGTGGATGTGCGCGTGGTGTACGACGCGTTCGGCTCGATGTTCACGCTGCCGCCGGGCTATGACGCCCAGCTGCGCGCCATGGGCATCAAATGCCAGCCGTTCAATCCCATCGCGTTTTCGCTGCATATTTCCGATTACAAAATGCTCAATAACCGCGACCACCGCAAGATTACGGTGGTGGACGGCGAGACCGGCTTTACCGGCGGCCTCAATTTCGCGGATGAATACATCAATCGCAAGCAGCGCTTCGGCGTGTGGAAGGATACCGGCGTGATGCTGAAGGGGCCGGGCGTCTATTCGCTGACGGTGACATTTTTAAAAATGTGGGATTACGTCTCCGGCACGCAGACGCATTACGAGGAGTACCGTCCCCGCGGCGAATACGAGGCGGACGGCTTTGTGCAGCCGTACTGCGATTCTCCGCTGGACGGCGAGTCGGTATCGGAAAACGCGTACCGGAACGTGCTGCGCCGCGCGCAGAAATACGTATATCTCGTGACGCCGTATCTGATTTTGGACAACGAAATGATCACCGCCCTGTGCCTTGCGGCGCAGAGCGGTGTGGATGTGCGCATTTTGACGCCGGGCATCCCCGACAAATGGTATGTATACTATGTGACGCAGAGCTACTACGCGCGCCTGCTGCAGGCCGGGGTGCGCATTTATGAGTACACGCCCGGCTTTGTGCACGCGAAAATGTATGTCAGCGACGACAAGGAGGCCATCGTCGGCAGCGCCAACATGGATTACCGCAGCCTGTACCTGCACTTCGAAAACTGCTGCGCATTCTACGGCGGCCATATGGTGCGCGATGTGCGCGACGACGTCTGCGCCGCGCTGGCCGAGAGCCGCGAGGTGACGCTGGAGGATGTGAACAACACGCCGCTGCTGAAATGGCTTGCGCAGGTGTTTTTGCGCTTCTTTTCGCCGATGATGTGAGCGCGCGGCGAAAGCAGAAGATTTCAAAGGCGGGAGGGATCTGCCTGCTTTTGAAATGCCGCAAGCTTTGCCGGCAGGCAATCATGCTGTCAATAACCATAAAAGGGCACGGCTGCCGGCCGTGCCCTTTTGCTGTCCCGAAGTTCAAAGCCGGTCTGCACGGCTATTTGCCGGTTTCCCGTTTGCAGACCGTTTCCGTGCTCGATTTGACGATACAGTTTTCCGGATAGCAGCCGCGCAGGGCGGTAAGCGGGTACACCGAGGTGTTTTTGCCGACCACCGTGCCGGGATTCAGCACGCACCCGCAGCCGATCTCGGCGCCGTCGCCGATCAATCCGCCGATTTTCTTCAGCCCCGTCGGATAGTCTTTTTCCGCATGGATGACGACGTTCGTTTTATCGGATTTTAAGTTGGAGCAGACAGCGCCGGCGCCAAGATGCGCGCCGTTGCCCAGAATGGAATCGCCCACATAGTTATAATGGGGCACCTGGACGCCATTTAGCAGGATGGCGTTTTTGAGTTCGGTGGAGTTTCCCACCACGCAGTTTTCACCGGTGATTACATTGCCCCGCAGATACGCGCCCGGCCGAATCTCGGTGCCGGCGCCGATGATCGCGGGCGGAAGGATCACGGCGGTGGGCGCGATCGTTACCCCGCTGCCCACGAGGACGCCCTCTGCGTATTCGGTGTATCCGTCGATCCCTTTTTCCGCCAGCGCCTTGACCGCTGCGGGAAGGGCCGCGAGGATCTCCCAGGGGTACTCTTTCTCAAACAGGGGACAAAGCAGCTCGGATTTACATTCAAACAGGGCGCAAACACGGATATCAACCATTGCAAAGACCCCTCTCTTTGATTACATCAGCCAGCAGGCCGGCGTATTGTTCACACAGCTCTGCGGATTCCGCCTCCACCATGATGCGGATCACAGGCTCTGTGCCGCTCTCGCGCAGAAGAACCCTTCCGTCCCCGCCGATGAGCGCGCGCACTTCCTCTAACTTTGCCTGTACCGCGCTGTCGGAGAGCACGGCAGATTTATCGGAAACGCGGATATTTCTGGTCAGCTGCGGCAAAAGGACAACCGGCTTCGCAAGCGCGGAGAGCGCCGCCTTTTCGTCGCGCATTTCCTCCGCGATCATAATCGCCGTCAGGATACCGTCGCCGGTGGTGGCATATTTTTTCAGGATGATATGCCCCGAATTTTCGCCGCCCAGCCGATAGCCGCCGTTTTGCATGCATTCATACACGAACCGGTCGCCCACCGCGGTCTGGATGCAATGGATACCCGCCTTCTGCAGCGCTTTGAGCAGGCCGGAATTGGACATCACGGTTGCCACCATCGTGTTGTGATCCAGCATATCGCGGGATTTCAGCCTTGTGGCGAGGATGTACAAAATGCCGTCGCCGTCCACCACACTGCCGTTCTCATCCACGGCGATGCAGCGGTCGGCGTCGCCGTCAAATGCGAAGCCGACGTCGAGATGGTTTTCTTTTACGAATGCGCAGAGGTTTTCGATGTGCGTCGAGCCGCAGCCGCGGTTGATGTTGAGCCCGTCGGGCGAAGCGCCGGTGACAAACGTCTGCGCGCCGAGCGCGTCAAAGACGGCCTTGGCGATCATCCAGGACGCGCCGTTTGCACAGTCCAGGCCGATGCGAAGCTCCTTATAAGAATGGGAAGCGACCGAGATCAGATATCCCACATACCGGTTTCTGCCGGCTACATAGTCCACGATCTGGCCGAGGCGGTCCTTCTGGGCGAGCGGCAGGTCGGCGGCGCCGACGCCCAAAAGCGAAAGGTTTCCGTCGATGTAGGCCTCGATCAGCGCGGCGGTTTTGTCGTCCAGCTTTTCGCCGTACTGGTTCACGATCTTGATGCCGTTGTCATAATAGGGATTGTGCGAAGCGGTGATCATCACGCCGCAGTCGAATTCGTCCTGGCGCGTGACATACGAGACGCTGGGCGTTGTGGTGACATGGAGCATATACGCGTCTGCGCCCGACGCGGTGATGCCCGCGACAATGGAGTATTCCAGCATATAGCTGGAGCGGCGCGTGTCCTTGCCGATGACGATGCGGGGCCTGTAATTCTGCTTGGCGCAGCCGGACAGCGGGGAGGAAAAGTACCACCCCAAAAACCGGCCCACCTTGTACGCGTGCATGGAGGTGAGGCCGACGTTCGCCTCGCCGCGAAAGCCGTCCGTTCCGAAATATTTGTTCCTGACGGGCCCCCCGCCCGGGAGATCCGGCGCGGCGCTCGGTTTTTCGATCACGATATCATCGCGGAGAAGCTCATCCGCCGTAACGGAAAAAAGCGCGCACAGCTGTAAAACCTTATCGATTTGGGGAAGCGCCTGATCCATTTCCCA
Source organism: Subdoligranulum sp. (assembly GCA_014799685.1). Taxonomy (GTDB): domain Bacteria; phylum Bacillota; class Clostridia; order Oscillospirales; family Ruminococcaceae; genus Ruthenibacterium. The sequence goes on along the minus strand of JAAVHN010000029.1, from coordinate 190,982 downwards.
TTTGGAAACAGACTGGCGCGACACCGAAAGCTTTTCGGAGAGCTGCTCCTGAGACAGATCCTTCCAGGCGCGAAGGGCCAATAGTTTTTCTCCAATCGTCATGTTGTCCTCCTGACTGAACTGCGGTATCATCAATGATTTGTCATTCTGCTATATGTATGCGAAATCATGCAATCATTATACAATTGCGCCGGTTTTGTTTCAATCAACCAAACCTTGAAATTTTTCGCAACCGCAGGTTGCGCGAGGGAGAAATGCAAACCCCATAGAACGACAGGAAGGAAACGGGATACGTTTCAGGGATGCCGGCTGCATCAAAAGGCTGCCGCCCGGGAAAAACCCCCGAGCAGCAGCCTTTTTTCTAAACGTTCTCACAGTGAACGGCGCATCGCCCGCCGTTCGCCTTCACGCAGTACGGGGGCCGCGTTTTGTCCGGTACCCGATCATGGGCGGGCTGTTCTTAGCTCAGCCCCGCTCCCGGGCCCGCTCGGCCGCAATGCGGCTGGCTTCGGCCGCGGCGGCGTTGTGGGCGAGGTTGCGCAGGCGGACGAGCTTCGCGTTTGCGCGCGTGGGGCACACGCGGTTCGTCAGCAGCACCATGCCGAGCCCCGTCTCGGGGTCAATGGCGATGCTGGTGCCCGTGAAGCCCGTGTGGCCGTAAGCAGAAGGGCTCATCAGGTCGGCGAGGAAGTTGAACGGGCTGCCGGCCAGATTGAAGCCGAGGCCGCGGAACTCGTGCCCGGGGCCGGGCGTGCGGTTCACAAGCGCCGCGCGCAGCATGGCGGGGGAAAGGTACTGCGTGCCGTCCGCAAGGCGGCCGCCCGATACCAGCATCTGCACAAAGCGCGTCATATCGGTAAGATCACTGAACACGCCCGCGTTGCCGGAGATGCCGCTCAAAAAGCGCGCGTTTTCGTCGTGCACCACGCCGCACAGCAGCTCGCCCGTGGCCGCGTCGCGCTCGGTGGGGGCGATGTCGCCCGTGGGGCGGTAGGTGGTATGTGTCATGCCCAGCGGATCGAATACATAGTTCTGCGCCAGCACATCGAGCGGCGCGCCGCCCAGCTGCTCTAAAATTTTGGCCAGCAGAATATACCCCATGCAGCTATAGATGGGCCCTGTGCCGGGCGCCTGCTCCAGCGGGTGCGCCAAAATCACGCGGGCCGCGTCGGCGGGGTCGTCGGTCTCGTCGCTGATGTAATAGTGCGCCGGGATGCCGCTGGTGTGCGTCATCAGATGCAGAATGGTAATGTCCTTTTTGTCCGGCGGCGCGGGGAAAAAGCGCTCCAACGTATCGTACAGGCGGATGCGGCCCTCCTCGATGAAACGGAATGCGATCATCGTGGTGCTCACGATTTTGGAAAGGCTGGCGATGTCGTACAGCGTGTGCGGCGTGGCCGGGCCCCAGGTGTGCGTGGCGAGCACGTCCGCCCCGATGCAGACGGAGAGCGCCCCGGACGGAAACGCGCCGTCCGAAAAGCCTTCGTCCAGCAGCTCGATCACGCGGGAAAATCGTTCCATAAAGATACCTCCTACTGTGGAAAATCCGGAAACCAAAGTACCGGAATTCATGATTTGAAATTTCAGCCGGATGTGATAACTGTCACCATCGTATTGCAGTTTCGTAAAAATGTCAAGCGGTTTGCGCATCATCGGCCAATTTTGCCGGCCATTTTTTGAGTGGATGATTGGGAACGTTTTGTGGACGATTTTGAAAAGCGCTGCGGGCTGTTTTTCGGGGAAATGGCGGACGGATTTCAAAACTGCACGCCTCTTCCTCCAAAAGTTTACAGCCCAATTTGTGTAATTTGCGAAAAAAGTTTGAATTTTCAAGAAAAAACAGGGAAAACTATACATTTTTCCATCTTTTTTCGCTTGACAAATGATCAGATTTGGCATATCATAAGGATGAAACAATTGTTCCAAAAAATTGAAACAAACGAAACTTATTTTCTGGAGCGGTTTCATGCGCGCCGCCCCCCTGCGGCGCGAGAAGATCTATAAGGAGGAGTACCATGAAAAAGTCACTCAAATCGATTCTGGCGCTGACGCTGGCATTGGTGATGCTCGTGAGCCTGGTCGCCTGCTCGAGCGGCTCGTCCAGCACACCGGCACCGGCCAACGACGGCAGCACCGACACGGATACCCCGGGGGGGGGTTCTTCCTCGTCTGGTCCTATCCATGTCAGCATGTATTATGCCGATAACCCCACGCTTCCTTGGAAGGACGACTGGCTCGCCGCGCAGAAGACGGCCGAGATCTGCGGCCTGGAGCTTGAGGTGGAGGCCATCCCCTCTGCCGACCTGTCCACAAAGGTTTCCCTCGCGCTGAACACGCAGGAAAACTGCCCGGACGTCATCCTGTATCAGACGACCACAGGCGAGAACGCCTCTCTGGCGCTGAACGGCGCGGTCGTGCCCATCAGCGATTATTCCGATTGGACGCCGAACTTCAACGCTTATGTTGAGAAATTCGGCATGCAGGACGAGATCGACGCGCTGCGTCTTTCCGACGGAAAGCTGTATTATATGCCCGCTCTGACGGACACCCCGTTCTTCGACGGCGGCCTCATCATGCGTGAGGACTACCTGAAGGAGAAAGGCTTCGACGATCCCAAGACGTTCGACGATCTGTACGAGATCCTGAAGGCCTACAAAGAAGATTATCCCGATTCCTATCCGCTCACCCACCTGGTTTCCCTGTATGTTACCGACCGTATGACCATGCCCAGCTGGGGCGTCAGCTTCGGCAAGAGCTCTGCCGGCGGCACCTTTGTTCTGAGCTACGACTACGACAAGGGCGAGTATTTCACGGGCGCCATCAGCGATCAGGCCCGCGATTACCTGCAGTACATGCGCAAGCTGGCCGACGAGGGCCTGATGGACCCGGATCTCGGCACCAACGACAACATCGACGGCGACGTGTGGAGCAACAAGATGGCTACCGGTTATTCGATGGCTACCTATGCTTACTACGACCAGATTGGCGGCGTTGAGGCTGCCAGCGACATCGACGGCTTCAAGCTGCAGATGTATCCCTCGCTCGAGGGCCCGGCCGGCGCGCATCACCAGCCGAAGTCCCGCACGGGCGCAGGCATCATGTTCCCGACGGCTACCTCCAAGCGCGATGATTTCGAGCAGATCGTGCGCGCCATCGACCAGATGTTCTACTCTGAGGAGTGCGCCAAGATCTGGTGCCTCGGCGTAGAGGGCGAGACCTACACGATGGACGGCGACAAGGTCGTTTACACCGACGAGATCGCGAACTCTGCCGAGGGTATCTACAAGTACATGCAGGTCAAGTACGGCTGCGGCGCCGACCCGGTGCAGCAGGTGTGGATCCTGGATCAGGAGCTGACCAAGTACGACGAGAACTATGCCGAGATCAACGCGAAGGTTGCCGCGATGGGCAACGTGATCCAGCCGGTTCCTCCCGCGCCTCTGTTTGACGACTACACCTCTGAGGATGCGAACAACCTGAAGACCCCGCTGAGCACGAAGGTTTGGATCTGGATCAACTCGTTCATTTACAGCGGCGTTGTCGGCGGCGACGACAGCAATGGCGTTGGCGCCCGCGACCCGTACAATGACGACGACTGGAATGCGTTCGTTGAGGATATGCAGAATCTGGGCATCGAAGAGTTCTGCCAGATGTACAACGACAACCTGCCGAAATAACCTCACCCATCCGCACGCGATGTGTATGAAGTGAGCACAGCCCGCGGGGCGGGGCCGGACCCTCGTTCGGCCTCGCCCCGCCTTTTTAGTAATACAGTAAGGGAGGAATCGTGCAATGGCGAAAAAGGCCGCGCTGACTGCGGAGGAAAAGGCTGCGCGCAAACGCTCTGCGAAAAACCATCTCCGGCGCTATTGGGTGCTGTATGCCATGATGGTGCTGCCGGTGATCTATTACATCGTTTTTAAATATTTGCCGATGTTCGGCAGCGTTCTTGCGTTCCGCCGCTACCGTCCGGGCATGGGCCCGTTCGGCACGGAATGGACACTGCGCTACTGGAAGCAATTTTTGAAGGACCCCGCCTTCTGGAGCGCGCTGCGCAACACGCTGATCACCTCGATCTCGAACCTGGTCATCAACTTCCCGATCCCGATTATCTTCGCGATCTTGCTGAACGAGGTGCGCGCGAAGCATTTCAAGAAGGTCGTGCAGACGATCTCGTATATGCCGCGCTTTATCTCGACCGTGGTCGTGGTCACGATCCTCAACGAGCTGCTGAACCCGACCTCCGGCATGATCAACCAGCTGATCGTTGCCCTCGGCGGCGAATCGATCTATTTTATGAACATGTCCGCGTGGTTCCGCCCCATCTACATCCTCTCCGAGACATGGCAGTTCACGGGCTGGACGGCCATCATCTATCTGGCGGCCATCACATCCATCAGCCCCGACCTGTTCGAGGCGGCCGAGATGGACGGCGCTTCCCGCTTGCAGCAGATCTGGTATGTGACGATTCCGTCCATCCTGCCCACCGTCATGGTGATGCTTATTATGAATGTCGGCCACCTGCTGAGCCTTGGCTTTGAAAAGATCCTGCTCATGTACACGCCCTCGAACTCGGGCGTCAGCGAGATCATCGATACGCTGGTCTACCGCACCGGTCTTGCGCAGCAGAACTATTCGTATGCGACGGCCATCGGCCTGTTCAGCGGCCTTATAGGCCTGATCCTTGTTTCCACCTCCAATGCCGTGAGCAAGAAGCTCACCGGCGAGAGCATCTATTAAAGGAGGACTGGCCATGAAAAAAAGATATCTGACAGCAGAAAATATTATTTTCGATATGATCGTTTACATTGTGATGATCTTTGTATTGGTCGTATGCCTTGTCCCGTTCCTTTACATGATCACGGTCTCGTTCTCCGGCTCGAAGGCCATCATCAACAACGAGGTCTTCCTGTGGCCAAAGGATTTTACCTTTGAATCGTATAAAACGATCTTCAATTACCCGAACTTTTTCCAGGCGTATGGCAATACGTTCATCTACGCGTTCGGCGGCACGGCCATCGCGCTGGTGATGACGAGCCTGTTCGCGTATCCGCTCTCGAAGCCGTTCTTGTGGGGCAACAAGTTCTTTACGAAAATGGTCGTGCTGACGATGTTCTTCTCCGGCGGCCTGATCCCCACGTATCTGGTCTACACCAGCCTCGGCATTGTGGGCACGCGTGCGGCCATGCTGATGCCCTTCTCCATCAGTTCGTTCAACCTGATCATCCTCATCAATTTTTTCAAGGGGCTTCCTGTTGAAATTGAAGAGGCGGCGCTGATTGACGGCCTTGGGTATTTCGGCATTCTGCGGCGCATCGTTCTGCCGCTTTCGACGGCGGGCATTGCCACCATCGGCCTGTACTACGCGGTGTTCTTCTGGAACGACTGGTTCAACGCGCTCATCTACTTGAAGGGCAGCCAGTATCCCGTGATGCTGTTCCTGCGCAATATCGTGAACGGCACGATGGCCATCGCCGACGGTGTTGGCGCATCGGAAAAATCAAGCATGGCGATCTCGCTGAAAGCGTCCGTCATTATCACCTCCACCGTGCCCATCATCACGCTGTATCCGTTCCTGCAGAAGTTCTTTGTAAAGGGGCTTACGATCGGCGGCGTGAAGGGTTAAGCCGGGAATACCGTTCCCAAGGAGGAAATAGTTTGGTACAACTGAAAACCATAAAGACAGAGCAGCGCAACCCCGCCACGCTGGAGATCGACCGCGCAGACACTGCTGAAATACTGCGGCTGATGAACGCGGAAGACCAGCGGGTGGCGCCTGCCGTGGGCGAGGTGCTGCCGCAGATCGCAAAAGCGGTGGACCTTATCTACAAGCAGGTGCACGGCGGCGGCCGCCTGGTGTATTGCGGCTGCGGCACCTCCGGCCGCCTTGGCGTGCTGGACGCGTCCGAGTGCCCGCCCACGTTCGGCGTGGAGCGCGATCGTGTGATGGGCGTGATCGCCGGCGGGCCGGACGCGCTGACGAATGCCGCCGAGGGCGCAGAGGATAACTTCGCCGCCGGCGAGGCGGACCTGCGCGCAATCGATTTCAGCGCAAAGGACGCACTGGTGGGCATCGCCGCCAGCGGCCGCACACCCTATGTGCTGGGCGCGATGGCGTATGCGCGCAGCCTGGGGGCGCCTGTCATCGGCCTTACCTGCTGCCCCGGCTCCGAGATCGATACGGCCGCGGATGTGGGCATTGCACCGCAGCCCGGGCCGGAGGTGGTAACGGGCTCCACCCGGATGAAGAGCGGCACGGCGCAAAAGATGGTGCTGAACATGCTGTCCACGGCGACGATGATAAAAATGGGCAAGGTGTACAGCAACCTGATGGTGGATGTCTGCGCCAGCAACCAGAAGTTGGTGGCGCGCTCGATCTCCATTGTGCGCAGCGCCGCAGGCGTGGACGAGGAAACGGCCCTGGCCGCGCTGCAAAAGGCGGATCACTCGTGCAAGACCGCCATCGTAATGCTGCTGTGCGGNGTGGACGCCCAGCAGGCCCGCACGATGCTGGCCGGCGTGGACGGACACGTCTCCGACGCGGTGCGCACACAGCCGGACGGTGCAGAGGCGGACGAGCGGGTGCGCTGCCTGTAACAAAAAATTTGCGCCGGGACGGCTTGCCGTCCCGGCGTCAGGTTTGTCCTTTTGAGGGTAGGGGCGTTTGATTCCGGCTTCCCCGCAGTTTTTTTCGGCTTTTTTGAAGCTTCTGCCAGCCTTCTCTCCAATACCCTACGCGTCGAAGCCGCTGTGGTGCGTGCGGCAGCTTTCGTGGCTTTTTTCAAGGTTTTTCGCCGCGCGCTGATAATCCAGATGCGCCACNGCGCAGAACAGNGCGTCCACGGCCACCATNTGCGCNATGCGGCTGCTCATNGCGCCGCTGCGCGGCAGNATNTCNGGCGCGGAAAGATACAGCGGCGTATCCNNATGCAGCGCAAGNGGGCTTNTNTCAAATTTCGTCAGNGCGATGGTGGGGGCGCCGCAGTGCTTCGCCAGCTTCAGCAGNTCCAGCACCTCGCTTGTGCTGCCGGACATCGAGATCAANATCGCCACATCCTGCGGCGTCAGGTTGGCCGCGTAGGTGAGCTGAATGTGNAANTCGCGGCAGAAGCACACATTGCGGTCGATGCGCAGCAGCTTGTTGTACAGATCCTCCGCCACAACGGCCGAGGCGCCCACGCCGAAGATGCGCACCGAGCGTGCGGCCAAAATCAGCCGCGCCGCCGCGTCCACCGAGGCGGGGTTCAGAAGCTTTACGGTGTCCGCCACCGCGCGGATGCTGTTGTATTTCACGCTTTCGATCAGCTGCGCTACATCGGCCGCCTCGCGGATATCGGAAAACGTCATCGGCGTTTCCTGCCCGNCCGATTGCTCGGACAGCTCGCTGAACAGGCTTTTTTTCAGGTCCTTCAGCCCGTCGAANCCGATGGCCTTGCAAAAGCGCACCCACGCCACCTTACTGACGCCCGCCTGTGCGGCGAGCTGCCCGATGGGCTGGTTGAACACCTGCCCGGTGTGCGAAAGAAAATAGTCCGCCACCTTCTTTTCCGTGGCGCTGAGTGTCTCGTAAACATTTTGTGTCCGCATTTCAATGTTTGTCATGATGCTCCCTCTTTGCTCGCGTTTGATCGCGGCGGCGGGTTGCCGCCGNTAAAAACTGATTTTCCCCATCACGACGGGATGCGCCGCGCCGGTGGCTCCGGGGGCGTTGTTGGCAAGGCCGTACAGCGTCTCGTTGGCCAGCACGGCAAAGGCGACGGCCTCTTTCGCGCCGCTGTCGAGGCCGAGCTGCTCGTTCGTCAGCACCTCGCAGCCGGGCAGGCACTCGGCGATAAACGCCAGCAAAACCGGGTTCATGCTGCCGCCTCCGCCCACGATCAGCCGGTCGGGCCGGTGCGCGCAGAAACGCTCAATGCCCACGCGGATGCATTCCGCCGTAAAGCGCGTGGCTGTGGTGAGCGTATCGCGCAGGCTGCAGCCCAGTGCAGCCGCTTCAGCGCAGAGTTTGTCTGCATACGCCGCGCCGTATACCTCGCGCCCGGTTGTTTTGGGCGGCGGCGTTTGCAGGTACGGGTCTTCCAGCATCCATGCCAGCAGCTGCGCATGCACGGCGCCGCCGGCTGCCAGCTTTCCACCGTCGTCGTAGCGGGCTTTGCCGTCCGTCAGCCTGGCGGCNAGGGCGTCCATCACCATGTTGCCCGGGCCGGTATCGAACGCGTACACCTGTTCGAGCGTGCAATCCCGCGGCAGAATGGTGATATTGCCGATGCCTCCGATGTTCTGCAGGCCAACGTTGCGCCCGGCGTCGCGGTACAGCAGGTATTCCGTATACGGCACCAGCGGCGCGCCAAGGCCGCCCGCGGCCATATCCCGCACACGGAANTCGCTCACGACGNGGCAGCCCATGCGCTCGGCAATTACCGAGGCTTCGCCGATCTGCAGCGTGCCGCACACCGGACGGCCCAGATATTCCTGTGCATCCGGCGCATGGAATACGGTTTGCCCGTGGCTTCCCACAAAGGCGATGTCTCCGGGGGAAACGCCTGCCTCCTCGCACAGCGCCTCGCAGGCATCGGCGTGCAGCGCGCCCAGATAAAAATTCATGCGGCAAAGCTCCTCGCTGCCGCCGAAATCGCCCGCAGCCACGCGCAGGATGCGCCGGCGCGTTTCATCGGAAAACGGCAGCGTGAGGAAGGCCCGCTGCGTTACCCTGGTAGTGGCGCCGCAGCCCGTCAGCTCCACCAGCACGGCGTCGATGCCGTCGGCAGAGGTACCGCTCATCAGCCCAATGGCAAGGCGCGGCGTTTCCGGCGCTGAAAAAAGAGCATGATTCATTTGGATCGTCCCCTTATAAGAATGTGAAATAAAATTGCAAAAAACAGGATTTTCTGAAATTTATTATACTATATTTTCCAGTGCTTTTGTCAATTTAAAATAAAAAAATTTTTNAAAAAATGCAAAATNCGATAAAATCGACAGAAACAGAGTTTCAGCGGGCGGAACATAGTTTCCCGCAGGAGGGTGCGGAGACCTCGCCCAAAACAGACAGGAGGCAGGTACAATGGTACAATGCGGCATCGACCGGATCGACGAATTTGAGGCGCTTTTCCGGGGGAAAAAATTAGGGATGGTCACGTCCGTNTCGGGCGTGACGCANGGTTTGCGGCCGAGCTATCTTGCGGTGCACGAGCGCTGGCCGTTGACGGCGCTGTTCGGGCCGGAGCACGGTATGTACGGCAAGGCCGACGCGGGCGAGGCTGTGGACGGCGTGCAGCTGGACGCGCAGACGGGCGTTCCGGTGTANAGNNTGTACGGCGGCGACGNNGGCAGGCACATGCCGCCGGAGGTGCTGGAAGGGCTGGACGCGGTGCTCTACGACATTCAGGATCTGGGCGTGCGCTTTTATACCTTCATCGCCACACTGATCGGCGTGCTGGAGGACTGCGCCGCGGCNGGCAAGGAAGTGATCGTGCTGGACCGTCCCGCGCCGCTGGGCGGCGTCACGGTGGAGGGCGGCCTGCTTGATATGGACTATACCAGCTTTGTGGGGCCGTATCCGCTGTGCATCCGCTACGGCCTTACCGCCGGGGAGCTGGCGGGCATGGTGAACGCCGAGCGAAAGTTAGGCTGCCGCCTGACGGTGGTGCCCTGCGCGGGCTGGCAGCGCGGGCAGCTGTTCAGCGAAACGGGCAATCTGTGGATGGCGCCCAGCCTTGCGATGCCGCGGTTCGGGACGGCGCTGCTCTATCCGGGCACATGCCTCTTTGAGGGGACGAATGTTTCCGAGGGACGGGGCACCGCCTGCCCGTTCGAGATCATCGGCGCGCCGTTCCTCGACGCCGTATGGCTGGCGCGGGAGATGAACGCAAAAAACCTTCCGGGCGTGGTATTTACGGCCGCATACTTTACGCCGTCGGCGTCGAAGTGGAAGGGCGAGGCCTGCGAGGGCGTGCAGCTGCACATCAGCGACGCACACGCGCTGCGCCCGGTGCGCACCGGCCTGACGCTGCTGTACACCATCCGGGAGCAATGGCCGGAGCAGTTTGCGTGGAGGGAACGCGGGGCGGCGNCGGGGCCGAGCCGCTTCATCAGCCTGCTGACGGGCTGCGGCGCGTTCGAGCACGACGATGCGATCCCGCCGCTGGACGGGCTGCTGGCGCAGTGGGACGCAGAGAGCAAGGCATTTGCCCGGCGCAANGAANAGTATCATTTNTATGGGTGAGCGGGGCCGGGCCCACAGGGGCCGGTTCGGCGGAAGCTTTTATGGGAAAATTCATAATTTGCGGGAAGATGGGCGCAAATGATGAATGNTTTCATTTGAAATTCAAATCTCAAATCGGTTTTGTATTACCAGGGGGCATNTTCCGGGAANTTATCGNTGTTTTTTGGAGCAGCAGCATTCCGGCAATGCAGAACCGAATTGGAAAACTCAAAATCTTCGTGGAGGAAAGCAATATGACTTTACAGGAACAGATCGGACAGCGCCTGGTGACCGGGTTTCCGGGCACGGAGCTGACGGAGGACTTTCGCCGGGTGGTGCGTGAAAACAAGATCGCGAACGTGATCCTGTTCCGCGAGAACATCGAGAGCTGCGCGCAGCTGAAGCGCATCTGTGAAGAGATCCAGCAGCTNGTGCGCGAGGCCACGGGGCACGGCGCATTTATTACGATCGACCAGGAGGGCGGCACGGTGACGCGCCTGCCGGCGGACGCCGTGAATATCCCCGGCGCGATGGCCATTGCCGCCACGGGCGACGCNGAAAACGCCTACCGCGCGGGCCTGCTGACCGGGCGCGAGCTGCGGGCGCTGGGCGTCAATTTCGATCTTGCGCCGAGCGTGGACGTGAACAACAACCCCAAAAACCCGGTGATCGGCGCGCGCAGCTACGGCGATACGCCGGATACGGTCTCCCGCTATGCCGCGCGTATGATCCGGGGCCTGCTGGACGGCGGCGTGCTGTGCTCGGCCAAGCATTTCCCGGGCCACGGNGATACGGACGCGGATTCACACCTTGCGCTGCCCTGTGTGGACAAAAGCCGTGAGGAGTTAGAGCAGATGGAGCTTGCGCCGTTCCGCGCCGCCATCGCGGCAGGCGTGCCGGCCATTATGACGACGCACATCCTGTTCCCGCAGATCGAGCCGGGCGGCGTGCCGGCCACGATGTCCCGCCGCATCATGACGGACATCCTGCGCGGGGAGATGGGCTTCGACGGCCTCATCATCAGCGACTGCATGGAGATGCGGGCGATCCGGGACCATTTCGGCACCGTGAACGGCGTCGTCGCGGCGATGGCGGCGGGNGTGGANCTGGTATTTGTTTCGCACAATACGCTGCTGGGCGGCGAGGCGGCACGCGCGGCGGAGCAGGCCGTGGCGGAAGGACGTCTGGACGCGGCCGGGGTAGAGGCCAGTGTGCGGCGCATTCTGGCCTATAAGGAGAAATGGGTGGACGGCGTGCCGGCGGGTGCGTTTGATTTCGAGGCGGCGCGCGCCGAAAACGAGGCGATGCTGCAGGCCACGATTACCGAGGTGCACCGCCCCGCCATAGGGCTTCCCGCGCTGGGCGAAAGGCCGCTCTGCATCGGCTGCCCGGCCTACCGCACCTCGCTGGTGGGCAATGTGGACGACGGCAGGGCAAACCTGTTCGGCAGCGCGATGGCGCAGGAGCTGCACGGCGAGGCCGCAATGATGACGCCCGACCCGGACGAAGCCGAGATCAAGGTGCTGGTGCAGGCCGCAAAGGCGCATTCCGGCGCCGTCGTGGGCACGTTCAATGCCTATCTGCGCCCCGGCCAGCGCGCACTGGTGCGGGCGCTGGCCGAAGCCGGNGTGCCGACGGCAGCCGTGTCGCTGCGCGTACCGTACGATCTGGCCGGCCTGCCGGAAACGGTATGGTCGATTGCCGCNTTTGAATACACCCCCCAAAGCCTGCAGGCCGCCGCCCGCGTCCTGCGCGGNGAAGCACAGGCGACCGGGAAGCTGACGGTGAGGCTGTAAAGGNCGACAGGATCTGCGAGTGCACGAAAAGACGGAAATTGATTTTGCTTCCACAGCATTTCCNTGCCCGTGAATGCGCAGCGTCGCAGCTTTTGCCTGAAAAGATTCATGATACAGCACTCGATTTTCGCAAATTATGAATTGTGAATTTTCTGAAGCACTTACAAAAGGCGGTGGTTTNATGCACTACGCGGTCGGCTTGGACGGCGGCGGGACAAAGACGAATTTAGAGGCGCGAACCAGGGATGGGCGCGTGCTGCTGCGNGCCGCGTTCGGNTCNATGAACCTGAACAGCGCCAGCGAGCAGACAGTGGCCGAAACGTTCCGGGATTGCGCTGCGGCACTGGAGACGCTGCCGGGCGGTNTGGAGGCTTGCCNGGCGATGTGCATCGGCAGTGCGGGCGTCAGCAACCCGGATGCGTGCAAAACGCTGGAACGGCTGNTGCGCGCCAGCGGCTACAAGGGGCCGCTGCTGCTGCGGGGCGACCAGGAGACCGCGCTGGCCGGCGCGCTGGGCCGTCCGGACGGTATGGTGCTCATCGCCGGAACGGGATCCATCTGCTTTGGCCGCGATGCCGCGGGCAAAACGGCGCGCAGCGGCGGCTATGGGCACAGGATCGACGACGAGGGCAGCGGTTACGCGCTGGGCCGTGACGCATTGGCCGCCGTGGTGCGCGCCGGGGACGGCCGCATCCCGGAAACGGTGTTGACGCGGCTCGTCTATAAACGCCTTGACATCACGGACGTGCGCGGCCTGGTGCGGTTTACCTACGCGCCCGAAACGGATAAAAAAGAGATCGCCGCCCTCGCGCCGCTCGTCTTCGAGGCGGCAGAAGCAGGGGACGCGGCCGCGGAACAGATCATCGAAAAGGCGTGCCGGGAGCTGACGGCGCTGGCAGAGCCGGTGGTGCGCGCGCTGCACCTCGAGGCAGGGCAGCTCGCGCTTGCGGGCAGCATCCTGCTGCACGCGCAGGCGGTGCGGTGCGGCGTAAAAGCGCGGCTGCACGAGCGGTATCCGCAGATGGAATGCATCACCCCCAAAGAGGACGCCGCCAGCGGCGCGGCGCTGCTGGCATGGGAAGCGNCAAAGGCTGGATGTTAGAGGTTAGAGCGAAAAGGAGATTTTCCATAGCCCCTTTCAGAAGGAGCGTTTGGAAAATTTGATGTGGCCATTTTGGAAAGAGTGCTTCAGCGAACAGGAAAACAAATTTTCTGCTTACAGTGGACAAAGCTTGTCTTGTCTGTTATGATACCGATATGGGATTGCAAAAGTTATTTATAGAAAGCCTGCAAATAAAAAGTCAGGCCCCGAAAGAGGGAAAACCGAAAAAATTTGCAGGCCGGCAAAGGAGCGATTACAATGCCTGATATGTTGGTAAAATTATACGATTTGCCGGAGGATGCGGCGCTGGCCGTGCCGCGGGACGAGAGCGTGCAGATCCGCCGTGCGATGGCGCCGGACAAGCTGCGCGTGGTGGAATGGGTGAAGGAGCATTCCGGCATTTCGGCGGCGGGGGAGTGCGATGTGTGCTTTGCGCATACGCCCATCTCGTGCTTCATTGCAACGCGCGGCAGGCAGATTTTAGGCTACGCCTGCTACGATGCCACCGCGCCGGATTTCTTCGGCCCCACGCGCGTGCTGGACGAGGAACAGGGCGGCGGCCTTGGCCGGGCGCTTTTGCTGCGCTGTCTTGCGGCCATGCGCGCCGAGGGCTACGCCTATGCCATCATCGGCGGCGTCGGCCCGCAGGAGTTTTACGCAAAATGCGCCGGCGCGGTGCTGATTCCCGATTCCAAGCCCNGCATCTACCGCGATTTCCTCGGCGGGATGCGGGAATAGGTGGAAAATGATGTGGNGCGCAGAAAAAGCGATGATGCGGCACTGTTTGGAAAATGATCCGTACGCCGGACTGCGCCTCGGAGGCTTCGCAAAAAGCCACGCGTTAGATTGGACAATTTACCCAAAAAGGCTGCCGCCAGGGAGCACCCCTGANCGGCAGCCTTTTTGCGATTTTGGCTTATATTGCGGGTTCCCCCGCAGGACTGTACGAGGCAAAATTGCCGTGATACCGCGATAGAGCAGTTACTGCAGCGGCCCCCTTACCGCGCCTCCACCAGCGCCTTGGTGTCGCGGGCAATCATCAGCTCCTCGTTCGTGCAGACGATCAGCACCTTTACGCGGCTGTCCGCGGCGCTGATGTCCAGAATATCGGAGGTGCGNNGGCTGTTCTTTTCGGCGTCGATGGAGATGCCCAGATACTCCATGTTCCCGCACACCAGCGCGCGTACCTTGTTGTCGTTCTCGCCGATGCCGCCTGTGAAGACGACGCAGTCCAGCCCGCCCATCGCGGCCGAATACGCGCCGATGTACTTCTTGATCTGATAGGCCAGCATCTCAATGGCCAGCTTCGCGCGCTCGTTGCCGGAATCGGCGGCGGCCCACACGTCGCGCATATCGCTCGAAACGCCCGAAACGCCCAGCAGGCCGGATTTCTTGTTCAGATAATCGGCCATTTCCTGCCCGGCAAAGCCCAGCTTCTGCTCCATGTAGGTGACGACGCTCGGGTCGAGGTCGCCGCTGCGCGTGCCCATCAGCACGCCGGCCAGNGGGGTGAGGCCCATGCTGGTATCNGCGCACTTGCCNGCGTTCACGGCGCTGATNGAGCTGCCGTTGCCCAGATGGCAGGTGACCATCTTCAGCGCGTCGTTCCCAAGATATTCCGCGGCGGCCTTGCTGACATAGCGGTGGCTCGTGCCGTGCGCGCCGTAGCGGCGGATGGCGTGCTGCTCATACATCTCGTAGGGAACGCCGTACATGTACGCCTTCGGGGGCATCGTCTGGTGGAACGTGGTGTCGAATACCACCACATTGGGCACTTCGGCGCCGAATACGGCCTTCGCGCTGCGCAGGCCCTGCACATGCGCGAGGTTGTGCACCGGGGCCAGCGGCGCNATCTCTTCGATTTTGTCGATGATGGCGTCGGTAACNATCTCGGATTTTGTAAAGAACTCGGCGCCCTGCACCACGCGGTGGCCGATGGCCGAGATCTCGCTCTTATCCTTCACGACGGCGCCCTCACCGGACGTCATCATCTCGACGACCTTCATGAACGCCTCGGTGTGCGTGGGGAACGGGGTCTCCTCGGCCCACTCGCCGCCGTTCGCCTTGTGCGTGATCTTGCTGCCGTCGATGCCGATGCGCTCGCACAGGCCCTTGCACAGCACCTTCTCGCCCTCCATATCGATCAGCTGATATTTCAGCGAGCTGGAGCCACAGTTGATGACCAGAATTTTCATCGGAACATTCCTCCCATTTTTTTGCGCGGCAAAGCCGCGNCCATCCAAAAAGCCGCGAACGGCTTTTCATTGTCTTGTTTTTATTATATAATGGAACAAAGCGTTTTTCAAGGAAAAGCCGGAGAATTTCGGCAGAAAATACGGCGGATTGCGCCCGCANTGCGTCCGCAGACGCGTTTCGGAGCCGGGCCGGGCGAAGCGAGGCTCTTGGCGCGGAGATGGCGAATCCGGCGGGCAGCCGATGCGCAGCATCGGCTTTTAGCAAGTCGGGAAATGGGGAAATGCCGGGCGGGCAGGTGTTTTCTGCAGCCGGATCGACGTTTTTGCGCAGAAAGGCGCGCGGCCGACACTTCTCCGCGGGGGAATGCGNGGCCGCAGGCGGGCANAGAAGCCGATGGAATGCNGACGGTGCTTTGCCCGGAGACGCCCCGGAAAAATAGAGGCTCCCGACCGGAAACATGACGAAAATGCGGGATTTTGGCAAAACCGGCATTTTGCAAAAAAGAGGAGGAACGCCCATGCGTATTGNCGGCATCATCGCGGAATACAACCCGTTCCANAACGGCCACGCGTGGCAGATNGAACAGCTGCGGCAGCGCGGCTTTGACGCCGTGGTGTGCGTCTGCAGCCCGGGCGTCGTGCANCGCGGCGAACCGGCGATGCTNCCCACACCTGTGCGCACGGCGGCCGCGCTGGCGGGCGGGGCGGACCTCGTCATCAGCCTGCCTGCGCCGTACGCGGTGCTCTCCTCGGAGGGCTTTGCTGCGGCGGGGGTAGCGCTGCTGACGGCGCTGGGCTGTGTGGATACGCTGTGCTTTGGCGTGGAAAAGGGCCGTACAGAGGAATTTACATGGGTGGCCGAGGTATTGGAGGGGGCGGATTTTCCCCCGCTCCTGCGGGAAAAGCTGGATGCCGGCCTGCCGCTGCCCGCCGCCCGTGCCGCTGCCGCCGGGCAGCTTTGCCCCGGCGCGGGCGCGATGCTGCAAGAGGGCAACGCACTGCTGGGCGTGGATTACTGCCGGGCGATTTTGCGGCAGAAAAGCGGCCTTGTGCCGCTGGCACTGCCGCGCATGGGCGCGGCGCACGACGCGCCGCTGGAGCAGGCGGGCACAATGGGGGCGCCGCCGCCGGAACAGTGGGAAGCCCCGCAGAAAAAAAGCCCGGCGCTGCCGTCTGAAAGTGCTGCGCAGATGAAACATGCCCCGCTGCGATTCGAAAACACCGCCGGAGCGGGGGCAATACCGGGTCTGGCGGATGCTTCGAAAAAAAAATACGCCTCAGCCTCGGCACTGCGCGCGCTGGCAGGGCGGGAGGGCGCGGCGGCGCTCGCGCCCTACGTGCCCGCGGCGTGCCTTGCCCTTTACAAACAGGCCGAGGCGGAGGGCGCATGGATCGATGATAACGCGTTCAGCGCGGCGGCACTCTCGCGGCTGCGGATGCTTTCGGCACAGCAGCTGCGCTGTGTGCGCGGCGCGGCCGAAGGGCTGGAGCACCGCCTTGCCGCCGCCATCCGCAGCGCAGGCACGTGGGATGCGCTGATCGATATGATGAAAACAAAGCGCTATGCCACCGCGCGCCTGCGCCGCTTCGCGCTGGACGCTGTATTGGGCTATACGGCCACGCCGGGCGATGCNGCACAGTCAGGCCATACCATTTCGCCGGGCCAAACGCCGGCACCAGAGCATACGCCGGCGCTGGGTAATATGCCCGCGCTGCCGCCGTACCTGCATGTGCTGGGCGCAAACGAAGCAGGGCGCGCCGTGCTGAGCGCAGCCAAGGCGACCGCGCGCCTGCCGCTTTCGCATTCCCTTGCACGCCTTGCCCGGGAGAACACACAGACTGCGGCCGTCGCCGCCGCGCANGCCGCCGCCGAGGACTTCACCGCCCTGTGCCTGCGCCGCCCCGCCCCCATGGGCACGGCTTATACGGTAAAGGNGCAGTTTGTGCCGTGAGGGCGGGAGGGAGAAAGNATGGGCGCTTCCGGCGCGCGTGAAAGCTGCCGGCACGCAGCGGCTGTGGANGTCCTGTGGGGAGCACGGAAAAATGTGATTCGTGCCGTGAAGCATTGCGGCGATCGGCGATAGAAAACGAGGGATCAAACTTTTGAAGAAAAAGGTGAAACGATCATGGACATCATGCTGACGGTGAGCTATGCGCTCCATATNCCAAGGGAGGAGTTTTATGAAGCCGGGCGGGGAATTCCGAAAGAGGAAATGATGCGCTTTTTGCAGGAACAGTTTCCGAAGAAAATTGAGTTCCCGCAGGCCGGGGTTACCGCCCGCAGAGAGCACCTGATGCATGTTCCCCTGAACGAAAATGGAAATGCCCTGAAGTGCGCCTCCTGCGGAAAATGGCTGTATCCGCCGGGAAAGGAAGGGCAGCAGGTGTGCCTTGAATATTGCAAAATGATCAAGGGGATTCCGCTGTGCNTCAGCTGCGCGTGGGAATTGGAGTTTGATTTGGAGGATGAGAAGTTTGTGCAAAAGCTGAGGGAAGCTTCCAATCCGGCAGAGGANCGGGAGAACTCTGAAGGGCAATAAAGCCCGGTTCGGCATGCGCGGCAAAGACCGCACCCCAAAAGGGAAAAACAGGCAGAATCAGCAAACGGGCAAAACGATCAAACGGGCAGAACAACCAGCAAAACCGCAGCCGCTGTGCTGTTGCAGCGGCTGCGGTTTTGCTGATCGTGNTATTCCTGAAGTAAGGTAAGGGGATTTTTCTGTCGAGACAATGCGCCGCGGGATTGACAAAGCGGCGGTTTTTTACTATGCTGTTCTGTAGAAGGGCGGCTTTCCGANGNAGAAAGATCCTGCGAAAAAATGCTCCGGGGAGAGGNGCCGCAGGACGAAAACGATNGTTTGCTTTGGCAAAAGCGGGAGGGATCAGCATGGCGGTTTTTCACTGTAAAATGTGCGGCGGNGCGATGGAGGTGCGCCCGGATGCGGCCACTGCAAGATGCGAGCACTGCGGCACGCGGCAGACGCTGCCCGCGCTGCGCGATGCGCGCCGGGAAAACCTGTACGACTGCGCCGGCCATTTCCTCCGGTGCGGCGATTTTGACAAGGCGGACGCGATCTGCCGGCGCATTCTGGGCGAGGATGCCGCGGACCCGGAGGCGCACTGGCTGCTTGCGCTGTGCCGCTACGGCGTTGTGTATGCGGAGGATCCGGTGCTGTACCGGCGGGTGCCCGTGCTGCGGCGTACGCGGCCTGNGCCCTTCCCCGATGACCCCGACTGCCGTTTTGCGGTGCAGTATGCCGGCGATGTGTGCCGCCCCCTCTACGAGAGCGCGGCCAAAGCCATCCATGAGGCGCAGAAAAAGATCGCTGCCGCCGCGCAGCAGGAAGCGCCGTTCGAGGTGATCCTCTGCTGCCTGGANGCCGACGCGTCCGGCCGGCGCACGCAGGATCTGATGCTGGCGAACAATCTGTATTACCAGCTCACGCGGGAAGGGCTGCGCGTGTTTTTTGAGCACGTGACACTGTCGGACCGGCCCGCGGGNGATTTTGAGCCCTATCGTTTCGCCGCGCTGAACAGTGCCGCGGCGATGGTGGTGCTGGGCACAAGGCCGGAGCATTTCCGGGCGCTGCCGGTGAAAGATATGTGGAGCCGTTTTNTGGCGCTGATGGATGCCGGCGCGCCCAAGCGCCTGCTGCCGGTATACCGCGATATGGACCGGTACGGGCTGCCGGAGGCGTTCTCCCCGCTNCGCGTGTGGGAAATGAATGAGATCAATTTTGTGCAGGATCTGATCCGGGAGATCCGGGCCCCGATCGCGCCGGGGGAGCCTGCCGTGCGCATGCCGTCCGGGGCGTTTGTTTTGCCGGAAACGGCCGTGACGCCTGTACCGGCGATGCCGCCCGCGCAGGATCCGCCGGCGATGCCGCTTGCACAGGATTCGCCGGCGATGCCGCCCGCGGGCGGAAAGATATCCATCGGGCAGGAGCCTCCGTTTGCGCCGGACACCGCAAGGGAGGCGGCCGGGATACCGGGATCAATGCAGGGGGCGGCCGTGGCGCCGGAGCCTGCAGGGAGATCGGAGTTTGTGCCGGATGTGCCCGTAAAGGGTGCAAAAGCAACGCCGCCCGGGCTTTCGCCGTCCCGCCAGGTGCTGCTGAGCGCGGAGGCGGCCTCGCTGCTGCGCCGGGCGCTGTTATTTTTGGAGGACGGCGATTGGAACAGCGCGGATGAATACTGCGAAAAGGTGCTGGATCTGGAGCCGGAGTGCGCGGAGGCCTATGTGGGCAAGCTGATGGCAGAACTGCACATCCCGCGCCCGGAGCAGCTTGGAAACTACGAATGGCCGCTGGACGGTCTGGACAGCTACCGGAAGGCTGTGCGCTTTGCAAATGAAAAGCTGCGCGCCCAGCTGGAGGGGTATCTGGAGCAGACGCGCGCAAGGATTCCGGAGCACTACGACAGGGCAAGGCGGATCATGGGGGAGGCATACTTTGCCCGCTATCAGGATGCGCTGCACATTTTGGAAAAGATCCCCGATTACAAAGATGCCCCCAAGCTGATCGAGATCTGCAAAAGTAAGATCTCGGGTGCCGATGAGGCGGATGATACGGGTGGCTGTTTTGCGATCGGGTGCGGCGTGGTGATGTTTGCCATCTTCCTGTTTATGATGATCGGGATCTTTTCGGTCATTATCAGCGAGGTGGGATAAAGACGGCCGGCGCGTTCCGGGGATGGGCAAAAGCCCTCCCGGAACGCGCCGGTTTTTGTGAATGGGTAAATTTGTGGAACGGAGAATAAGGCACCTCGGCGATGCATGCCTTTTGCCGGCCATGTTTTCCGTTTCTATGATTGTTTGCTTTCCGGGGCGGAGCTTTTCGCCGCAAGGGCCTTCCTTTTTTTGCCGGCGCGTTTTTTGGCCTTGGCCGTGCCCGCGCTGCCGTCCGCATCCGGCGCATCCACCACGATCACATCGCCCGCTGCGCGCTTTTTCCTGCGGCGGCGCACAAAGAGAGGCCAGAAGATCGCGTTTGCCAGGATCAGCACGAGGATCGCGCCCAGCAGCGTGAAATCCCAGATACGGGACATGCGGAAAAAGCGCTGCACGGCAGCAAAGGGGCCGGGTTTGTAAAAATCCTTCAGCAGCAGCACACGCGTTTTGTACTGGCCGCCGGCGATGGTTTTTTCGTCGATCTCGATGATGCGCACGCCGCGCGTTTCCTCATCGTTATAGCTCATGAACGTCGCGCCGGGACAGGCGACAAGATCGATGCCGTCGAGCCGTGTCTCGTAGGAGTTGAGATGGTCGTGGCCGAAAAACGCGGCCTTTACGTCGCCCGCATCGCGCCAGGCGGCGAACTGCCCGTTGGAATAATTCGGCGGGCAGGGCGCTTCCGCAACACCCAAAAGCCCCTCGGGCGCGGCATACCAGCCGCCCTTGCCGATGCCCTTGCCCGCGAACGCGCCGGGTTCTTCTTTGTCGCGCACGCGGGTAAATACGTTGTAAATTTCCGGCACGACGATGTGCTGGAACACCAGCGCGGGCACGGCCTCGCCGCCGTTTGTGCGGGCCAGCGTCTCGCTGACGGTGCGGCACCATGCCACCTGCTCTTTCGTCACGCAGCCGTAGCCGCCCTTTGCGTCGTATTCCAGCGAATCGACAAAATACAGGTTCAGCGCGGGGTGCGAGCCGTCCGATGCAGTATAGATCAGGTTGTATGTACCGCAGCCGGGCAGGGATGCACCCTCGTCCACGGCGAGGCAGCCGGGGAACGACTGGTAATAAGCCATCTGCACCTCTTTGGAGACGCCCGCGTCCTGCGCGTCGTGGTTGCCGAACACCACCGTGAACGGAATGCCGCGCTCCACCACGGGCGCGACAATCTGATCGATGATGCGCTTCACATGCGCCTCGTTATCGCCCATATGGAGATAGGGGTGCTTGCCCTCGACCTGATCGCCCAAAAAGACGACGAGGTCGGGCTGTTCGGCGTCTAAAACAGCGGACAGGCATTCCGTTAAATTGCCGGATACAAACTGCGTCGTTTGCAGATCGGCAAAGACGGCGATCTTCAGCTTGCCGTTTTTCGGAAAGCGCAGATCGGTGCCGTCCGCCGCCGCGCCGGGTGCGGATTCGGCCGAAACGGTAAGGCAGAGCAGCAGGGAAAGGCACAGTGTGAGGCTCAGGATCCGGAACAATCGTTTCATGGAAAGACGCTCCTTTCGGGTTTACGGAAAATCGCTTCGTATCGTTTGGGGCAGCGCGCATGGTTTTGGCAGCAGCGGGAAAATGAACGGAAAAACGGGGCAGGAAAACCGGGCCGTCCCGGGCTTATCCGGCGTGGTCGTTTGTTTTTGGGGCGTGGCGCGGTGTCGGCTGTGTCACAGCGTATGGAACCCGTCCGTATCGCAGCGGGCGGTGTCGGCTGCATTGCGGCGCGCGGCACGGGATGCGCTGCAATTTGCGGCGCACCCCGCGCAATTGCCGCAGCAGTATTTGCCCACCCGCCGGTCGCGGATGATTTTGCGCACCGCCAGCCCGGCGGCAAGAATGACAAGGGCCAGCAGGGCCCAATCTAAAATTTGCATAGGGTTTCCTTTTTCTTTCAATTATGGGGATGCCAGTTCAGCCTTCATCAATGTCGNGTAGTTTCAAGCATTTCCAGCTTTCTGTTACCTNTGCTAATTCAGTTTCAAGCAGTTTGCAACAGCCTCCATTGTGTACTAAGTTGTGTACTACATTCCCCTGCGTGAGAGAATATCAGTTTCACAGCTTCCCTATGAACTGAAATTCCGCATTATTCTTGTATGATCTTCCTATCTCCAAAATATTGCACCAGAATTAAAATCANCGCACTACAAGCAAGTATTCCATCCATGATTCCTGCTGGCAGCATGAACATCATCAGGATCATTGTAACAATGCAGTTTATAGTGGACAAAACCAATCCCCAAATTCTGTTTTTCCATAAACCAACTGCTCCTATGATTCTTACAATTCCGTAGATTAGCCCCACTACAAGCATGAGATTCATATTGTCTTTAAAATACGGGATTATAAAAGAAAAGTACTGATTGATGTCAAACTGATTGCTGCCNAAAATAAATACAGGAATAAGGCATAAGCAGCCTCCAATTTCCATGAATGCTCCGTGTATTAACATCAATATGGACGCAATTCTATATCTNTTCATTTATTTCTCCCTTGCAAATTCTGATTTGTCATTCTGTGCTGAAGCAAAGTATTGTGTACTTTTTGCATACCGAGCACCGCCCGCCCCTCTGAAGCCGTTGCAGCACAATAGGTTTGAGTGGTTGATACCTTTAACTTTCAAAATAAAGAATTCATTATTTTGTGCTTCGNANACGCACTGCGATATAGAAAAATAATTATGAATTGTGAATTATGAATTCAAGTAAACAGGCTTCCCACCTGATACACAAGGCACGCGCACAGCCATGCCACACCGCATTGCGCGAGGGCAACACGGGCGGCGGCCCAGCCGGAGTGCATCTCGCGGCGCACGGCGGCGATAGCGGCCACGCACGGGGAATACAGCAGCGTAAAGGTAAGGAAGCTGAACGCGGCCAGCGGCGAGAACAGCGCTTCCAGCGCGCTGCCAAGCGTCGCGACCGTGGAGCCGGTGAGCACCGCCATCGTGCTNACGACGGCCTCCTTGGCCGAAAAGCCGGTGATGAGCGCCGTGGCCGCGCGCCAATCGGTGAAGCCGAGCGGCGCAAAGGCGGGCGCGATCCATTTGCCGATGCCNGCNAGCATGCTCTGCGCGCTGTCGGCCACCACGTTCAGGCGCGTATCGAACGACTGCAAAAACCAAATCACGATCGTCGCCACAAAAATCACGGTGAACGCGCGTGTTAAGAAATCCTTCGCCTTGTCCCACAGCAGCAGCCCCACGCTTTTCGGGCTGGGCAGGCGGTAGTTCGGCAGCTCCATCACGAACGGTACCGGGTTGCCGCGGTACACGGTGCTTTTCAAAAGCAGCCCCGCCAGAATGCCCACGGCCATGCCCATCACATAGAGCAAAATCATCACCAGCGCGCCGTGCCGGGGGAAGAACGCCGCCGTGAACACCGCGTAGATCGGCAGCTTGGCNGAACAGCTCATGAACGGCGTGAGCATGATCGTCATTTTGCGGTCGCGGTCGCTGGAGAGCGTGCGCGTGGCCATGATGGCGGGCACGCTGCANCCGAAGCCGATGAGCATCGGCACAAANCTGCGNCCCGAAAGGCCGATGCGCCGCAGCAGCTTATCCATCACAAACGCCACGCGCGCCATGTAGCCGGAATCCTCCAGCATGGAAAGGAAAAAGAACAGCGTCACGATGATGGGCAAAAAGCTCAGCACGCTGCCCACGCCCGCAAATACGCCGTCGATGAGCAGGCTGTGCACGACGGGGTTGATGCCGTAGGCCGTCAGCGCCTCGTCGGCCAATGCCGTCACCGCATCGATGCCCAGTGTGAGCAAATCGCTGAGCGCTGTGCCGATGACGCCGAACGTCAGCCAGAACACCAGCAGCATGATGCAGAGAAAAATGGGGATGGCCGTGTATTTGCCCGTTAAAATGCGGTCGATGCGCATGCTGCGCAGATGGCCCTTGCTCTCGCCGTTTTTCACGACGGTCTGCGCGCAGAGCTTTTCGATGAACGCATACCGCATATCGGCCAGCGCGGCCTCGCGGTCGGTGCCGAGCTCTGTCTCCATCTCGGTGACACTGTGGCCGATCAGCTCTACCTCGTTGTCGGAAAGATGCAGCATCTCCAGCATGGGGGCGTCGCCCTCCACCAGCTTGGTGGCGGCAAAGCGGTTCGGCACGCCGGCGGCTTCGGCGTGATCCTCGACGATGTGCGCCAGCGAATGGATGCACCGGTGCACCGCGCCCGAGCAGAAATCCTGCCGTTTGGGCGGCATTTTGGCGCGGGCGGTTTGCAGCGCGCGCTCGATGAGCTCGTCGATGCCCTCGTTCTTCGCGGCCGAGATCGGCACCACGGGGATGCCCAGCTCCTCCTCCAGCCGCTGTACGTTGACGGTATTGCCGTTGGCGCGCATCTCATCCATCATATTCAGCGCCAGCACCATCGGCAGGTTCAGCTCGATGAGCTGCAGGGTGAGGTACAGGTTGCGCTCGATGTTCGTCGCGTCCACGATGTTGATCACGCCGTCCGGCTTTTCGCGGATGAGAAAATCGCGCGTGACGATCTCCTCGCTGGTATAAGGGGAGAGCGAATAGATGCCCGGCAGATCGACGACGGTGTTCTGTTCGGCGGCATCCGGGGTGCGTGTATTGTGCCAATGCGGATGATGCGCATGATGCGCCGGGCCGCTCGGGCGGATGACGCCCTCTTTTTTATCGACCGTTACGCCCGGAAAATTGCCGACGTGCTGGTTCGAGCCGGTAAGCTGGTTGAACAGTGTTGTTTTGCCGCAGTTCTGATTGCCCGCGAGTGCGAAAACCATGAAAAGTGCCTCCTGCGCTTGTAGCTTATAGTAGACTGGTTGTGGACCGGGGATGGTTTATACAGAGGATGTGCGGCGGCGCATTATGCATCGTCCTCCCGGAGCGTGATTTTTTTTGCGTCGTCCAGCCGCAGCGTGAGCTCGTAGCCGCGCAGACGCAGCTCGATGGGGTCGCCCATGGGAGCGGCCTTCTGTACGGTGACGGTCGTGTTCGGCGTCAGGCCCATATCCAGCAGGCGGCGGCGCAGCGCGCCCTGCCCGCCCACGGCGGCGATGCGCCGCGTCTGCCCGATGGGCAGCTTGTCCAATGTCATGCGTGATCCCTCCCAAGGGTCGTTCGGGCGCCCCGGCCTGCTGACAGGGCCGGAGACCCCCGCGGCTTTGAAACATACAGGTGAACAGTGTTAGGAGTGCTTAACTTATACCTTCTATAGCATACACGCGCCGGTTTTATCTGTCAAGATAGATTGCGACAAAATTTGCGGCAAAAGGATCCAAAAGAATCCAGCGGCAAAAGCTCCGCAAAAAACGCTCCCCCGGAGAACATGTGCTCTCCGGGGGAATTGTTGTATGAAGAAAACCACTCGCCAAGCCTCTGACTTTGCCGGGGGCTGTTTCTCATTTCACAGAGATGCCGCGCGTTTGAATACACAGAACGTCCGAGGCTCAAAAATGCGATGCTTGCAAAAATGTAAGCCTGCGCGTGCGGGATGAAAGGCACTTCGATGGCGCCGCGGCCGACAAATTTCTACAATAAGAGTATAGAAAATTTCCGGACGGCACCGGGGGAAAGGGCGGAGGCATATGAAATGGCTGTGGAAGGGAATGGTGCGTATGATGCTGGGGGCAATGGCGCTGCTGTTTGCAGTGTGTGTGATTGCGGCCACAACGATTGCGCTGCGGGGATACGGGATGTACCGGGACGCGCTGGCCGCAAAGCCGCTGCCGGACGCGGTGGCCGAGGTGCGCGCGCAGCCGGGGTTCACCCCGCTGGACGAATTGCCGGCGCTCTATCTGGACGCCGTGGTGGCCGTGGAGGATCACCGGTTTTATGCACACGGCGGCATCGACTATATCGCCGTGGGCCGCGCGGTGTGGAACGACCTGCAGGCCGGGGCGTTCATCGAGGGCGGCAGCACCATCACGCAGCAGCTGGCGAAAAATATGTTCTTTACGCAGGAAAAGGAGCTGACGCGCAAGGCAGCCGAGCTGTTCATGGCATGGGAGCTGGAGGCCCGCTATACCAAGGACGAAATTTTGGAGCTGTACGTAAACGCGATCTATTTCGGCAGCGGGTACTGGAACATCGGGCAGGCGTGCCGCGGCTACTTTGACAAATCGCCCGCCGAGATGACGCCCTATGAATGCACGCTGCTGGCGGGCGTGCCGAACGCGCCCACCGCGTATAACCCCGCGCAGCATGCCGAGCTTGCCGCCCGGCGGCAGCAGTGCGTAGTGGAAAAGCTGCAGCGCTACGGTTATGTAAATACATTCGAGGCGCAGGAGCTGACGGCATTGCCGGCGGCGTAGGAAAAAACAGAAAAAGCAAAGCCCCGGTGCGGCCGGTGCGGCAGCGCGGCAAAGGCAGAAATGCTTTTGCGCAGAGCCGGCCGCACCGGGGCTTTGACGCGGTTTCATGCTGCCCGCACGAAACCATTCGTTCCAGATAACCCTGTATGGCCTGCGGCGCCCGCGCTGTTTGCATTGTCCGCACGAAAATTTGCGCATTGGCGGAAAGCCGATCTCTGCGCTTCATTGCGCTTTGGGGCGCTTTGGGGGCGCTTTTGGCGAAAAGGGACTATACGGCCTCCCCTGCTTTATGGTACAATATGAAAAGAAAGCTTCGAGCTGTTGGCTCGATCCGGGGCTTTCGAGGAAAAAGAGGGGGAATCATGATGGCTT
This sequence comes from Subdoligranulum sp., assembly GCA_014799685.1. Lineage (GTDB taxonomy): Bacteria > Bacillota > Clostridia > Oscillospirales > Ruminococcaceae > Ruthenibacterium. The sequence goes on along the minus strand of JAAVHN010000029.1, from coordinate 164,353 downwards.
ATGCAATCGACGAGATCCGGAAGGTACCGCTCGGCGGTGTGAAGCAGAAGATCCACATCCGGGGGGGAGAAGCTTGAAAACCCCGTGCTGCTGTTTTTGCACGGCGGGCCGGGCATCAGCAACCGCGACGGCGTGATGACGCGCGACAGCGATTTGTGCGACGCGTTCACGATCGTCGCGTGGGACCAGCGCGGCACGGGCGGCTCGTATTGGGGCGTCAAAAAGGAGACGCTGAACCTGGAGCAGCTGATTTCCGACGCCGCCGGGCTGGTGGACTATCTGTGCGAAACACTCGGCAAACAAAAGCTGTTCATCTGGGGCGGCAGTTGGGGCACGGAGCTGGGCACCTATCTGTGCAATCGCTATCCGCAGCACATCGCGGGCTACGTGGGCAGCGGGCAGCTTGTAAACGGCACGCTGAACGAGGAAATCGGCTACGATTTCGCGATGACAGAGGCGAAAAAGGCCGGCGACACCGAGGCCATCGCCACGCTGGAGCGCATCGGCCGCCCGGTGAACGGCTGCTATCGCGAGGTGTTTGACGGCATGATGGCGCAGCGGCGCATCATGAAAAAATACGGCGGGCACTCGATGAAAAAGGGCACCTATTGGTCGGATACCGCGCTGCCGCTTTTAAGAAGCCACGAGTTCACGTTCACGGACAAGATCGGCCTGGTGCTGGGGTACAAAAAATGCCTGACGTATATGTGGCCCTCAACGATCCAATGTGATTTTCACAAAGAATGCACCCGGTTCGAGATGCCGTACTACATCTTCCAGGGTGTGCACGACAACAACACGCCCAGCGCGCTGGTGCAGGCGTATTACGACGCCATTGATGCGCCCGACAAGGACCTCGTCTGGTTTGAGAATTCGGCGCACGGCCCAATGCGCGAGGAGCCGGAACGGTACAAAAAGCTGCTGCGGGAAAAACTGCTGCAATGGTGCAAAACAGATGATATCTGAATGGTGCAGCGGCGTTTGTGCGGTATGCTTTCGGTGCAGGCTGTGCTGCCGTTGCTGTTTTATGAGAAATAGAAAAGAGGAATCTATGAAAAAACAGCTTTCCACCGCCCGGATGGCCGGGCTGTGTCTTGGAGAATTTGCGCGCGCCGTATTGGGCGGGCTGATCGTAACCTATACATTGAAGTTTTTCAACGTCACCCCGTCCTCGGGGCTGCCGCTGCTGCTGCCCGCCGGGATGATGGGGCTTTTGCGCGGCGCCGGCGTGGTGTTCGACGCCGTCACCGACCCATGGGTCGCGAGCATGAGCGACCGCAGCGCCTCGCCGAAGGGACGGCGCATCCCGTTTATGCGCTGGGCCGCGGTGCCCTACGCCGTCACCTGCCTGATGATCTTTTTCCCGCCCGGCGGCTCGGTGAGCGTGGGCAACGTTGTCTGGGTGGCCGTGATGCTGCTGGCATATTACCTCGCATCGACGCTGTACTGCGTGCCCTATATGGCGCTGCAGCAGGAGATCGTCACCGATACGCGCCGGCGCGTGTTCTTCTACACGCTCAATTCGCTGATGTTCGTGCTGGGCAGCGCGGTGATCTATGTGCTGCCGGTGATGGTAAGCGCGTTCCGCGGTGCGGGGATGGAGGCCGTGTGGGCGTGGCGCGCGTCGCTGGCCGCGTTTGCGGTGATCGGCGCGGTATGCGCAGTCGTGCCCTCGTTCCTGATCGACGAGCGGGAGTACGTTGCGGGCAAAAGCTGCTATATGCCGCTGCTGCAAAGCCTGAAAACGACGCTGGCCTACCGCAACTTTGCCGTGATGACGATTGGATATCTGATCATGCAGGCGGGCTTCGCATTTTTCAACGGCGCGCTGCTGTTCTATGTGGATACGCTGCTGGGGCTGAACGAGAGCTTTGCCACCATCGTGCTGGCCATCAGCATCGTCGTGGGCATCTGCACCTATCCGCTGGTGAACAAATTGGTGCGCAGGGTGGGCAAAAAGCCGCTGCTGCTGGCGGCCTGTGTGGCGTACGTGTTCATCTATCTGGGCATCTGGTTCCATGCGCCCATTGCGCGCGCCATCAGCACCGAGACCATCGCGCCGGGCTTTTTGGCGTCGCTGGCGGGCGAGGACGCGATGACGGGCGACGTGGTGGCCGCGATTTTGATCGGCGTATGCGTGGCGTTCCCCATCGCGTGCACCAACATTCTGCCGCCCTCGGCGTTTGCCGACATGGCGCAGTACGACCGCATCAGGACGGGCGAGGACCGCGCCGGGATGTTTGTGGCGGCGCGCCAATTTGTGACAAAGCTTTCGCAGGCGGGTGTGACGGCCATTGTATCGTACACGATGTACCTCGGTTCCACCGACAGTTATCCCACGGCGGGCGGCGTGCGCATGACGGCGCTGATCGCGGCCGTGTGCCTGGCCTGTGCGATCGGAGTATACGCATTTTATAACGACAAAGAGGTCGTTGCGTTCATCGACGACTGGAACGCGAAGCAGAAACAGGAAAAAGTGTAAAAAAGCAAAAAATGCCGCCGCGCCTATGGGAGGTTTCCCCGGCGCGGCGGTTTTTGCTTTATGGTTTATGAAAAATGATGTGATCGAAAAAAGACATTCGGGCTTATTTCTGATTTGCTGTTTCGAGATACTGATCGATCAACTCTTTGATCTCTTCTTTTGTATACGTTTCATGCGCTGTGTCTTTGCTGATGATTTTCTGCAGATCATAGGCCATTGCCTTTCTGGCATCCTGCCGTTCAGCTTCGGTTTCCATGAAATTGCCTCCTTTCTGCTCGCTGGTTTTATTATAACGTACGGTTTGTCACATGTCAATGATCATGACAGGGTCTGGTTTCATGGCATTCGCCTTGCCGCCGGCGCGGCAACCGGCAAAATCGCCAGGGATGCAACTTCACAGCCACTTCAGCCGGCGCATAATAAGCGTGGCGGCGGCGGTGAGGAGGGCGGCGATGCCGATAACGGCGAAGAAGCCGAGCGGAGAGCCGGCGAACGGGACGGGCACGTTCATGCCCCACAGGCCGAAGATGATGGAGGGGATTGTCAAAATGATCGTCACGGCGGCCAGCACCTTCATCACGATGTTCAGGTTGTTCGAGATCACCGAGGCGAACGCGTCCATCGTGCCGGAGAGAATGTCGCGGTAGATGTTGCACATCTCGATGGCCTGCTTGTTTTCGATGATGACGTCCTCCAACAGCTCGGTGTCGTCGGGGTAGTTCTTCACAAAGTCCATGCGCAGCAGCTTTTCCAGCACGATCTCGTTGCCCTTCAGCGAGGTGGAAAAATAGACGAGCGTCTTTTCCAGCCCCAGCATCTGGATCAGCTCTTTGTTTTTCATCGAGATGTGCAGCTCGTTTTCCACGCGGTTGCTGGCCTTATCCACCTCGCGCAGATAAAACAGAAACAGCGCCGCGTTGCGGTAGAGCAGCTGCAGCGTCATGCGGTTTTTCTTTTTGGTGGAAAAGTTCCGCACGGGGCTTTCGCTGAACGCGCTTGCCAGCGCGCTCTCCTTCAGGCAGACCGTGACGAGGTTTTCCTCCGTGAGAATGATGCCGAACGGCAGTGTGGAGTACACAAACCCGCGCCCCTGCTGCATCTCGACGGTGGGCGTGTCCACCAGAATCAGCATGTGGCCGTCCTCAAAATCAATGCGGCTGCGTTCCTCCTCGTCCAATGCCGCGCGCAGCAGGTCCGGCTCGATGTGCAAGGTCTCCGATACTTGCGCGAGCTCTTCTTCTGTGGGCGCGCACAGGTTTACCCATGCGCCGGGGGCGATGTCCCCGCGCTCCGTCAGCCTGCCCTCTTCGGTGAGATAGATCGAAATCATAAGTTCCCTCTGCTTTCCGCGCCAAAGCACGCGGCCGCAGAGTGCTACAGGGCGGACGTGTACAAGGCGCTGTTGGAGAGACTTCCGCGGCCGTTTTGGGGGCAGGCGCGCAGGGAAACCGGCGTCCGCGTCCGGAAAGCGACCGTTTGGGAAGCCTCCTGTGTGTTACCCGGGCATGATCGCCCTCGAGGATCGCCCTCCACGAACTGTCCACTCCCTTTCTGCCGGTTGGTTTGTGTGATTCTGTGTTTGCCGGCCATTCCGTCTGCGGCGGAATGCCTTTTACAGTTTATGCCATCGGGCGTTATTTTGTCAAGGCGTTCCGGCGCGATATCTTTTGTCCGGCTTATGCAGAGATTTCAGCGCGGCGCCGTTTGTCCTCTTGCGCAGACCGGCAAGAGATCAATAATAGTAGTAGTATCCGCCCGTGCGCATGAAGAGCAACGACAGGATCAGCAGCGCGTACAGGCCGACGATCACGATTACCTGTGCGGCCAGAAAGCCGCGCGCGAAATTGCGGCGGTTGGGGCGCCACTGGTTGCCCGCCGCCTGTATAATCAGATAGATGAGCCCCACGAGCGGAATCATGCCGATGAGGAACATGCCGATGTAACTGCCGGTGGAGATGAAATCGGGCTGTACCGGCGCGCCGTAGTTCCAGGATCCGGGCGCATAAGGATAGGGGGGCGGCGTTTGCGGCGCGTTTGCAGCGTAGTGCGGCGCGGGGCCGGCGTCCGGTTGGCCGTACATGTATGGCGCATACTGCGCGCCGGATGCGGGCGGTGCGGGGGGAGCAGGCGGCACAGGCGGTACGCCGGGCATGGGGGGTACGCCGGGAGCGGGCGGCACGGGGGCCGTGTTCGCCGCGCCGGGTGCATTTGCTGTGCCGGGCACACTGCCTGCATCGGCCGGAACAGACGGGGAAGCGGTGCCCGCGCCGGGTACGGCCGCGGCGGGTACCCCGACGGGCGGCTGCCCGGCCGTGGCCGCGTTTTCGGACGGCGGCGTCTGGGCGGCGCTGTGCTGCGCTTCGGCGCTATGCTGTGGCTCGGCGCTATGCTGCGGCTCGGCGGTGTGCTGCGGCTCGAAGATCTTATCCATCGGGATGGGATCAATCACCGGCCGGTCGGCCATTACATCCACCGTAAGCGCAAGCAAATCGGGTGCGGGCGCCGTGAGGTCTGCAAGCTCTGTTTTTGCCGCTTCGGGCGCAGGTGCTGCGGCGCCTGCCGGTGCAGCCATCGGTGTATTTGGTGCGGACGCCGGGGCATTCCCCTGCGTATCCGGCGCAGGCGCTGCAAAGTTCGCCGGCGCATCGTTCTGCATACCGGATGCAAGAGGCACAGCGCTTACGGATGCATTCCCTTTTGCATCGGACGCGGGCGCGGGGAAGGCGTCGCCGAAAAAGTTGTGGAAGATCTCGTCCGGGTCGATCTGGGCCAGATCGAACGAATTTTTGTTTTTGCGGACATCAAACGCAAGGCTGCTCTGCTGCGCACTCTGCGCCGCCGTGTCCAAAGCGGGCGCGGGGGCAGGTTCCGCAGCCGGTGCATCGCCCTGTGCGGCATCCGGCTGCAACTGCGCGGCGGATGCGGAGGGCGCAGAGGATGCGGCGGACGCAGCGGCCCCGGCGGCTTCAATCGTGGCATTTTCTGTAAAGGGCTGCGGCTGTGCGGCGGTTTCAGTGGCGGCAGCCGGGGCGTTTTCCGCGAAAGGCTGCATGGGAGCGGCCGCACCGGTTCCGGCATTTTCGGCCAGAACGCCGTTCGGGACAGGCGCCGGCGCAGCCGGTTCCAGCCGGCGGCCGCAGTTGTGGCAAAACTCCTCGCCCGGACTCAGCCGCGCACCGCACATTCTGCAGAAATTTCTGGTCATATGGATCCCTCCTATATTCAAAAATACATATATACCTGACAGGGGATCATGCCGTTGTACAGCTTGCGGCGGCGCTTGGCCGGGCGGCCGAAGTGCCGCTCGAAATCCGCGTCTGCTGTGATGATGTACGCCCCGCGCACGGGGCATTCCGCAAGCCGCCGGCCGAGGACGCCCGCAAGCCGCGCGGCCGCATCGGCATCGCCCAGCCGTTCGCCGTAGGGTGGGTTGGTAAACACCTTTACACCCGGCGCGGGCGCAAATTTTTGCACATCCGCCGTGAAAAAGCGGCAATGGCCGTCCACGCCCGCAAGCTTTGCATTCGCGGCGGCCAGCGCCACGGCGGCGGAATCGATATCAAAGCCAATGCCCTCAAAGGCGGCGTCGCGGCGCACCTCGTCCAGTGCTTTTTCGCGCTGCTGCTTCCACACCGCAGCGGGCACGAACGCATAGTGCTCGGCCAGAAAGCGGCGGCGCAGGCCGGGGGCCAGATTCATCGCCTTCATCGCGGCCTCGATGAGCATCGTGCCGCTGCCGCAGAACGGATCCTGCGCCTGCGTGTCGGGGTAGATGCGGCCCAAGTCTGCGATGGCGGCAGCGAGCGTCTCTTTGATGGGCGCTTCCATGCTGTTTTTGCGGTAGCCGCGTTTGTGCAGGCCGTCGCCGGAGGTATCCAGCATGATCTCGGCCACATTTTTGCGGATGGAAAACCGCAGCTTGTACAGCGCGCCGTCCTCGGGCAGCGTCTGCACGCCGTGGCCGCGCCGCAGACGCTCCACCACGGCCTTTTTCACGATGCTCTGGCACGCGGGCACGCTGGAGAGCGTGCTGGAAAGGCTGCTGCCTTTCACCGGAAAGGCGGCGTTCGCAGGCATCAGATCCTCCCACGGGATGGCGGAGACCCCGTCGAACAGCTCGTCGAACGTGTTTGCCGGGAAGGTTTTCAGCAAAACAAGAACCCGTTCGGCGCAGCGGCTCCACAGGTTGGCGGCGGCGATGACATCCGCCCCGCCGCGAAACGCGACGCGGCCGTCTGTAACGGCAATGTCCTGCGCGCCGATGCGCCCGAAATCAAACGCGGCGGCGCGCTCTGTGCCAAAGTAGCAAGGGGCAATTAGATCGTATTCCAAAATTGGTTTTCCTCTTTCTGTTTTTGTCGAAGCGTCCCGCTTTTATTTGATTTTAGTATAGCATATTCATGCCGGAAATGCAAAGCGTCGGGGGAAATATGAAAAATGTGCGCCTGTAAAGGAAAAACGCCTGCCCCGGGGTGCAGGGCAGGCGCATAAGCATTGTTTTTAAAACGGCAGATACCTGAAAATGGGGACGGTCCCGGTCAGGCAAAAATAACGACAAGAAGCATAACGCCCGAGAAGACGCTGAGAATCGTCGCGATCAACGAAAGGACGTACGGCGCCTTGGCTTTACCGTCGGTTTCGGAGGGCTTCGGCGCGCACAGCAGGCCGACGCCGCCGAAAATCAGGCCGATAATGCACGTCCAGCAGGTGAGGATGCCCAGAATGCCCAGGATGATGCCGGATTTGGAGTTCTGCTTTTTGGCCTTTTCATCCATCAGCGCCTTCAGGTCTTCGTTTTCCTTGGCAACCGTCTCGGCCATGCCGGTGACGAACGTCTGGAACTGCGCGGCCTCCTCCGCCTGATACACGTTGACATGATGGAACCGGTCTTTGCGGGTGTTCCAGACATCGACGTCAAAGAAAGTGGGCGATTCGCCCGTTTTGTCGCGCAGGGTGACGGAAATGCTTTTCAGTTCGCCCTTTTTCACCGTGGGCTTCACATCCATCATACCGGTGTTGGCGGAGGCGAGATAGGGCTTGCCGGGCAGGATCTCTTCCTTTTTAAAGCCGATGGGGATGATCCACAGCCGGGTGGCGTCGAACGCGATGGCATAAGCGTAATAAGTAGTGCGCGTGGAACGGCCGTAATACTAGACGTCCTCGTGATGCGCATAGACGACGTTATAGCCCGTCTCGCCCGGCAGCACGCGCGCAACGGCGTCCTTCAGGCGCTGCATGTCCGCGCCGGTCTGCGCGAGCTTTTTGTTCTTCGATTCCTTCATCTGGGACCAGGCAACACAAATGGCAACGATGGCTACGATGATGAGCCAAGCATAATTGGAAAGATCCTGTACGCCTTGCATGATTTTATTCTACCCTTTCTTGTTATAGATCGGGTACAGCGCGTTGCTGTACCCCCGTAAATACAATAGCATATTCCGCGCGGATTATCAAGGGGGAAAATCGTGCGCCGGGGGGAAAATCAGTTTCAATGCGCTGGTGACTATGATCTTGAGCGGGGAACGAAACCGTCATCAAATGAAATAGGACCATGCGTTTTTTCCCATGCCTCAATGTGCCGGATAATCAGCTGCTCGATTTCCTTGTTTGCAGAACGTCCGGAGCGGTCTGCAATGTATTTCAGTTTATCCATGATCTCGGACGGGATGCGCAGTGCATAGTGCGGCAGTTTGGACGGCATAAGAAAACCTCCTGTGTTGTCTGAATGACAATACAATAGCACCAAAAAAAACTTTTGCAAAGATATTGACAACAAAGTGACGACGCACTATAATAAAAGACAACATGGTGGCAACACGCGGAGGAAAGTCATCTTCATAGACGCTGCTTTCAGGTGCATCAGCCGGCGTTTGCTGCATCCTCTGCGCCATCGGCATCCTCCGCCGTATCCCGCACGGGGTGGGAAAGGCTTACGTCGATGCCGGCGTCGCGGTCGGCCAATGCCTTTGGGATGCCGGGAAAGATGCGCGCCACACATTCATAGCGCGGGTGCAGCCCATCGTAAAAATCGGTGCTCTCGGCCGGGATGGCGTACGGGTCGTAGCTGCCGTAAACGGGAATGTTGTACTTGCGGCCCAACGCGCGCACCGCTTCCTCTGTGCCGAGAAAGCCGCCGTATTCCTCGGCCTTTTCCAGCGCGTTATCGTATTCCGCCGGCGGATAGGGCGCAAGGAAGAAAAACAGGTTGATGTCCTTGGCCTGCATATACTGGATCCACGCCTCAAAAATGGCGAGGCGTTCGGCGTCCGGCTCCGGGTAGTTCCCCAGAAAGGCCATGCCGCCTGTCTGATAGAGGATGTCCATGTCGATCTCTTCCTGCGGGCGGGTGCGGTAGGAAAGGCCGTAGAGAATGCTGCCGTCCGGCCGGCGGATCTCGGCATCGAGCGTATACGGATCAACGCCGTCCGGCACGGGCTGAACCTCGCCGTCCGTGACCACCTCGTTTTGCAGCGATGCAAGGTTGCCCTGAAAATACGACAGATCGAACAGATACTGCCAGTTTTGCGAGGTATCCTCGGTTTCGTACGGGATGGGGATGCCCAGCCGTTCGGAGACAAATTCGGCGTACATCATCGGGTCGGAGCGCTTGCTCTGCGCGTCGATATCCAGATTGAAGATCCACGGGTCGACGCCGATGATGATATTCTGCGGCAGCCGGCCGCGCCGGTCGTAGATATAAAATTCACACAGCAGCTCGCAAAAATCGGCGCCGGACGTACTGCTGTTGTAAAAGCTGGTGCCGACGATCTCCTGCGAGAGCTGCATCGCCCGGCTGGATCCGAGCGCGATGGTCTCGGGCACGGTGTCGTCGTCCATATTGGCGACAAGCGTATCAAGCACCTCGCGCTGACGGGCGAGGATCTGATCAAAGCCGACGATATCCTTGCCGTCGAGGATCATCTGGGCGATGCTGCGCATATCGAGGTCGCCCAGAAAATAGCCCTGGCAGTCCACGGAATAGTTGACATAGACGATCAGCGCCAGAAGCGGCGTAAACAGCAGCGCCCCTGCGGCCAGGCGAACGGCCGAGACAAGGCGGCTCAGGCAGGTGAGAAGCAGCTTTTGCGCCCGCCCGGCCTGCTCTTTGCGATGCGATTCCTTTGTCCGCCGTTCACGCTCCCGGGTCTGCGGTTCGCGCGCCCGCCCGTTTCGCTCATTGGGCTGCGGCTTTTTCATGCGTCTTCCCCTCCCTTAAAAACGGCCGTAAATAGAGCCGGAGTTTGCAAACGAACCGAACAGCAGCATCGCAAGGCACATGGCGTAATAGAGCGGCCAGCGCATCACGATGGGCACCTTGCGGATCACACGGCTGACGGGATCCGGCACCGATTCCAGCGTTTCAACCACCGCGACGCCGAAGCCCAGCACGGCCACTGTCTGCCAGGTGAGCCCGATGGAGGCGAGCAAGCGCCCCACCGATGCGGGCGACGCAAAGAGCTTGTCCCACCCGGTGAACAGGTGCGCGTACAGATACAGGGCGTCCGAAAGGCCTGTGCTGCCCGGAAAGACCTCCGAAGCGCGAAAGAACACGATACAGCTCGTAAAAAGAAGATAAACGATTACGGCTTGTATTACGCGCTTCACCGGGCGGAAGCGGTACAGCGGGTTTTTGCGGGCAAGACGCAGGCGTATTTCTTCCGTTGCCTTGCCGATGCACAGGTACGCGCCGTTCAAAAGGCCCCACACGGCCATGGAGAGCGAAGCGCCATGCCACAGCCCGCTGACGAGGAAGACGAACAGCTGGTTCAGGTTTTGCCGCAGCGCGCCCTTGCGGTTGCCGCCCAGCGGGATATACAGATAATCGCGGAACCAGCTTGTCAGGCTGATGTGCCAGCGCCGCCACAGCCCGATGAATGAGCCTGCGCGCAGCGGCTGGCGGAAGTTTTCGGTAAGTGTAAAGCCAAACACCGTGCCGGCGCCGATGGCGACGTCGCAGCCGGCGGAAAAATCGCAGTAGAGCTGATAGGTATACAAAAGGCTTGCCAGGAGCAGCACAGGCCCGGTGTAGCCTTTGTAATCCAGGTTGCCGTACACGGCGTCCACCACGCCGCCAATGGTATTGGCGATGACGAATTTTTTGAAAAAGCCCCACAGGATGCGGAACAGCCCGCCTGTCACGCGGTTATAATCGAAGGCCTGCGGCGCTTTCAGCTGCGGGATGAGCTTCGGCGCGCGCTCGATGGGGCCGGTGACGATGCACGGAAAAAAGCCTACGAACAGCGCGTAATAGAGAAGATTCTTTTCCGCAGGATGCTTGCCGCGGTACACGTCGATGACATAGCCCGCGGCCGCGAAGGTGAAATAGCTGATGCCCACCGGGGCGAGCAGCGACGGCGCGGCGGAAAAGCCCCGCAGCCCCACCGCGCGCAGCAGGTTTGAGAGCGTTTCGCCGAGAAAGCCAAAATATTTATAGTAAAAAAGGCTTCCGAAGCACAGCACCAGCGCCGCTGCAAGGCAGATGCGCCGCACGGGGCCGTCGCGCAGGCGTTCCAGCAGCAGCGCGGCCGCCCACGTAAGTACGGACGCCCCGGCCAGCAGCACCACGAATCCGGCGTTTTGCGGGTCGTACAGATAGAACAGGTAGCTGCACACCAACAGCCAGAACGGCCGCACGGCCCCCGGCAGGACAAAATAGACAAGGCACACCCCGGCGAAAAACACAAGGAACGCCACGGCGAAGAAACTGCTCATAGACAACAACCTTTCGGGGAAATCACGTCACGGTAATTGTACCATATTTTTGGGGGCGGCGTAAAGGTATGTTTTCGGTTTTGGGCAGGATTTGGCAGGGTTTTTAGCAGGGCGAACGAGTGAAAAGATTCCAGAAAAAATTCCAGATGCAAAACCCAGCGGCTGCCGCCGGGCAAACCGCTGGGTTAAATGCGAGAGGATCGTTTTTGTTTTACTGTTCCTGCGGGCGTTTCCGCCTCTTTGAATTCCGATGAGGCCGCGATCTGGTATTACGCGTTGATCGTCTGTTCCATTTCCGGCGCTTCTTTTAAGACTGCTGTCCCTGAAGCAGTTCGCGGTATTTCGATTGTTCCGCAAAGGGGATCTTCAGTACGGCCATGGCCTGCTCAATCGGCAAATTCAAGTTGTCCATTAAATTCCGAATTGCTTCCAGGAGCGTCTTTTCTTCACCCTCCGCGCGGCCCTCTGCACGGCCCTCTGCGCGGCCCACCATTTGGGCGTGATACAGTGCCTGCGCTTCATCGTGACGCGCTTTCTCCCGGATGCGTTCCAGCTCCCGGAATTCCGGCGACGCGGTGATGCTGTAATACGCGTTGATCGCCTGTTCCATTTCCGGCACCTCCAGTGCTTTGATTTGTTCCAGTTCTTCTTCTGTATTTGCGTTGAACAGCGCCAGCCACAGCAGCAGATCGTCTCTGTCGCTGATTTCTTCCGGCAGCTTGGGCAGCTCGAAAAAGTGGAAGCCCATCTTATCGCTCATAAGGGTGTGGCGCGTCACTTCCAGCGGCTGGAAGAACGAGTGATACGCTTCGCAGTCGGTAAACAGTGAGAAATCCAGAATGCTCAAAATCATCGTGCGCGGAAGATCCGCATATTTGCTGCCCGAGGGAAGCGCCGACGCAAACTCCTTCGCCCAATAGAACATCACGCGCTCAATATAATCGCCCTCGTTGCAGACCTGAACCTCTAAATCGACCCGTTGCCCGTTGACGATCATGTTGATGTCCAGCCTGCAGAATTTCTCGCCAAGGTGTTCCGGCTGCATTGCCTCGTTTTGAACATCAAGCTGTGTGATACTTTCCGCGGGGATCCCCATCAGCGCGGCCACGAGCTTCTGCAAAAGATCCTGATGTCCCACAAACAGCATTTTGAACAGCGTATCCGTCTTAAAGGTATACTCTAATTTTCGCATTTTGCACCGTCCGATTCTTGTCTTTGTCTATAAGTATACCATATTTTCATTGGGATTGCTACATCCACGACCAAGAAGACCATTTTTCCCGATCTTCATCCCACGCGGTGCGCACCGGCTGATCCTCAAAAAGCTGCATGCGTTCATTTAGTCATAATGTCCTTTGCAGGCCAGGATGACGACCATGTTTTCAACGACTTTATATGTCAGCCGGTCGGTGTCGTTGATGCGGCGGCTCCACAGGCCGGACAGCTCGTGCTTTAGCGGTTCCGGCTTCCCAATGCCATCGAACGGATCCCGTCAGGCGTCTTTGATAAGGGCGTTGATTCGTTTCAGCGTGGCCTTGTCCTTCTGCCAGTCGCAATAGTCCTCCCAGGCGTCGCCGTCCCATTGTATTCCCCGCCCCATAGTCAATCTACCTCAATCAGATCGTGTTCTTCCAGCGGGAGCGTACCGGCGTTCAGAGCGTCCAGCTTTTCTTTCAGGTAGCGGATGTTGTTTTCGCTGTAGAACGGGTCCGCTTCTGCGGTTACATCGAAGGGGATCCGCCGTTCCTGCTCCACCTTCCGGCAGCAGATCGTCAGCAGCGTCGTCAGATTTATGCCCATGCGTTGGCAGATTTCCTCCACGTTCTTTTTCAGCTGCGCGTCCATGCGGAAATTCACGTTTACGCTTTGTGCCATGGCAAGCACCTCCTTGAGACTTCTTATTATAACAGAGAAGCAAAGGATTGTAAAGAATTATCATTACGATTCTTTGCTTATTTCCTGTGCTGCCTTTTTACTTAATGTGGGCACCCCCTTACTGTTTAGTGAGCTGCTGTACAGTGAATTACGAAGCAAAGACTTTTCGTGTAAAATAGTAAAAAAGAAGAGCGAGGCGCATCAATATGGTCTATGGTACAATACACCCTGCTCAAAAAATCAAATTATCTGGTTAATTTATCAGAAATCTCATTCGTTAATCCACAGTATCGGTATCAACGATGCTGTTCTCTCCATTGAAAATCCATATAATAAGGATAAATGGATAAACGGGGGAAGGGACGCCGCTATGATAGACCCAAGGATCGGGAAAAGAATCAAGCAGTCCCGGGAGCGGCTGGGGCTGACGCAGGAACAGTTTGCAGAAAAGGCCGGGTTCACAACAAACTATATCTCAACGTTGGAACGCGGAAAATCCTTTCCGCGCTGTGAAAATTTGATCATTTTGCTGAACAATCTTGAGGTGCCCGCGGATGCGATCTTTTGCGATGTGGTGATATACAAGAGCCAGTATCAGGAAAATCAGCTTTCAAAGCAGCTGCGCGATCTGCCCCCTGAGGTCAGCGAGCGGCTTCTGGAGCTGTTGGAAATAATGATCCAGCAGGAAAAGCGGAGACTGGATCCTTTGGCAGCGGCTCCTCAATAGGATACATATACCGTCCGCAAAAAAGCTGTTCCTGCGGGCGGTATTTTCATTCCGGCGGGGCCGGCAGGCCGGGCCTATTTGCCGGATCAATCAAATTTTTTAAAATGGGGGATCAACAGGGGGGTGTGAATATGGAGCTTACGGAAATGATCTTGAAAATCAGAGAACGCATGATGGACGAATCTCTTTTTGAAAGTATCTTGAAACAGTATCAGGAAGGATCCCGCGCAGAGGGAAGCGGATCTTCGGAGGAGGAATACGACGCGGCGAAGGCGGGCCTGCCGGGGCTTCTTTCCGAGGAGCAGCTTGCCTGCCTGTATGAGGCAGAGGAGATCTGCTTTGAAATTGCCCAGTGGCTTGCGGAATTTGCATTTACGAGGGGTGTGTATGCCGGGTTCCGGCAGCATTTTGTCCACGACGCGCCCGCAAACCAATTCAAAACGCTGGTGTTCGATTCGGTGCTGCAAATGCCCGGGATGCAGTCTTATCCGGAATATTGCGCCCGCCGGGACAAGGCAAACGACTGTTTTGTGCGATCGCGCAAACGCGTGACGCATGCCGCCGCCGACAAGGTCTTGGAAATAGAGCTCGCATGGCAAAACCGTTTCCTCGGTGTCTGCCGGCATGCTTTTCCCCTTGGCTATCATTTTGCGCTCTCTCTGATTCGCGATGCGGCGTCCGACGGGGTCTTCGTCTGGGAAATCGAATGAGGGCGGTGCGTCCGTTTTCGGGATGGGCATCATAAAAAGCAGGCGGAGCGGGCCAAAGCGGCCGGGAAGAGTAAAAGCAGTCGGGAGGATGAAAAACGATCAGACAGGCAAAAAAGCCAGAGAGGCCGGCGGGGAAGACCTGCCGGCCTTGGCGCGTTCCGCCGCGTTCCAAAAACATCCTTGTGCAAAAATGCTTTGCGCAAATGCCGTCGAAAAATTGAAAAATAAAGCGGATTATGCTATACTATGAAAAAACAAGCCGGATCTGCGGCGGGCCGCCCGGCCTGTCTTTTTGCTGTACCCAAGGATAGGGGCGTAAAGGGGATCAAAGGAGAAACAGATCGATGAATATGACGCGGAAAACATTTTACGGGCTGGGTGTTGTCGCATCGGCGCTGAATATTTTGGGCGGCGCGCTGCTCATCTTCAGCATTCAGCTGTCGCTGCTGTTCAGCCTTGCCACCATCGGCGCGGGGGCCATGATGCTGCTGGTTGCCACGACGCTGCAGGGGGACGCATCCGCGCGCAATCTGTGCCTTGCCGGTGCGATGCTGACAGTGATCGGTATGGTGCCGGGTGCTTTGGGCGCCATCGCGGCGGCGGCGTCCTGGCCGGTGTTTGCCTGGCAGTATTTTAAAACCTCTCCGCAGGAGAGCCCGCTGCACCAGTGTGCGTTTCTGGTGCTGATCTGCGGGGTGGTGCTGCTCGTCGGCAGCTTTTTGCCCATGCCGCAAATGCTGGCCGCGTGCATTATCCTCGCCGTGGCCGCCGCACAGGGACTTTTGGCCTGGCTGCTCTACCGCGGCGAGCCCGGCGGGGCCGCGTAGCGGGCCGGGCCAATTGCAGAGAACGTCTGGCAGCGGCGGCCTGGCCCGTCGTGCGCCTGATACCGTGCCGCGGCATGTTTCGCCCATCCCGCGCATAAGCTTGCAAAAGGGCCTGTCCCTTTGAACGGGTGTTTTTCGTTGCTGACGCGGAATGATTTTTGAAGTGAAAATGTTATCAGAAAGGGATCCTCTTATGAAAGCTGTCTGCAAAATCATCGCCGGGGCGCTGTGTTTGTGCCTGCTGGCCGCCTGCACCGGAGGGCAAAGCTCCGGCCTGCCGGAGGAGGGCTCCTCGCCGCAGGATTTCACCACCCTGCCGGACGGCATGCGCCCGGACGGCGCGCCGCAGACGGAGCCGGACGCGATGGGCTCGGTTTTGCCCTATCGCGCCATGTGGATCAGCTATCTGGAATGGCCGCTGTTCGATACCTCCAGCGCCGGGGCGTTCACCGAATCGGTGTGCACAGTGCTCGATAACTGCGTCTCGCTGGGGCTGAATACCGTCATCGTGCAGGTGCGCCCGTTCAGCGACGCCATCTATCCCAGCCAGATCTACCCGTGGAGCCACGTCATCAACGGCACGCAGGGGCAGGACCCGGGCTTCGACCCGCTGGCTGTTTTCGTCGAACAGGCGCACACGCGCGGCCTTTTGATTGAGGCGTGGATCAACCCCTATCGCGTGCGGCTGAACAGCGGCCCGCTTGTAGATGCGCTGGCGGCAGACAACCCCGCCGTGCTGCATCCCGATTGGGTGCGCGAGACGGACAGCGGCCTGTATTATGACCCCTCCCGGCCTGAGGTGCAGGAGATGGTGACGCAGGGCGTGATCGAGGTCATCCGCAATTACAAGGTGGACGGCATTCAGTTCGACGATTATTTTTATCCCACCATGGATGAGGCGTTCGACGCCGATCGCTTTGCCGAATACGGCGCGGGGCAGACGCTTGCCGAATGGCGCCGCGCCAACGTGAACACGCTGGTGCAAAAGGTGTACGAGACCATCAAGGCAGAAAAGCCCGCCGTCGTGTTCGGCATCAGCCCGCAGGGCAACAACGACAACAACTATACGCAGCAGTATTCCGATATCGGGCTTTGGATGGCAACGCCGGGCTATGTGGATTACATCATGCCGCAGGTGTACTGGGGCTTCGATTATACCACGCAAAACGGCTCGCAGCGCTATGCGTTCGGCAATATCATCGATGAATGGCTCGCCATGCCGCGCGATGCTTCCGTCTCGCTGGCGTTCGGGCTGGGCGCGTACCGCATCGGCGAGGGCGACGGTTCCTGGGCGGAGAGCGAGGAATGGCAGAGCGGCCGCAATCTGGCCGATATGGCACGCCTGCTGTCCGCCCGCGGGGCGGACGGATACGCGCTGTACCGTTATGAGCAGCTGTTTGGCCCCAGCCAATATGCCGAACTCGTCGCGGCGGAACGCGCCGCCCTTGCCGAGGCAAACGGCAAAAACGGATGATTCGCCGCCGGCAATGGGCAATGGACGGATCGGCCGCGCCGGCCGCCGGGGGATTTCTCTGCAATTCCCCACCGGGATGCTTTGGCCGGAAAAAGCGACAAAAAAGCGAACGATCCGCAGAACCGGATCGTTCGCAAAAAATGTGCCGCCATGCGTGATGCCGTGACGGTATAGGCGGCGGGGCGCATCTGAAAATGGGGTGCGGTTCAAAACAGACCCGCCGCCAAAACAGCCCTGCCTCCAATAACGGCCTCATTGCAGCAAAACAAACCTGCGTGAAAACAGGCTTAAAACAGCCCCTTGCGCCATTCGCGGCAGGGGATGCCCGCCGCTTCCAGCGCGGCGCAGAGCTTTGCGCCGTTGGCCTTTGTATCGCCCATGCTGCCGTAATGATAGGGCACCACAAGGCCGGGGCATACGTCCATCGCGCGCACCTGGGCGGGCACGCGCGTCTCGTAGCCGGGCATGTTCCAGATGCCGTCGCACACCGCAAACAGCACGTCGCAGCGCACGTTATCGGCAAGGACGTCCGTATCGCCCGAGACATAGTACCGAAAGCCCGCAAATTCCACCACGACGCCAAAGCCGAAGGTGATGGGGTGGTTTTTGTTCTCGGCGGGCACCGGCTGCAGCGCCGCCCCGCACTCGAAGCCGAGGCGCGGCGATTCGCAGCTGAGCACGCTGATATAGTCGTCGTCTATGCCGAAATCCTTTTCCAGCAGGCGCGCGACCTCGGCTGTGGTGGCGTAGCAGGTATCGTCCTTGCGCACTTTTTGGATGTCCTCGGGGGAATAATGGTCGGAATGGCTGTGGGTGATGACGATCAGATCGGCTCCCGGCGCGTTGTCGGGAACGCCGAACGGATCGACATAAACGACAGCGTCCTCGTGTTCAAAACAGATGCATCCGTGGTGAATAAACCGGACAGCTTCCAGGGGATCCATATGACAACTCCTCTGTTCGCGGAGGGCCGGCGGCGTTTTTTGCAAAGCCCCGGCACATCCTGCATGTTTATTTTCGCGGGTTTACCGCATACTATTTGTATTCCTGATTGTTTGGGAGGATCCCTGCCCTGCCGAAAGTGGCACGGGACGGGGGATCTGCGTGCATGCGGAACGCGCTTTCTCCTATTGTAGCGCGTTTCGGGCAAAAAGTCAAAACCGGAGGAATACAAAATGAAAATTTGCCGAGGAATGCCCGCCTGCCTGACCGCTTTTGCGCTGCTGTGCCTGCTGCTCGCAGGCTGCGGACAGCGCGCGCTGACGCCCGTGCCGGAGGTGAGTGCCGGCGGCGCCCGCCAGCCCGCCCATGCCGCCGCGTGCGAGGAACCGGCGCTGCCGCTCGCGCTTTCGACCCCGCAGACGGACGGCGCAGTGAACACGCTGCTTGAGGACGGCGTGCTTTCGGGCGTATTTACCACCGTCAGCTCGTGCCGCACGCGCGATTTTTGCACAGCGGGCAGCATCACCGTGCGCATTCAGGCGGCGCTGAACGACGACGCGCCCCCGGCGGACGGCAATCTGGCGCTGTGGCTGCTCACCGAGGACGGCGCGCGCTATCTGCAAACCGTCTCGTTCGCCTGCGACGGCAGCGCGCAGGGCTGGACGTTCGACGGCCTGGACGCCTCGGCGCAGTACCGCCTGGTGTTCAGCTATACGGAATCGGCTTCCCGGCGCATGTCCGGCGCGTTCACCGTGGACGGCGTGACGCAGGAGATTGCCGACGAGCTGCCGGAGGAAAACGCTGTGGCCGTGGACGCGCCGCCCGCCGAGCCGCAGCCGGTGGAGGACGGCGGCGAACAGACCGGGAGAGACCTTTCGGCTGACGCGCGTTGAATCAAAAAATCCCAATTCGGTGCGGTATTGCCGAGGGGATCCATGCGGAAAAAATCCAGGATGCATCCCGCTGCAGTTTGGGATTGGCAATACGCGGCCGAATTGGGCGTCAACAAATTACACGCATCCATCAAAAAAGGGGACAAGTGCTGATGATCGAGGATTTTAAGCGAATGAAATGGCTGCCGCTGACAGCGGGCGCGCTGCTGTGCGCGTTCGGGCTTTTTGCGCTGCTGCGGCCGGCAGGCGTTGCAAAGATGCTGTCTGTGTGCATCGGCGCGGTGATCCTGACGCTCGGCGTCTGCGAGCTTGCCGCCGGCTTTGCGGCCAGAAATACGCAGCCCCGCGCGGTATCCGGCGCGCAGCGCCTGCGCGGCGGCGTGAATGTTGCGGTGGGGCTTGTGTTTTTGCTGAACCGCACGCTTTCGCTGATCTTTATCGCCGTCACGCTTGGCGTATGGTGCATTCTGTTCGGCCTGATGCGTCTGCGGGATACGCTGCAGCGCCGCGCCGCGTGCCGGCCGTGGGGCGGATGCGCCGCCGACGCGGCGGCAAAGCTTGCCATCGGCGCGGGCATGCTGGCCAGCCCGCTCGCGGGGATGGCTGTGTGGATGATCTTCATCGGCCTGTTTTTCCTGTTTGCAGGCGCTTCGGTGATCTATTCCGCCCTGTACTTAGACCGTCTGCCCCATGATTTTGGGGAGTTTTAAAAGCCCTGAAGAAAGCCCCGGGCGCATCTTAAAGGGCATATTTCCGGCGTACTGAAAGTGGATGCGCAGCATTGGCTTTCAGGCCGGGGGAAAAATGCTCGTGGATCCGGCCCGTTGAGGGAATCGGGCATTCCCTGAATAACACAATTCCCTGTATCGTGACACAAAAAACGCCGGAGACTCAATACAGTCTCCGGTGTTTTTGTTATCGGCTGCACATTTGTGGAAAAGCACAACGAACGGTTTACGGCCTTTTTTCCTGTGTGAGCGCATCGAGCGCTTCCTCGAGGCGGCGCACACGTTCTTCCAGCAGCGCGTTTTTTTGCGCGAGGCGCGTGATCTTCTGCGCGAACTGCGAGACCGCGCTGGAAAGGCTGATGAGCAGCATCAGCATGAATGCGATCGACAGAAGAAATACCGTGTTGGATGCGACCGACATGCCCAAAAGGTCGGTGATTACCAGCACCACATAGGGGAACAGGGAGAAAATGATGAGCACCCCGGCCGAAAGCAGCCAGATGATGGCGTATTTTACCGTCAGCCGGCGCTTTTTTAAGAGGAAAAGGATAAACGCAAGATAGCACGCCGAGCCTGCGAGCAGGAGCGCACGGATGATGGGGCTGAAGCTTTCCCAGTTCATGCGCGTCCCCCTTTCTGCCGGCCGATCGTGATGCGAAAGACCACGAGCGCGATGCATACCTTCAGCATATAGTAGATGGATTTCATCGGGCTGATGGACGATTTGCCCGCAATGCGCTCGCGCATTTTTACGGAAACCTCGCCCACGCGGTAGCCGCGCAGAACGGCGGTGACGATGGCCTCCGGCTCGGGATAATCCTGCGCGTAATGATCGGCAAAATAGGATGTCAATTCCTTGCTGCAGGCGCGGAAGCCGCTGGTGGTATCGCGCACATCCACGCCGCAGAGCGCGCGGATCATCACGCGGATGACGTTGATGCCAAGGCGGCGCATAAAGCTGGTTTGAAAGCCCTCTTTCTCGATGAACCGGCTGCCGATGGCCATATCCAGCTCGCCCCCGGCCACGGGGCGGATGAGCCTTTGCAGATAGGCCGGGTCGTGCTGGCCGTCGCCGTCCATCTGCACGGTGATGTCGTAATCGTGCTCACGCGCATATAAGTAGCCGCTCTGCACGCCGCCGCCGATGCCGAGATTGATGGGCAGCGTAAGATAATGGTAGCCGTTTTTTTTGCACAGCGCCGCGCTGCCGTCCGTGGAGCAGTCGTCCACGATCAGGTAATCCACATCGGGCGCGGCCGCGTGCAAATCGTTCACCACGCGCTGTAAATTTTCTTCTTCGTTGTAGCAGGGGATGATGACAAGGGTTTTCAAAGGGTCACCTCTTTTGCAATTTATAATTCATGCGGCGCTGTCCAGATCTTTGATTTGGGGAAACAGCGCCCATGCAAAGGGCGCCCGTTCATCGTGCACGCGTAGCGTGTGCGATGAACGGCTGCGGCCTGCTGCACAATTCATAATTCGTAATTTGCCGGAAATCAGGTGCTGGATGAAACGAGAAAGGCCCCGGTTTCGAAATTGGAGATTCAGGGCTTTTGGATCTGGAACGAAGAGAACGGAAGGCTGTCGAGAGGAGTGCTGCAATATCGGCGGCGCGGTGCGCCATATCTGAACACGAAACTCTTTACGTTAAACTCTGAAAACGATTTTCGTTTTCGCCGAGCACAAATTCTTCCAGTTTTTGCAGCAGCGGTGCGCGGCGGAAATGGGCCTGATAGTAGGCAAATCCGGCCTTGCCCATGCGTGCGCGTTCTTCAGCGGGCAGGGCGGCAAGGGCAAGCAGGTTTTGATACAGCGCGTCCGCATCGCCCGCGTCAGCGGCAAGCCCCGCGCCCGCTTGGCGCACCACGCGCGCGGCCTCGCCGCTGACGGAAACAAGGCACGGACGCCCGGCGGCAAAATAGCTTGCGATCTTGGCCGGCACCGTCAGGCCCACGTCCTCGCTGGCGCTCAGCGCGGCAAACAGCGCATCCGCCATGGTGTGGTATGCGGGAATGTCCTTGGCCGGGCGGCGCCCCTCGAACGTGAACCATGCCGAAACGTCCGCGTCCGCAATCTCTTTTTGCAGGCTCTCCATGCTCATGCCGCTGCCCACGATAATAAAGTGGATGTCCCGGCGCCCGCCCGCCTTCAGGCGGCGCGCGCATTCCACCAGCAGCGGCAGGTTTTGCGCGGGGCTGATGTTGCCCGCGAACAGCACGTTGAAGCGCCCGGCAAAGCGCTGTTTTAGCGCCGCGTCATGCGCCTCCTGCGCGTAAAAATCCTCGCAGTACTGCGGAATCACCGTGCGCTGCGCCTTCGGTGCAATGGCGGCCAGCTTTTTCTCGAGCGCCGGGCTCATGGCGATGAGCCGGTCGCACCGGCGGTACAGCCAGTGCGAGACGCCCGCCGCAACGGCGCGCAGCGCGCGGTTTTGGATGGGGAGCACCGAATACAGGTTTTCGGGCCAGAGGTCGAGTACATAGCACGTGAGCGGCACGCGGTGCAGCTTTGCGTAGACGATGGCCGGCAGCAGCATCAGCACAGGGCTTGTCTCGTAGCAGAACACGGCGTCGTATTTGCGCCCGTGCAGGCGCGGCAGACTGAACAGCGCCGTGACGGGGTACGAGATGTAATTTAAGAAAATGCGCAGGCCGGTATTGCCCTTGCGGCGGATTTCGCCCGCGCGGAAAATTTCGATGCCGTCATGCACCTCGCGCCGAGGGCCGGCGTAGCGGTAGCCCTCGAACCATTCGCCCGCCGGGTAATTCGGCAGGCCGCACAGCACGTCCACGGCGCAGCCGTCCGCAAGGAACCCCGCGCAGAGGTCCGTGATGCGGAAATTTTCCGGCCAGTAGTGCTGGCTCACCACAAGAATGCGCTTTTGCAATTCATAATTCATAATTCACAATTCATAATTCATAATTCATAATTTTGGGGGAAGGAAAACGGCTTCGGTTTGCCGGAAAAGCGCGGAGGATAATTCATAATCAAGAATTCACGATCCATAATTTTTGGGGGGAAGGAAAACCGGCTTCGGTTTACGGAAAAAGTACGGATAAATCATTCAAAATAAAAACTTATCCTTTTGAAGATCGATATACTTTCCCAAAAAAAGAACCCGCGATTCCTCAACCTGTTACTATGAATTGCGAATTAACCTTTCCTCCACACCATCTGGTTCACCACACCCACATAGCTTTGGATGATCTTGACCACTTTATTGGAGACATCCTCGGTATAATAGGGAACGGGGATGCCGAGGTCGCCGGCTTCGTTCATGGCGACGGCGGTCTCGACGGCCTGCTCCACGCCGCCGCCCCGGATGCCCGCCAGGATGAAGCAGGCCTTGTCCAATGCCTCGGGGCGCTCGGTGGAGGTGCGCACGCACACCGCCGGGAACGGGTGGCCCACACTTGTGAAAAAGCTGGATTCCTCGGGCAGCGTGCCCGAATCGCTCACGACGCAGAATGCGTTCATCTGCAGGCAGTTGTAATCGTGGAAGCCGAGCGGCTCGTGCAGGCGCACGCGCGCATCGAGCGCAAAGCCGCGCTGCTGCAAAAACTTTTTGCTGCGCGGGTGGCACGAATAGAGAATGGGCATGTCGTACCGTTCGGCCAAACGGTTTACGGAGGTGAACAAGTCGAGGAAGTTGCGCTCGGTGTCGATGTTTTCCTCGCGGTGCGCCGAGAGCAGGATGTATTTGCCCGCCGTGAGCCCCAGCCGCGCCAGCACGTCGCTGGCCTCGATCTTTGCAAGGTTTGCGTGCAGCACCTCGGCCATGGGGCTGCCCGTCACATAGGTGCGCTCCTTGGCCACGCCCTCGGCGTTCAGATAGCGGCGCGCGTGCTCGGAATAGCACAGGTTCACATCCGCGATGTGATCGACGATGCGGCGGTTCGTCTCCTCCGGCAGGCATTCGTCGAAGCAGCGGTTGCCCGCCTCCATGTGGAAGATGGGAATGTGCAGGCGCTTTGCCGCGATGGCGCACAGGCAGCTGTTCGTATCGCCCAAAATCAGCAGCGCGTCGGGCTTCTGTTCCACCATCAGCGCGTAGCTTTTGGCGATGATGTTGCCGATCGTCTCGCCCAGATCCTTGCCCACGGCGTTCAGATAGAAATCGGGCGCGCGCAGGGATAAATCCTCGAAAAACACCTGATTGAGCGTATAGTCGTAATTCTGCCCGGTGTGCACCAGAATCTGGTTGAAATACCGGTCGCATTTTTTGATGACCGCGGACAGGCGGATGATCTCCGGCCGGGTGCCGATCACCGTCATCAGCTTCAGTTTTTCCATGTGTTACACCTTTTCATAAAATGTATCGGGATGCTCCGGGTCGAACGGTTCGTTCGCCCACATCACGGTGACGAGATCCTCTTTGCCCACGTTCTCGATGCTGTGCGTGTAGCCCGTGGGGATGTCCACCACCTCCAGCCGATCGCCGGAAACGCGGTATTCGATTACCTCATCCGTGCCCACGCGCCGGAAACGGATAACCGCCTCGCCGCGCACCACGAGAAATTTTTCGTTTTTCGTATCGTGCCAGTGGTTGCCCTTCACGATGCCGGGCTTTGCGACGTTGACGGACACCTGCCCGCGATCGGGGGTGCGCAAAAATTCGGTGAAGCTGCCGCGCGCGTCGGTGTGCATGTCGAGCGGATAGGAAAAGCCATTCGTGGGAAGATAGGAGAGATAAGCCGCGTAGAGCTTCTTTGTAAAGGCGTCGCCCATGTCGGGCACGGCGATCGTTTTCCGGCTGTCGCGGAAGCTCTGGATGGTTTCGGCCAGCGCGCCCAGCGTCGTCTCGTAGACGTCGCACGTCAGATGGCACAGGCCGGGCAGCGCGCGGTCGCGCGGCGCGGCGCCGTCCAAAGCGGCGAGGAAGCAGTTCACCACGTCGTCCACGTAGACGAGAGGGAACCGGTACGCGGGGTCGCGCACCTCGATGGGCAGGCCGTTTGCGATGTTGTGGCAGAAGGTGGCGACGACGCTGTTATAGGACGGGCGGCACCATTTGCCGAAGACGCCCGGCAGACGGTACACCAGCGCGGGCGCGCCGGTTTTCTGCTCGTGCCCGAACACCAGCGCCTCGGCCTCGCGCTTGCTTTTGCCGTAGTCGTTCTCTAACTCGGCCTGAATGGACGAGGTGACAAGCACCGGCGCTTTACTGCCCGCCTCTTCCAGCAGCAGCAAAAGATGCTCGGTGAAGCCGCGGTTGCCCGCGTAAAATTCGGCAGGATCCTTCGGGCGGTTCACGCCCGCCAAATGGAACACAAAGTCCGCGCGCGCGGCGTATTCGGCCAGCTTTTCGGGCGGCGTGTCGACGTCGAACAAGAGCAGCGTATGCTGCCCCATCGCCCGCAGGCGGGCGGTGAGGTTTTTGCCGATGAATCCGTTCGCGCCCGTGATGAGCAGTGTTTTGCCTTTACAGCTTTGCGTATTTTCCGGGACGCTTCCCGGGGTGCTTTCCCGGCTGGGTTCCGAGCTGTTTCCCCGGCTGCATTCCGGGGTGTTTTCCCGGTCGTTCCCCCAATTTTTTTCCAGGTTATTTTCCAAGCGCGGCCAGCTCCTCTTTGATATAATCGAGCGTCAGCAGTTTTTCCACCACCTCGTCCACCGTCAGGCGCTGGGTGTTGTGGCTGGTGTAATCCTCGGGCGCCTGCGTCTGCACCTTGCCCTCGACGAAGTATTTGTCGTAATTCAAATCGCGCGCGTCGGCCGATACGCGGTAATAGCCGCCCAGATCCTCGCTGCGCATGCGCTCCTCGCGCGTGAGCAGCGTTTCGTACAGCTTTTCGCCGTGGCGCGTGCCGATCACGTGCGTGCCCGTATCGCCGAACAGCTTCTGCACGGCCTTGGCAAGGTCTCCGATGGTGGAGGCGGGGCTCTTCTGCACGAACAGGTCGCCGGGATTGGCGTGGCCGAACGCGAAGGCCACCAGCTCAACGGCCTCGTCGAGGCTCATCAAAAAGCGCGTCATATCGGGGTCTGTAATGGTGATGGGCTTGCCGGCCTTGATCTGCTCGATGAACAGCGGGATCACGCTGCCCCGGCTGGCCATCACGTTGCCGTAGCGCGTGCAGCAGATGGTGGTGCCGCCGTTTTTGACGGTGCGCGCGTTCGCGGCGATGACCTTTTCCATCATGGCCTTGCTGATGCCCATGGCGTTGATGGGGTACGCGGCCTTGTCGGTGGAGAGGCACACCACGCGCTTTACCCCGGCCCCGACGGCGGCGGTGAGCACGTTGTCCGTGCCGAGAATGTTTGTGCGCACGGCCTCCATCGGGAAAAATTCACAGCTGGGCACCTGCTTCAAGGCGGCGGCGTGGAAGATGTAATCCACCCCGCGCACCGCGCCGCGCACGCTGTCGGGGTTGCGCACGTCGCCGATGTAAAATTTCAGCTTGCCGCTCAGCGCGGGATATTGCTGCTGATAGGCGTGGCGCATATCGTCCTGCTTTTTTTCATCGCGCGAGAAGATGCGGATCTCGCCGATGTCGGTGGAGAGAAAATGACGCAAAACCGTGTTGCCGAACGAGCCTGTCCCGCCCGTGATCAGCAGTGTTTTGCCGGCAAAAATTGTGGAATCCATGAAAAAACCTCCCTGAAAAGTGGCGCAAGGCCCTGAAATTGTTCGCAAAAAAAGTATAACCGCATATAGTATACCATAATCCGGCCGGGATGCCAATATTTTGACGAATTTCGCTTTTGACGGCGCGAATTTTTTTTGGTATGATACAATGTGTTTTAATCTGCGGGCGGGGAAGGGGCGCACGGGTGTTCCCCGGGCGGCGACCCCGCATATTCCCGCGGGGAAGTACCGGCTGCAAGTTCCTTGCGCGGGCGGCAGAACAAACGCCGCCCCGCCCGCACAGGAACGTTTCCCCGGGTGGTGGCGGGTGTTTGCGCCGTGCAGCGGAGGAGTGGGCCCAGCTCCGTCACGGGCTGCGCTTTGTTCAGGATGCTGTCCTTCGGCCAGCATCCCTCACACCGCTTCGCCGTTCCGTCGCTTCCCCACGAAAGCCCGCGATGCGGTCTTCCGCGGGGGCCCCATTTGTCCCGGGAAAAGCACCGGCGAAGCCTTGGAGCCGGTGCCCGGGCGCGACCCTGCATATTCCGCAGGGAAGTGCCGGCCGCAAGTTCCTTGTGCGGCCGGCAAGCGGGGTGCCCGCACCGGAGCGAAACGGCACAAATACCCTGCCGGCGACCCTGCATCTTCCCGCAGGGAAGTGCAGGCCGCATATTCCTTGTGCGGCCTGCAACCCGCCCGGCACAAGAGCGTTTCCCGGGCGGCAGAACAAACTTCCCCCCGCCCGGCTTTGTGTTAGAACACGAACAGAAAAAGGAGTGGTTTTTTTCTCTATGGACACAGTCCTGCCCAGTTTGCTTTTACAGGTGGTGCTCATCGCGTCGAACGCGTTTTTTGCCATGAGCGAATTTGCCGTAGTCTCTGTAAACACGCAGCGCATGAAGCGCCTTGCCGAAAACGGCAACAAGGCCGCCGGGCGCCTGCTTGTGATTACCGAGGCGCCGTCGGATTTTCTGGCCACCATTCAGGTGGGCGTCACGTTATCCGGCTTTTTAGCGTCGGCCGCCGCGGCGGACAGCTTTGCCGATCCGCTCGTGCGCGCGCTTTCCGGCGTGCCCATCCCGGCCGCGACGATGCGCGGCATCATCGTGATTGTCATCACGATCATTTTATCGTATTTTATGCTCATTTTCGGCGAGCTCGCGCCCAAGCGCATCGCCATGAAAAACCCGGACGGCGTGGCGCTGCGCGTGGTGGGCGTCATCTGGGCGCTGAACCGCGTGTGCCGCCCCATTGTGCGCTTCATCGCCGCTTCCACAAACCTCGTGCTGCGCCCGCTGGGCATCGGCCCCGAGAGCGAGGAGGAGCCCGTGGCCGAGGAGGACATCCTGATGATGGTGGAGGCCGGCGAGGAGACGGGCGCGGTGGACGAGCGCGAGCACGAGATGATCAAGAATATCTTTGAATTTGACGACCGCCGCGTATCCGAGGTGATGACGCACCGCACCGACCTTGTGCGCGTGCCCGTGACGGCCACGCTGCGCGAGATCGCGGCGCTGCAGGCCGAAAACCGTTTTTCGCGCATTCCGGTGTACCGCGACAATGTGGACGACATTGTGGGCGCGGTGTTTGTGAAGGACCTTGTCCCCCTGCTGGAGGCGGGCACGCATGCCGAAGATACGCCCGAAACCTTCATGCGCAGCGTGCTGTATGTGCCCGAGGGCATGACGTGCTCGGATCTTTTGCACGAGTTCCAGAAGGCGCGCGTGCATCTCGCCATCGTCGTGGATGAATACGGCGGCACCGAGGGCATGGTGACGATGGAGGACCTGTTAGAGGCCATCGTCGGCGATCTGGACGACGAGCACGCCGACAGCAACGCCGTCGTGACGCTCTCGGACGGCGTATACGAGGTGGGCGGCGACGTGCCCGTGAACGAGCTGGAGGGCATTTTGGGCGAGGATCTGTTTGAAAATGCCGACAGCGACACCATCGGCGGTTTTGTCACCGAGACGCTGGGCCGCATCCCCGAAGCGGGCGAGACGCTGGAGCTGGAGACCGAGGGCTACCAGTTTACCGTAATGGAAGCCACGCCCCGCGCCGTGACGCGCGTGAAGATCGTGCGGGAGAAAAAGGGAGAACGGCCGGTGCCGGTGGAGCAGTGAAGGGCAAAATTCCGGAAAAACCGCTTTGCGGGATTGCTTTTATGGAAAGTTAAAGGTGTTAGCCGCCCGAACCCCTTGAATTGCAACAGTTTCAGGGGTTTGGGCGGTGACTGGTACTCAAAAAGTACACAAGTATTTTGCTGATACATAGAGCGACAAATCGCAATTTATGTGAGGATGCTGTAATGGCTATTTACAAAGAGAATGAATATAAAGAAGTCATAAAACGCATGAAACAAAAGATAGCGGAACTTGAAATTGAAATGGGGGAAACGCTTTCGGAGAGGGAAATTTCCCAATTTGAAAAACAATGCAATATTAGATTGCCCGAAGCATATCGTTTGTTTTTACAAGAAATCGGTGATGGCTGTGATGATATGCTTGATGGTTTTCACCTCAATCGTTTGGCGGACATTGAAAAAAGAGATTTATCTCATCCGTTTCTATTGGAAGAAGAATGGATTTGGGAGGCCGATGATAGGCCACAAAGTATAATAAGGGAGGAAATGCAAAATAAGGTTTATCAAGGTGAGCTTGAGTTGATCGATACTGGTTGTTGTACAAGCTACAATTTGATAGTGACGGGGAAATGCCGGGGAGAGGTATGGAATTTTTGCGATGTTGGTGTTCAGCCCTGTTGTGAAAGGCAGGACTTTTTAGGATGGTTTGAATTATGGTTGGATTGTCAAGATGAAACAAACTATTTCAAGGACTATGTCTAATATCTAAATTCCAGTTTATAGGGGCGTTGTGGAATTGATATTCTCCTGCGCAATGGATCGCAGTACACAACTTGGTACACAAACAAGACTGCTTCAAATTACTTGAACTGAATCAATTAAAGCCAGCAGAAAGCTGGAACTGCTTGAAACTACACCACATTAATTAAGGCTAAACCAGCATCCCTATAATTGAAAGAAAAGGAGATCAATCAAAAATGCGTGCCTATGAGCGTTTTTTGAATTACGTGAAAATTTCCACGGCATCGGAGGAGGGGACGGGGCAGACGCCGACGACGGCGCGGCAGCTGGATCTTGCGCGCCTTTTGGTGGACGAGCTGCAGGCGCTGGGCATTGCCGACGCGCGGCTGGATGCGTACGGCTATGTGTACGCCACCCTGCCCGCAACGCCGGGCTGCGAGGACGCGCCCGCCATCGGCTGGATCGCGCACATGGATACATCGCCTGCTTTTTCGGGTGAAAACGTGAACCCGATCCTGCACCCGGATTACGACGGCGGCGACGTTGCGCTGCCCAAAGAGGGCCGGGTGCTGCGCACGGAGGAGTTTCCGTTTTTGAAGGAGCTGCGCGGCCGGACGCTGATCACGGCGGACGGCTCTACGCTGCTGGGCGCGGACGACAAGGCCGGCATCGCCGAGATCGTCACGGCCTGCGAGCGGCTGCTGCAAAGCGGCGCGCCGCACGGCACATTCAAAATTGCGTTCACGCCGGATGAGGAAGTGGGCGCCGGCACGGCGCATTTCGACGTGGAGGGCTTCGGCGCGCGCTACGCCTACACGGTGGACGGCGGCGCGGAGGGCGGCATCTCGTACGAGAATTTCAACGCGGCCTCGGCGGTATTCGAGGTCACCGGCGTGTCGGTGCATCCGGGCGCGGCCAAGGATACGATGGTAAACGCGCTGAAGCTTTGCTGCGAGATCGACGGCATGCTGCCCGCCGCAGAGACGCCGGAGCACACCGAGGGGCGCGAGGGCTTTTTCCATCTGTGCGGGATGTCGGGTGGCGTAGCCTCGGCCCAGATGGTTTATATCGTGCGCGACCACGACCGCGCGAAGTTTGAGCAGCGCAAACAGACGCTGGAACACGTGCGGCGCGCCGTGGCCGAAAAGTATCCCGCGGCCTGTGTCAAGCTCACCGTGCGCGACAGCTACTATAATATGCTCGAGCAGATCGAGCCCTGCATGCACCTCATCGACAACGCCAAGCGCGCGTGCGAGCAGGCGGGCGTGCCGTGGGAGATCGAGGTGACGCGCGGCGGCACCGACGGCGCGCAGCTTTCGTACCGGGGGCTGCCCTGCCCGAACCTCGGCACGGGCGGCTACAGCTGCCACGGCCCCTACGAGTGCATCACCGTCGAGGGGATGGACAAGGCCGTGGAGATCATTTTGAATATCACCGCGCTGTATGCGGACGCGCGGGGGTAAAAGAGGAGAAAGGCTCCTATGCTTTGCTGGAATTATGACCTCGACCCAAACGCAACTATGCAGATGATGCGCCTTGCGCTGCGCAGCCCGGTGGGGCGGATGCCGCGTGCCCGGCTTGTGCCGCCCTTGGCAAGCGCCGGCGCGCTGCTGCTCCTGTCGTTTTTCTGGAAGCAGTGGATGCGGCGCCCGTGGGACGGGAGCTTTTCGTCCGCTCTGTGGTATGGGTTTTATATACTGTTCACCGTCCTGTATGTGTTGGGGGCGTGGCGCACCGCGCGGGAGGGCATTCTCCGGCTGGAAATGAAGGCGATGCGCAAATCGATGCAGACGGCCCCGATGCCCGGAACGCACCGTGTGACGGTTTGCGAGGGCGTGTATACGCATGAGGGCGATCTCGGTTCCGGCACGGCGCAGACGATCCAGTACATGAAAGAGGAGATCCGGTGCGTGACCGCGGGCAAGGCCGGGCTTCTGGTGGTGTTTACCGGGGACGGTTTTGATTTTATCCCCGCACATGCCTTCCCGGCGTGCGAAACGCCGCGCAGCAGCCGGCGCCATCTGCTTGCGGCGCTTGCGGGGGAAGCTGTGCCCGATGCTGCGGATGCTTCGGTTGAGGCGATGCCGCAGGGCACGCGGGAGGTCTTTTCCGCTGAAACGGCATACGCGGAGCGCACCTGCTGGACCTATCGGATCGAGCGCGGGGAAGTGGGGCAGCTGCAGGATGAGGTCTGGAAAGCTTTGCGGGGCAGCTGGAAATATTGGAAACGCATGTGGCCGTTTTGCATTTTTATGCTGCTCTTTGCCGCGCAGCTGGGGCGGATGCTCATCGGCGCGGCGCTTGGCGGGAACTGGGTGTTTCTGATTATGACAGTGCTGATGTTCTCCCTCTGGCTTTGCGGTGTGAGAGCCATCGTCAGGCGACAGCGCGCGCATTCGGATCCCCGTTTCGACCTTTACAGCGGCGACTATACGCTTCGGCTGGGGCCGGCTGCGTTTGTGGTCGAAAAAGAGGGCAATTTTGAACAGGTGCCGTACGCCGGCGTGTGCGAGTGGTATGAGACAGAGCATTATTTCTACATGGTGTATCGACCGCAGCGCACGGTGACGCGGGGCGTCACGATTCCAAAGCATGCTTTCACTGCTGCAGAGCAGACCGAACTGTGCCGGCAGCTGCGGGCGCGCTGTTCGGGCATGCGGGGATAGAGAAAAGCAGAAAATGTGTATTCCATAATATAATACTCAGGGCCGCTGCGGTTTGCAGCGGCCCTGAGTCTGTCGACAAGATTGTCCGGTTTTTCTGCAGAGGTGTTTGCATGCCCGGTGCATGTCCGGGAATGCAGACAGGTTTTTTTATCTTTTTTCGGCAGTGCTGTATCAAACCGATTTTCATGCATTCTTATGATGGCTGCGCTGCCGCCCCGTGCGCGGGCTCCCCGGTGCTGTGCAGCACCGGGGAGCAGGCGCGGCGGATGAGGTATTGCAGGTAGCCCGCATCCTTAAAGAAATCCGTTCCCGGTGTGCCCGGTGCGCCCGCCTTCATCGTCTCGCGCACGGAATCCATCGCCGTCTGCAGGGCGGGGGATTCGTTCAGCTTCACCGTCAGCGTGCCGTCCGGCAGGAATACAAATTTGATCAGCCGCGTGCAGGAGCTTTCCAAAAAGCAGACAGTGAGTTTTAAAACAGGGTTGTCGTCCTCGTCGGTGGTAAAGCGGCCGATGGCGCCGACGGAAAAGCGGTTGCCGCCAAAATCGAGGACGCATTCGGCCGCGGGGCGGGAGCTGTCCGGAGCGTCGGTGTGCGCAGCTTCGGCGGCGCTGCGCACGCTGCCGGTGCTGTTCATCCCGCCGGTGCTGTTCATCCCGCCGGTGCCGCGCACCCCGCCGGTACTGCCTGACTTGCCGGAACCGTCCTTGCCGCCCGCACTGTCCGGTTTTCCGGTACTGTTTGCGCCGCCCGCACCATCCGCGCCGGCAAAGCCGATGGGCACGCGGTGCACCGTGCCGCTCTCGTGCCAAAGCAGCGTCAGGCTGTCGCCGGAACGCTCGAACGCCACACGCTCCACGCCGCCCGAGTACCAATCCTCCATGCAGGCGGCGATGGTGGGCACCATGCTCGCGCGGTTTGCTTCAAGCGGATAGCTTTTTGCCAGCGCGCCGCGCACCGTTTCCGGGATGGGCGATGGCGCAGGCTCCGGCGCGGGCGCCGGCTGCGGCGAAAACAGCGCGCGGCGCACCCGCTGCGTCCAGGAGGGGCGCTCGGGCGCGGGGCAGGGGGGTACCGGTTCGGCAAAGCGCAGATGCGAAAGTGTAAAGGCGAGGCGCGCTTCGGCGTCGCTCTCCGGCAAAGCGGCCGGGGAGCCGCCCGCCGGGACGGGGAAAGCGCTGCCTGGGGAAGAAGCAGAGGCGCAGGAGGCGCCGTCAGGCGAAGCGGCCGGCGTGCCGCCCGGCAAAATTGGCGTGCCGCTGCCCGGCTGCGCCGCCGTTTTGCCCTTGCCGCCCCGCAAAGCGGCCTTGCCGCCCCGCGGCCGGGATGATGTGTCACCCGGCTGCGCCGCCGAAGCACTGCCCACCGCGCGGACAAACCGTGCAATGGCGGCAAAGGCCGCGCTGAGCACAAACAGATTGCCCGCGCCGGCGTTGACGGCGACGATCAGCTGCCGGGCGGGCGCGACGACGACATACTGCCCGAACATACCGTTGAAGAGATACACGCCCTCCGGCGTGTACGGCCAGAGCTGGAAGCCGTATTCCTCGCCCTTTTCCGTGACGGAATAAGGCGCCGTTGCGGCCGCGATCCACTGCTCGCTCAAAAGACGGCGCCCGGCGCCGTCGGCGCCCGTCCACACGCCCTTTTGCAGATACAGCTGGCCCAGCTTTGCCAGATCCTCCAGATAGACATACAGCCCCCAGCCGCCCTTTTCGATGCCCTGCGGGCAGGTCTCCCACGCGATATCACCGAAGCCCAGCGGCTCGAACAGGCGCGGGCGCAGGTATTCCACCAGCCCGGCGCCTGTTTTTTTCTGCACAATGGCCGAGAGCATGTAGCTGTTCAGACTGTTGTAATCGAAGGCCTCGCCCGGCTCGAACAGCACATCCGCATCCAAAAACGCCTTTACCCAATCGCTCTCCAGCACGATGCCCGCCTCGCGAAAGCTCACGCCGCTGCGCATGCTCAAAAGATGGCGCACCGTGACGGCGCGCATGCGCCGCCCGGTGAGCAGGCTGCACTTTTCGGGGAAGATGTCGCAGACGTGCTCGTCCGGCGAGAGGCGTCCCTCGTCGATGAGCATGCCGATGGCCGTGCCCGTGACACTTTTGCACATGCTGTGCGTGACGTGCCAGCGGCGCAGGGAATACGGCGCGTATTCGGCCTCGCAGACCACCTTGCCATGGCGCAGCACGAGGCAGGTGTGCGTGCCGCACGCCGCGCCCGAAAGCTCGCGCAGCAGCGTATCGAGCGCCGCGGCGGGGATGCCGGCCTCGCGCGGCGTACAGCGCGGCAGCGGCAGCGGCGCGGCGCCCGGCGCATCGGGCTTTTGCGGCCGCACGGCATAGGGCAGGATGCCGTCGGTATCGTTCAGCAGGAATTTACGCGTATAATTCAGCAGCTTGATGTTGCTGCGCAACTCCATAAAGGTCTCTCCCTTTTCACCGGTTTGCGGATGCCGCCGGGGGGCGGCCCGTGCCAAATGAGTATAGCATTCCCATATGAATTTTCCATAAACGATTTGTGACGAAAATCCTGCGCGGACAAGCTGCCCTGTTCGTGCAAGCTGTCCCGCCCCGCCCCAAAGCCCCGTCTGCCGTCTTGCCGGCTGCGCCGTGTGCCGTTCCATATGCCGTCCCCCATCCCTGCAGCGATCCCTCAAAAGGATGGACCGATGCGCCGCGCGGTAAACGGCGCCGGGGGAAAAAGGAACTGCTGTGGAAAGGGGGATGCCTGTGCGGCAAAAAGAAGACTCTCGTCCTGCAGCGGCCCGGTGCAGCGGACAGAAAGAAGCTCATACAGGAGGGAATCTTTGAATCAATCGCCTCGCGCGTCCCGGTACCTCTTGGGCCGGAGGAAAATCTGCCCGCCGATCCGACACATCGATGGAATCAGAGCTTCCCAAGCATCAAAATGACAAAAACAACAACAATATGGAAAACACGGGCAAAAATTTCGTGTATTTTATATATGTAAAACGCGCGTGCCGCCGCTTCTCCCCACATTCTATGCGCAGCAGAGGCCGGTCGTGCCCGGCGCGCCCTTCCGGAGGAACCGCTGCATCAATCGCCGGTCCGACACGCCGGTTGAGTCAGGGCTTCCCGAACAAAAGGCCGCGTCCACCCGCATTCTTTGCACCAAAAGGAGAGCAGTATGGAAAAGATACATTTTCTGAATGAGGACGGCGTTTTTTCCCTCGACGGCGCGGAAAATACCAGCGGCCTTTACCTGCCGATTGCGGGGAACGCCGGGCTGAAAGGCGCCGTGACGCCGAATTTCGGCGGGGACAGTAAGATCGATCAGGAGACGTTTTTGCTGGAGCCTGCCACCATCGAGAGCCTGCACAACGCCCGCGCCACGCGCAACTTCTGGTGCCGCGTGGAGGGTGCGGGGTGTTGGTCGGCCACGGGCGTTTCCGCCGAGGCCGAGAGCCAAAAATTCACCCCGGAGCAGGATGCCGGCACGCTGACGGCCGGCTTTATGTGGCAGACCGTGAAGCGGACATCGCAGAAATACCGTCTGGAATCGGAGGTCACCGCGTTTGTCCCGGTGGACGATGCGGTCGAGGTGCTGCGCGTACGCATCCGCAATACGGCCCAGGCGGCGCAGACGGTCACGCCCGTTGCCGCCGTTCCCATCTATGGACGGAGCGCCGATAACATCCGCGACCACCGGAACGTCACCTCCATGCTGCACCGCATCCGCACCACGCAAAACGGCGTGCTGGTGAAGCCGACCATGTCGTTCGACGAGAAGGGCCACCGCGAAAACCATCATATCTATTATGTACAGGGCTGCACGGGCGGGGGCGGGCGTCCCGCCGCGTTTTATCCCACCGTCGATGCGTTCATCGGCGAGGGCGGCAGCTTTTTGCGCCCCCGCGCCGTCTGCGAGGCCGCGGAGGGGATGCCCGCCGGCACAGCCATCGACGGCCGCGAGGCCATGGGCGGCCTGGTGTTTCCCCAAATCACCCTGCAGCCGGGACAGCGCGCGGAATACATTTTGCTGCTGGGCGTGTGCGACGCGGAAGAGGAGATGGAGCGCATCCTTTCCGCCTACGGCTCGGCCGAAAAGGCGGGCGCGGCGCTTGCGGCAGTGGAGCGCTATTGGCAGGAAAAGGTGAATGTCCGCTGCCACACCGGCGATGCGGATTTCGACCGCCTGATGCGCTGGGTGAGCTTCCAGCCGATGCTGCGCCGCATCTACGGCTGCTCGTTTTTGCCGCACCACGATTATGGCCGGGGCGGCCGGGGCTGGCGCGATCTGTGGCAGGATTGCCTCTCGCTGCTGCTGATGGATCCGGACGGCGTCGGCGGCATGATCAAGGCCAATTTCGGCGGCGTGCGCATCGACGGGACGAACGCCACCATCATCGGGGCCGGCGACGGCAACTTTATTGCCGACCGCAACGGTATCGCCCGCGTGTGGATGGACCACGCGCTGTGGCCGCTGATGACGGCGAAGCTTTACATCGACCAAACCGGGGATGTGCAGATCCTGAATGTTCCCGCACCTTATTTTAAAGACGCGCAGGCCGTGCGGGGGACGGAGATCGACCGGCAGTGGCGCAGCGAGGAGGGCAATTGGCAGCGCGCGCAGGACGGCGCAGTCTATCAGGGCAGCATCCTCGAGCATCTGCTGATTCAGCAGCTTGCGGCGTTTTATGAGGTGGGCGCGCACAACATCTGCCGCCTGCGCGGCGCGGATTGGAACGACGCGCTGGATATGGCGGCCGAAAACGGCGAGAGCGTCGCGTTTACCTGCGCTTATGCCGGGAACCTGCGCGATCTGGCCGCGCTGCTGCGGCGCCTTGCAGAGACGAACGGCCAGGAGACCGCCGCGTTGCTGGAGGAAACCCAGACGCTGCTGGCCGGCGGCCATGCCCTGTACGCGGACCCCGCCAGGAAAAACGCGCTGCTGCAGGCGTATGCGCGGCAGTGTGCGCACAGCGTGAGCGGACGCACGGTTTCCGTTCCGCTTTTGGAGATCGCGGCGAACCTTGAGGGCAAGGCCGCATGGATGACAGAGCATCTGCGCCGGCAGGAGTGGATCGACGGCGGAGAAGGCGAGGGCTGGTTCAACAGCTACTACGATAACCACGGCCGCCCCGTCGAGGGCTTTACCGAAAACGGCGTGCGCATGATGCTGACGGGGCAGGTGTTCGCCGCCATGAGCGGCACGGCCGACGACGCGCAGGTGCGCAGCATTACCCGCAGCGCGGACCGTTATCTGTACCGTGAGGAGATCGGCGGCTACCGGCTGAACACCGATTTCAAAGAGCTGAAATTTGATATGGGGCGCATGTTCGGCTTTGCCTACGGGGAAAAGGAAAACGGCGCGGTGTTCTGCCACATGGCCGTGATGTATGCGAACGCCCTCTACCGCCGGGGCTTTGTGCGCGAGGGCTACAAGGCGCTGCGGGCGCTGGCGGATGCGTCGCTGAATTTTGAGCGCGGCAGAATGTACCCCGGCATCCCGGAATACTTCAACCGCGACGGGCGGGGACTGTACTGCTATCTGACGGGCGCGGCCAGCTGGTACCTGCTCACGCTTATGAACGAGATGTTCGGCGTGCGCGGCGTATGGGGCGACCTTGCGGTTTGCCCAAAGCTTGTGCGCGAACAGTTTGACGCGCAGGGCAAGGCATCCCTCTCGCTGCAATTTGCCGGAAAGGAATTCTGCATCACTGTGTTAAACCCCGCCGGGAAGGACTGCGGCGCGTACCGCGTTGCAAGGGCGGTGTTGACGACGCCCGCAGACCCGCAGCCGGCGGAGCTGCCCATTGCGGGCGGCGCTGCAATCCTGCGCCGCGCGGAGATTTCCCGCCTGCCCGCACAGGGCAGCCGCATCGGAATCGAGCTCGCATGATCCTGCACGGCCGCACGCTCCTGCTGCGCCCCGTCCGTTTCACAAAAATCCCCCACAGGAAAGGAAGGAATCGCCATGCAATACGGATATTTCGACGAACAGGCCCGTGAATATGTGATTACGCGTCCGGATACGCCGGAGCCCTGGGCCAACTATCTGGGTTCGCCCGAATACGGCGCGCTCATCTCGGGCAACGCCGGAGGCTACAGCTTTGTAAAATCGGGCGCGAACGGGCGCATCCTGCGGTACGTGTTCAACGCGTTCGACCGCCCCGGCCGGTACATTTACCTGCGCGACAACGAATCGGGCGATTATTGGTCCGCGTCGTGGCAGCCGGTGGGCAAGGACCTTGCAAGCTATCGCAGCGAGTGCCGCCACGGCACGGGCTACACAAAAATCGGCGCGGACTACGCCGGCATTCACAGCGAGGCGCTGTACTATGTGCCGCTGGGGAAAACGCACGAGGTGTGGGAGCTGACGGTGCGCAACGATTCGGACAAAGTGCGCGCGCTCACGCTGACGGGCTATGCGGAGTTCACGAACAACAGCAATTACGAGCTTGATCAGGTGGACTTGCAGTATTCCCTGTTCATCACGCGGACGCTGTTCGAGAAAAACCGCATCCGCCAGCTGATCCACGGCAACCTGGACGGCGTCGAGATGGACAACAAACGGGTGACCGAGCGCTTCTTCGGCCTGGCCGGCGCGCCGGTGGCCTCGTACTGCGGCGAGCGCAGCGCGTTTTTGGGCGCGTATCACGATTACGGCGACCCCGCCGGCGTTGCGGGCGGCGATTTGGGCAATACCCTCAATTACAACGGCAACGGCTGCGGCGCGCTCTCGTGCGTGGTGACGCTGCAGCCCGGCGAGACGAAGACCATCGCGTTCCTGCTGGGCGAGAAGTACGCCGCGGAAAGCGCGGCGCTGATGCAGGCCTACGAGGCGCCCGGGGCGGTGTGCCGGGCCGAGTGGGAAGCGCTCCGGCAGGATTGGCACAGCAAATTTACGCACTTCCGGGTGAAGACGCCGTGCCCGGAATTTGACGTGATGGTGAACACATGGAACGCCTATAACAGCTTTAT
Source organism: Subdoligranulum sp. (assembly GCA_014799685.1). Lineage (GTDB taxonomy): Bacteria > Bacillota > Clostridia > Oscillospirales > Ruminococcaceae > Ruthenibacterium. The sequence continues at coordinate 125,972 of JAAVHN010000029.1, read as the reverse complement.
GACGTTTACCTGGTCGCGCGCGGCCTCGTTCATCTACTGCGGCCTGCGCAACGGCTTCGGCTACCGCGACACCGTGCAGGACATCCAGGGCGTGATCCATCTCGCGCCAGAGCAGGCGGCGGAAAAGCTGCGCTTTATGCTCAGCGCGCAGGCGGCAAACGGCGGCGGGCTGCCGCTTGTAAAATTCACACACGACCCCGGCCACGAGGATACGCCGGACGACGATTCGTATGTGAAGGAGACCGGGCACCCCGCCTACCGGGCGGACGATGCGCTCTGGCTGTTCCCCACGGTGTACAAATATATCGCCGAGACGGGCGACGCCGCGTTCCTTGACGAGGTAATCCCCTTTGCCGACCGCGACGCGGGCACCGTGTACGAGCACCTCCGGCGCGCGCTTGATTTTTCCCAAAACCACCTCGGCCCGCACGGGATGCCCGCCGGGCTGCACGCCGACTGGAACGACTGCCTGCGCCTTGGGGCAAACGGCGAATCCACATTCGTGGCGTTCCAGTGCTACTACGCCTATACGCTGATGAAGCTGTTTGCGCAGGAAAAGGGGCACACCGGCGACCTCGCGTGGATTGAGCGCGAGCAGGCGCAGCTGGGCGATCGGCTGCGCGGGCTGTGCTGGGATGAGGATCGCTTCGTGCGCGGCTTTACCGAGGACGGAGAGGTGATCGGCGCGCGCACGGCGCCCGAGGCGAATCTGTGGCTGAACCCGCAGAGCTGGTCCGTCATCAGCGGCCTTGCAGACGAAAAACAGGCGGCGATGGTGATGGAAAACGTGTACAGCCGCCTGAATACCCCCTATGGGGCGGTTTTGATGGATCCCCCCTACCGTGCGCACGCGTTCGACGGGGCCTTTGCGGTGATCTACAACGCGGGCGCAAAGGAAAACGGCGCCGTGTTCTCGCAATCGCAGGGTTGGCTGATCCTTGCGGAGGCGCTTTTGGGCCACGGGAACCGCGCGTTTGCCTATTTTAAAGAGAACGCCCCCTCGATGCAGAACGACCGCGCCGAGATTCGGGGCATCGAGCCGTACTGCTACGGGCAGTTCACCGAGGGCAAGCACAGCCCCCGCGCCGGGCGCTCGCATGTGCACTGGCTGACGGGAACGGCCTCGACGATGATGGTCGGCTGTGTGGAGGGCATCCTCGGCATGCGCCCCGACCTGCACGGCATCAAAATAGCGCCCTCCATCCCAAGGGAGTGGAAGACGCTGGAAATTGAAAAGGACTTCCGGGGCAGGCATCTGCACATTGTGGTGAAAAACCCCGGCGGCGCCGAGTCCGGCTGCAAACAGCTCACCGTCAACGGAACGGCCGTGGACGGCAATTACATCCCGGAATCGATGCTCACGGAAAAATCGGAGATCGAGCTGCTGATGTCCTGACCGGCCCGGGCAAAAGCGCCCCCGCCGCTCGGGCGCGCATCGCTGGAGGGGAGCTTCGCGGCCGGGCAGGAGTGACGCTGTCAGGCGGGGCGCCCCCTGTCGGGCAGGGGCGCTTCTGCCGGCCGAAAGCGCCCCTGTCAGGTGGGAGCGCTCCCGTCGGGCAAGGGATCTCTGTCGGATAAAGGATCCCCGCCGGGCAAACCATCTTCGCCGGGCAAGGGATCCCCGCCCGGCGCGGGCTTCCTGCCGTGTGAAAAATCGAGCCGGTCGGCGTCGGAATGCGTGTCCCGGTATTTTTTGGGCGTCATGCCCGTAAAATCGTGAAATACCTGCGTGAAATGGCTCTGCGAGGAGAAGGCGAGGTCGGTGGCGATTTTGATTAAGCTGAAATCGCTGTACTGCAGCAGCTCCTGCGCCTTTTCCACCTTTTTCTCACGGATGTAGTCGCTGACGGAGATGCCGATCTCCTTTTTAAACAGCCGCGACAGATGGCTGGGCGAAAGCCCTGTGAAAGCCGCAAGATCCTCCACCGTCACGCGCTTTTGGATGTTGGCGTAAATGTATTCCATGCACTCGGCGACAGGCTTCGAGGTTTCCGGTTTTTTGGACAAACGCTGCATCTTGCCCGTAAAATCCATGACCATTTGGTCGTGGATGCGTTCCACGGCCTGCATGGAGCCGGCGTTATCCAGCTTTAAGATATAAAAATCGCTCAGCCGGAACGCCTGTTCCATCGACATGCCGGCGTCCACACACACCCGCGTGATGATGGCGGTGGAAATAACGTGGTGATATTTCAAGTTTATCAGCGGGTCTCTGGAAAGACATCCAACCCCCCCCCCCCGTCCCGTGTCGATGAAGCGGTTCTCCTTGCACTCACGCCGCACATACTCGATATCTCCTGTGGCAACTGCCCGCCAAAAGGCATATTCCGCGCTTAAGGGGCGGTGAAAGACCTCGTTTTCCGTCTCCTGCGATTCCCGCACAAACCATTCCTGCCGTAATTCCTGCGTGTTCAAAAAAACATCTCCTCTCCGCGCTTTGTTGAAAATTAAGCCCGTGCCGCCCGGAAAAGCGCGCAGATTTGTTAATTTTATACCAAAATAATATCACATTTTCTACATAAGTGCAAGGAAAACAGGTCATGAATCTGACATTTTTGCCAGAAATTTTGTAGATTAAAAAAACAATATAGTTATAATTACACTTATAGAATTCGGTAGGATCCGGCGCTGGAACGCTGTGAACACCCGTGTGCATTTTGGAAGGGAGGCTGCCCTGATGAAAAACGAAACACAGATCTTTCGTGTGCAGCGCTATGGGCAAAAACCGCCGTTTGCAAGCTTTTTGCCGGGCATTGCGGGCATTCAGGGTATCCCGCTGTGGTGCTACTATGTCAACCGCGGCCAGGGTGTCGTCAGCTTCGGTGTGGACAACAAGGACCACGCGATCATGGAGTTTTTGCCCGCGCACAGGGCCTATGCCTCGGTGGAACAAACCGGTTTTCGCACATTTGTGCGCCGGGACGGGCATTTTTCAGAGCTTTTCCGGTGTGCGGAGCACTGCGATATGTCCATCGGGATGAATACGCTGGAAATTGAAGAAAACGACCCGGAAAGCGGGCTTCGCACAGAAGTCTGCTATTTTGTACTGCCCGAGGAGCGCCTTGGCGCATTGGTGCGGCATGTGAAGGTGACCAATACCGGCAAGGAAAGCTGCCGGCTGGAGGTTTTGGACGGGATGCCGGAGCTCGTGCCCTACGGCGTGGGCGACGACCCGCTGAAAAACATGCTTCAGACGATCAAGGCGTCGATGCAGGTGGAGGACACCGCCGCGCGCCGGCCCTATTACCGTGTGCGCGCGAGTCAGGATGATACCGCGCAGGTGAGCGAGATCGCGGGCGGCAATTTTGCGCTTGGCTTTGATGAAACCGGCGCGCTGCTGCCGGTTGTCACCGATATGGGCGCCGTCTTTTCGTATGATACGGGCCTGAAAAAGCCCCTGGTTTTTGCCGGGGGAGGCTGCGCGGGCGTATTCGCGCAGGAGCAGAATGCCTCGAACCTTTTGCCCGGCGCGTTTTTCGCGCTGGAGCGCACGCTGGGGCCCGGCGAGAGCCTGTCGTTCACAGAGGCGATCGGCCAGGTGGAAAGCAAAGCGCTTCTGGACGTGTTTTTAGAAACGCCGCGGGACGGCGCGTATTTTGAGGCAAAGCTTGCGCGCGCGCGCGCCCTCACGGAGGAGCTGACCGATTGCATCGAGACCTCCACGGGCGACGCTTTGTTCGACGCCTACAGCCGGTATACCTATATGGATAACGTTTTGCGGGGCGGCCAGCCGATCCGGCTGGGGAACGATAAGGTGTTCTATGTCTATTCCCGCAAGCACGGCGATTTGGAGCGCGATTACAACTATTTCTCGATGCTGCCGGAGTTTTATACGCAGGGCAACGGGAATTTCCGCGATGTAAACCAGAACCGGCGCAGCGATACGTTCTTTTCGCCGTTTGTCGGCCGGGAAAATATCCACGCGTTTTACAGCCTGATCCAGCTGGACGGCGCAAACCCGCTGAGCGTGGAGATGAAGACATATTCGCTGCCCGAAGAAAAGGCTGCCGGGATTTTGCAGCCGCTGGACGAAACCGCCCGCACGGCGCTGCAGGCGCTGCTGCGCGCACCGTTCACGCCGGGCAAGCTGTATGCGGCGCTGCAGGATGCGGCGGACGAGGCTTTGACGGAGCAGCTGTTTGCGCGTATTTTGGAGGCCTCGGACGCACAGCTGAACGCAAGCTTCGGCGAGGGCTACTGGACCGACCACTGGACATATAACCTCGACCTCGTCGAAGAATATCTGGCTGTGTTCCCGGAACAGGAGCGCGATCTGCTCTATGAGCCGGCCTATACCTGGTTTGTTTCGCAGGTGTGCGTGGCGCCGCGCGCCAAACGCTATGCCGAGACGGCAAACGGCATCCGCCAGTATTATGCGCTGGACGAGAGCACCTGCCGCACGCCCGAACATCTGTACCTGCGCGATGCGCAGGGGGCACACGTGCGCAGCACGCTGATCGAGAAGCTGACGCTGCTGTGTGCGGCCAAGTTCGCCGCGCTGGATCCGTACGGCATGGGCGTTGAGATGGAGGGCGGAAAGCCCGGCTGGTACGACGCGCTGAACGGCCTGCCCGGGCTGCTGGGCTCCTCGATGTGCGAAACCTACGAGTTGGCCCGCATGCTGGACTATACCATTGCCGCGCTGCAGCGGCATCCCGGCGAAACCGCACTGCTGGAGGAGGTCGCCGCGTTTTTAGAGGCGCTGTGCGGCGTGAACGCTGCGCACCGGAACGCGATCCGGACGCAGGAGGAATTGCCCGCGTTCTGGAACGAGATGAACGACATCAAAGAGGACTACCGCGCCAAAACCTGGCAGGGTGTGAGCGGCAAACGCACGTTGTATTCCGCCGGGGCGCTGGCCGGGCGGCTGGCAGAACTGGCCGAGACCGTGCACCGGGGCATTGAAAAGGCGGTGAAGGCAGGCGTAGCCGGGGCCGCGCCCGAGGCGCAGGTGTGCCCCGCCTATTTTGCCTATGACGTTACCGATTATACCAGGGACGAGGCGGGCATCCACCCGCAGCATTTCTCCCTGGTGCGCATCCCCGCGTTCCTCGAAGGGCCCGTGCGCTGGCTGAAGCTGGCCGCGCCCCTGGAAGAAAAACGCGCGCAGTACGCAAGGGTGCGCGCAAACGAGCTGTATGACAAAAAGCTTTCGATGTACCGCGTGAACGCGTCGATCCAGGACTGCTCGTTCGAGCTGGGCCGTGCGCGCACCTTCACGCCGGGCTGGCTGGAGAACGCCTCCATCTGGCTGCACATGGAGTATAAATACCTTCTGGAGCTGCTGCACTGCGGCTTATATCAGGAGTTCTTCGAGGATCTGCACACCACATGCATCCCGTTCCTCGACCCCGCAATGTACGGGCGCAGCACGCTGGAGAATTCCTCGTTCCTCGCCAGCAGCGCAAACCCGGACAAGAGCATCCACGGCAGGGGTTTTGTGGCGCGCCTGAGCGGCTCCACGGCGGAATTCCTCAGCATCTGGCGCCGCATGTTCTTTGGGGGTGAACCGTTTGCCCTCGAGGGCGATACGCTTGTCTGCCGCCTGCAGCCCGCCATTCCGGGCTATCTCATCGGCGAAGGCCGCACCGTCAGCGCCCGGTTCCTTGGCAAAACGCTTGTCACCTACCACATGGCGGACGGCGCGGACCACATCCCCGGTGAATACCGTGTGGAAAGCATCACGCTCACCCGCGCCGACGGCACTGCGGCTGCGGCCGGGGACGGCGAGGTGCGCGGCGCGCTGGCCGAAGAACTGCGCGATGGCGGCTTTGCCGCGGCGGACGTGGTACTGGCCCGCCCGTAGGCGTGTTTTTTGCGGCATAGCCCGGCAGACCCTCCGCTCTGAGCATTTTGCCGGACGGCCGGGGAGGCCCGCCCCGATTTGCGGTGCAGGCGCGCAGCCCGGCGATTCCCGATCGGACACAGCCCCCCTTGCGGGGGGATCAAACGTGCGGCGTTACCCGTGTCAACCTCTCCGCCGCACAAAAATATAAGGAGGATAAAACAATGAAACACGCAACCAAAATTCTTGCGTTGCTGCTGGCGCTCGTCATGGGCCTGTCCCTTGTCGCATGCGGCGGCGGCGACAGCTCCACGCCCACGGCTGACGGCGGCGCCGGTACCGGCAACGGCGGCGGCAGCACCGGCGGCAGCACTTCCGGCCAGAAGCTCGTCATCTGGGCGCTGGCGGACGATTTGAAGGACATCGGCGCTTACTATCAGGAGCAGACCGGCGTTGAGGTCGAAGTCAACGTCATCGCTCCGGCCGATTATCCCACAAAGCTGCAGACGGCCATCATGGGCCATGACGACACCGTTGACATCATCATGGGCGAGCCCCAGATGCTGGGCGATATGTTCGAGTATGGCGCGTTCGCCGATCTGGACGCTCTGGGCGCCCAGGAATATGCGGGCAAGCAGACGGACTATGTCTGGCAGTTCGGCAAGGACAATGACGGTGTACAGCGCGCGATCGGCTATCAGATCACGCCGGCCGGCATCTTCTATCGCCGTGATATCGCCGAGAAGGTGTTCGGCACCGACGATGCCGATGCGATCGGCGAGCTGTTCAAGGATTACGATACCATTCTGCAGACCGCCCAGACGCTGAAGGATGCCGGCTACCGCTGCTTCGCTTCCGACTCTGAGATGAACTACTTCTCCAACGACGAGCCGTGGGTCGTTGACGGCAAGCTGAACGTGAGCCAGGGCCGTTGGGACTATATGGACATGGTCATCGAGCTGTATCAGAAGGACCTGACCGCTTACTGCTCCGCCTGGTCCACCCCGTGGTACCTCGCCATGGCCGGCTCTGTGCCGATCCTGAGCGCGGACGACAACGTCTGGTCCGAGGATTTCGAGAGCGAGCACGCGAACGACGAGCAGGTTGAGGTATTCTCGTTTGCACTGCCCACCTGGGGCACACTGACGCTGCGCGACCACGTGGGCGATCTGTCCGGTCTGTGGGGCGTCTGCGCCGGCCCGAACCCCGGCTGGGGCGGCGGCGCGCTGATGGGCATCTCCACCTATTCCAAGAATCCGGAGCTGGCCTGGGATTTCATCCAGTTCGCTACGCTGAATGACGACGAGGCCGACTGGTGGATCGAATTCTCCGAGGGCGACGTTGTTGCTCTGCTCTCCGCGCAGGAGCGCCATAAGGACGACGAGAACGAGGTTTACGGCAACCAGAAGCTGTATGCGTTCTGGGCTGAGCAGGCCGCCAAGATCGATCCGAGCACTGTTACCCAGTACGACCAGCAGATCGGCGACGCCTGGGGCGCTGCGATCGGCAAGATCAAGACCGGCGAGCTGAGCAGAGAGGATGCAGTCAACGAGTTCTACGACAAAGTTGCCTCCACTTATCCGGAGCTTGTGATCGAGCGCGATGCGTAATCGCAGACTTCATAAGCATTGAGAGAACGGGATGCGGCCCGCGGCATGCGGGCCGCATCCCATACTTAAAAATCTGAGAGGTGAAGTCCGATGAAGTCAAAGCGCAGCAAACTGACAGCGTATAACCGCTGGGGCTATGCTTTTGTTGCTCCTTTCGTGATCGTTTTTGCCATCTTCAATATTTATCCGGTTTTGCGCACCCTGTATTTAAGCTTCACCGACCTGAAGGTCGTGGGCGATCCGAACTGGGTGGGGCTGGACAACTATGTCCGTGTATTTACCGATAAGTTCTTCTGGCGGGCGCTGGGGAACACCGTCCGGATCTGGGGCGTGAATATCGTTCTGCAGCTGGGCCTTGCGTTCCTGCTGGTGATCGTGTTCAGCAACCTGAACTGGAAGATCAAGGGCCTGCAGCAGTTCCGCATCATCTACTATCTGCCGAACCTGATCGCCGCTACGTCCATCGCGTTTTTGTTCCAGACGCTGCTCGATCACCGCTTCGGCACGTTCAATGTCATGCTCAGCGGCATCTATAAGCTCTTCGGGGCTACATACAACCCCATCGACTGGCTGGGCAGCCCGAACGCGGCTCCCTACACGATCGCCGTCATCCAGAGCTGGATCTGGTTCGGCAACTCGTTCCTGATGCTGATGGCTTCGGTGCAGGGCATCAGCAAGGATTACTTCGAGGCGGCCGCGATTGACGGCGCCGGCACATGGACGATTTTCCGCCGCATCACGCTGCCCCTGATCAACCCCATCATGATGTATGTGGCGATCACCTCGCTGATCGGCGGCCTGCAGATGTTCGATCTGCCGTACCTGATGGTCAACGCGGCCACCGCCTCGTACGACGATGTGCAGACCGTGATGATGTATCTGTACAAATTTGGCTTCACCCCCGGCAGCATCCAGACAAGCTATGCTTCCGCCGTGGCCTATGCGCTGTTCCTCATCATCCTGCTCGTCACGCTCATCCAGCTGAAATTCTTCAACAAAGATAAGTGATAGGAGGGTGAATTGAAATGTCAACACGCATTGCGAAATTTTTCGTTTATCTGTTTCTGGTTCTGCTGGCTTTGACGTGCATTTTCCCCTTCCTGCTGATGCTGGTGAACGCGACCCGCACCGGCAATGAGATCGCCAGCGGCTTTACGCTGCTCCCGGGCAGTGCCACCGCCGCCAATATGGAACAGGTGTTCAACTACTTCAACCCGTTCCTCGGCATGCTCAACAGCCTGATCGTGGCCGTGCCCGCCACGCTGCTTTCGGCTTACTTCTCGGCTATGACAGCCTACGGCATGGCGTTCTACGATTTCAAGGGGAATAAGGTGCTGTTCGGCGTGATCCTCGTGTTCATGATGATCCCCGGCCAGCTCTCGCTGATCGGCTTCTTCCAGCTGTGCACCTCGCTGGGCCTGCTCAACAGCTATATCCCGCTGATCATTCCGGGCATCGCCGCCGCGGGCACCGTGTTCTTCTTAAAGCAGTACGCCGAATCCACCGTGCCCCGCGCGCTGATGGAATCGGCCCGCATCATGGGTGCGAATGAGTTTTACATCTTCAACCGCATTGTTCTGCCGATCATGGCGCCGGCCGTGTCCACCATGGGCATCATGGGCTTTATCGGCAACTGGAACAACTACCTGCTGCCGATGATCCTCATCAGCAAGCCCGGCAAAATGACGCTGCCCGTCATGATGGCCACCCTGCGCGCGTCTTCGGATATCAACAAGAACCAGGGCGCGATCTATCTGGCCGTCGCCATCTCCGTTGTTCCCATCCTGCTTGTGTTTGCCTTCTTCTCGAGGTACATCATCAGCAGTGTTACCGCGGGCGCCGTGAAGGAATAACCGCATTCCCAGGCACTGCCCATTTTTTGCGATGGGCAGTGTTTTTTTATGCTTACTTATGCTATACTGGAGATACGATCGGCCGGCCGGATGCGGCGGCGATCATTCTATCATATCCAAGGAGAGTTTGACCATGACAAAAAAATGGACACGTGCAATGTTCCAGCCCAATCTGCCGCTTACGCCGGACGGCTATGTCACCGCCTCGTCCGCGCACATCGCCCTGTCGCGGCAGGCTGCGCAGGAGGGCATGGTGCTGCTGAAAAACGAGGGCGGCGTGCTGCCGCTGGCCAAAGGCGCCCGCGTGGCGCTGTTCGGCAAGGGCAGCTTTGACTATGTAAAGGGCGGCGGCGGCAGCGGCGATGTGACCGTTGCCTATACCCGCAATGTTTACGAAGGCCTCAAACAGGAGCAGGTGCCGCTCTACGAGCCGCTTTCGGATTTTTACCGCCGCTATGTGGCCGACCGTTACGCCGCCGGCGACCAGCCCGGCCTGATGGCCGAGGCTCCGCTTTCCGCGGAGCTTGTTTCGGCGGCGCGCGCAGCGTCGGATGTGGCCGTCATCGTCATCAGCCGCTTTTCCGGCGAGGGCTGGGACCGCTCCGACAACGAGTATGTCGACAAGAACGAGGAGAATCCGTGGGAGCACGAGCTGACAATGCCCCAGCTTGCCGCGCGCGTTTTCGGCAAGAGCGATTTTTACCGCACCGGGGCCGAGCGCACGCTCGTCGAGCAGGTGTGCGCCGCGTTCGACAAAGTGGTGCTGGTGCTCAACGTCGGCGGCGTGGTGGACGTTTCGTGGTTCTGTGATGACGCGCGCATTCCCTCCGTGCTGCTGGCCTATCAGGCGGGCATGGAGGGCGGCAGCGCCGTGGCCGCACTGCTCACCGGCAAGGCGAACCCCTGCGGCAAGCTGCCGGACACCTTCGCGCAGGATCTGGGCGATTACCCCTCCACCGAGGGCTTCTTCGAATCGCCGCACTATGCGGCGTACACCGAGGATATCTATGTGGGCTACCGCTACTTTGAAACGCTGCCGGGCGCCGGCAAAAAGGTGCTGTACCCGTTCGGCTTCGGCCTTTCCTACACCGAATTTTCCGTAGAACCGCTGACGGCCGGCGAAAAGGACGGGCAGATCTATGTCTGCGCCCGTGTGACAAACACCGGCAGCTGCGCCGGCAAAGAGGTGGTGCAGCTGTATTTTGCCGCACCGCAGGGGGCGCTGCAAAAGCCGGCCCGCAGCCTGGCGGCATTCGGGAAGACAAAGCTGCTCGCCCCCGGCGAGAGCGAGGTGCTGACGCTGTGCTTTGCCGCCGGCGAGATGGCGAGCTTCGACGATCTGGGCAGGATCCGCCGCAGCGCCTGGGTGCTGGAGCAGGGGCGGTACACGCTTTATCTCGGCACCTCCGTGCGGGATGTACAGGAGCTTGGCTATGCCTACGAGCAGGCAGAGACGGCCGTTGTGCGCGAGGTGAGCGACAGCCTGGCGCCCTCGAGCCTGGAAAAACGCCTGCTGGCGGACGGCAGCTATGAGGCGCTGCCTGTGTGCGAGGCCATCGACCCCAACGAGAACGCATTGCAGCGGCTGCCTGCCGGTACCGAAGAGGCCATGTTCCCCGCCGTGCGCGGCCGGGATCGTCACCCAATGGTAAAGCCCTATGCGGACGGCGCAACGCCCTTTACGGCTGTGGCCGAGGGAAAAATGACGCTGGAAGATTTTATGGCGCAGCTGAGCGACGCCGATCTGATCCATCTGCTGGGCGGGCAGCCGAATACATCTGTTTCCAACACATTCGGCATGGGCAATCTGCCGGAGTACGGCGTGCCCACCATCACCACGGCCGACGGCCCCGCCGGTCTGCGCCTTGCGCCCGCCTGCGGCGTATGCACGACGGCATGGCCCTGCGCCACGCTGCTGGCGGCAACGTGGGATACCGAGCTCACTGCCAATGTGGGCGCCGCCGCCGCCGCGGAGGTGAAGGAAAACAACATCGCCGTGTGGCTTGCGCCCGCCGTGAACCTGCACCGCAGCCCATTCTGCGGACGCAACTTTGAGTATTGGTCTGAGGATCCGCTGCTCACGGGCAAGCTGGCGGCGTCGATGGTGAAGGGCATTCAATCGCAGCACGTTGCCGCGACGGTGAAGCACTTCGCCTGCAACAACAAGGAGACGAACCGCAAGCACAGCGATTCCCGCGTCTCGCAGCGCGCGCTGCGCGAGCTGTATCTGCGCGCCTTCGAGATCATTGTGCGCGAGGCTCAGCCCTGGGCCATCATGAGCGCGTACAACATCATCAACGGCCGCCGCGCCTCCGAGAGCAAGGAGCTGCTCACCGACATCCTGCGCGGGGATTGGGGCTATACCGGCCTGGTGATGACCGATTGGTGGAACCGCGCCGAGCATTACAAGGAGATCCTGGCCGGCAACGATCTGAAGATGGCCACCGGATACCCCGAGCGTGTGCAGGCCGCCATGGAACAGGGCCTCATCACCCGCGCCGACCTCGAGGCCTGCGCCGGCCGCGTGCTGGAATTGATTCTGAAGATCGACTGAGGCGGGGGAAGGCGTATCCCGACAAGTAAATCGAAACAAAGCTGCCGCGCAGGGAAAACCTGTGCGGCAGCCTCGTTTTTGCAGTAAAAATATGGTGATGCGCGGTGTGCTTTTTCAGCACCTGCAGCGGATTCGGATACATGCCTTTCTCCTGCGCATGTTTTTACTTCTTCTCAAGAGCATGGAATTTTCTCTCGAATCGTATATGACGCCCGACATGAGTCAAGCTATCCCGTTGTTTTCCTTCGGGCGTGCTCCGATCGCCGGTATGGCGCAGGCATTCAAAGAGGGAAACGGTTCGCCCGTTTACGGCTGTTTTTCATACCGTATGGGGCAGTAGAAAATCAGGAGATCCATGCGGGGTTGATCGCCGTCTTCCTCGCGCAGGTCGCAGTTGATATAAAAATCGCCCAGGGTAAAACCGCCAAGATTCTCTGCAAATATGCGCACGTCCCCTGTAGCGAGGTCAACAGCGCCAACGCCGAAGCAACGCCCGGCCTGCCGGGGCAGGATTTCGTTCAGGCAGTCTTCGCATAAAAAGCCGGCCGCTTTGCCGGTATCCAGCATTTCATCCCCATTGAAATATACAGAGCCTATGGCGTAGCCTCTGTCATAGTTTTCCATCAGGCTTGCCGAAAAGCCGCCGTTTTTGCCGGCGCCGCCCCCAATCGAACCAAACCCGGCGAATGCTTCTATCAGCTGCCCTCCATCATAGCGGTTGATTTCGATTGGCTTTACATCAAAGGAATTCAGGCTGATGAGGGCGATGTTGTTTTGCCCCCATTGGGACGGGATTTGATCTTGTATGCCGCCCCCGCACAGCATGCAATCCTCCGGGGATGTGTCGGAGCGGTAAGCCGTTTTTTCGGAGGAGGATATATTGCCTGAATCGACGCCTTGCGCCACGCCGGAGCCGGGGTTTTGTTCCGTTCTGCACCCGGCAAAAAGCAAAATCAGCAACAAAAGCAGGGCAAATGTGAATCGTCTCATATCCGGTTGCCTCCTTGGTTTCAATTCGGGTTTGCGGTTTCATGGGTGACGGGCCGGGGGCCGTCTTTGTTTTCCTTCCATGGAAATTTACATGGGCGGTGGCGTGTGAATGCGTGGGCGGCTGCCTGCAGAGAAAAGAGGCGGCGACAAGCAGCGGCGGCAAGCCGCATAGAAAACAGTTGACATACCCTATTTAATAGGGTATGGTAAAGACGAGAGCGAAATGAACTGAAGAAGCTGGTAGAGATCCTGGAGAAAGAATTGGACAGAAATTCATAAGGAGGTTTTTGCAATGAGCGTTTTTGATAAGATCAAAGTGGGGCTGGAAGAAGCGATTGCGTATGAACAAGGCTCTCTTGAGGCAAAGACCACGAGGCTGTCGGTGATGCCTGTGGCCCAATATGATGCCGCCGAAATCAAATCGATTCGGAAGAATGCGGGATTTACGCAAGTGATTTTTGCGCAGTACATGGGAGTCAGCGTAAAAACCGTGGAGGCTTGGGAAGCTGGCAGAAACCACCCGGAAGGAGCCGCCTGCCGGCTTTTGGCCCTGACAAAAGAGGATCCCCAATTCCCGATCAAAACCGGAATTGTTGTTCGTTAGCCGGGGGACACGGACATTTCCGGGGTGCCACGCAAAAGCAAATGTCTTGCAGTATTGCCTGCAGGTGCGTCAATACGCACAATGCAATACTGCAGGGCATTTTTTCATATATTGCAGACAAGAAAACCAGCTCATTTGAGTGTGCAGGAATTTCCTATCATTAGAGTTTCGCCGCTGCGAAGAATTTTATCGTATTATACGTAATACGTCGAATCATACCTGTAGCGTTCTGGACGGTATATGCTTAATGCGACTATAATATGCATGAAATAATGCTTGGAAAGAGGGGGAAGGGCAGTGGATTTAAAGGAGGGGGGACAAGCGATAAAGCGTATCCGTAAAGAGCGGGGTATGACCCAAGAACAGCTTGCCGAAAAAACGGAAGTCGCATCCAATTCGATTTCGAGGATCGAACGGGGATTGCTGGTGCCCGCTCTGCCGACGCTGATCGATATTTGTAATACACTTGGGACGGGAGCCGATCCTATTCTGGCTGCGTATATTGAGGCGGATACTCCGATTCGATGGGCGCCTCTGGCGAAAAAGCTGGATGGTCTGGATTTGGAGAAGCAGCATAAGATTGAAGCCATCCTAAACTGCCTGATAGAGACAATTTAGACTGAGATATAACATTATGGGCCGGCGACCAGTGAATACATCAGCCTTTTTGCGTAGTGAACGATCAACGCAATGTTAGTTTCAATTTAGTCATCTTTGGGATAACTATATCATAAATTAAATGGTAATGTCAATCCTATCATAGTCATTTATGTGATAGGATTGATAAAGTTGCGTCTGCTTACACTGGACGGAAAATGTAATATTTGCGGAGAGCGCGTGCGCATCGCCCGGGAACGGCAAAACCTTTCACAGGAGGGGCTGGCCGCAAAGATTCAGCTGAACGGGCATTCTTTGACACAAAAGGCGATCAGCCGGATTGAACTGGGGCTTCGCATTGTTACGGATTACGAAATACCATTGCTGGCCGATGCGCTGCAGGTGGATCCCTTGTGGCTGATTGGACTGACAGAGGAACAAAAATAACGGGGCTGCTGCAGATGCAAAAAGGCATCGGCAGCAGCCCCGTTTTTCATTCAGAAGTTTTTAACAGTCTTTTTTCCATCGCCGCTGTTTCCATCAGCCAATCCTCGAGCCGCACCGCCGGAATACCCTCATAGTTTCCGCAAAAGGAGCCCTCCAGATACAGAACAATTTTCGGGTAGTTATCCCGCACATCCAGAAGCGAACCGAATTCCCGCTCAATGGTGGATCGATCGTTAAGCAAACAGCACACCTGCACATACAATTTGCCACCCTGCTTTTCGCCCACGAAATCGATCTCTTTTGCGCCGACCCGGCCGACACATACCTTGTACCCCCGGCGGAGCAATTCCAAACCGACGATGTTTTCCAGAACGATTTCCACGTTTTGCAGATTTTCACCGATGACAGCCTCGCGCAGACCATGATCCGCTGTGTAATATTTCTCGTTTACCCGCAGCATCTTTTTGCCCTGGAGGTCCTGGCTTTTGAAGCGGTACAGCAGATAAGCGTCCTCGCAGGCTTTCAGATAGTTCAGAATCGTCTCGGGCGCTACGGTGCGGTTTTCCGCTTTGAAGAATTTTGAGATGCTGGCGGCGGAAAAGCTTCTGCCCACATTGGCCATTGCATAGGAGATGATGCGTTCCAAAAGGTCGACATCCCGGATGCCGTTGCGCTTGACGATATCCTTCAGCACGACCGAATTGAAGATGTCCTGCAGGTAGTTTTTGCAGAATTCCGGCTCGAAGCGGATGCTGGAGAGGAACGGCATCCCGCCATACCGGAGATAATCGTCAAAGGCACCGTCCGCATGAGCCGCCAGAAACTCTGTATAGGAAAAGGGGTAGACGACAAAAGAAATATACCGTCCGGCAATGTAGGTTGCCAGTTCGCCGGAAAGCAGCCGGGAATTCGAGCCGGTAATATAGATATCCGCGTGGAACTTCACCCGCAGGGAGTTGACGGCCTTCTCCCAGCCCCGCACCTCCTGAATCTCGTCGAAGAACAGGTAAAACGGTTCCTTGCTGTCGCCGATCTGCTCGCAGACATATGCATGCAGAGCGTTATATTCACACAGACGCTGATTGTCCAGATCCTCGAAATTCAAAAAAATGGTGTTGGGGCTGTTGATCTCGTCACGGATCTGCTCCAGCAGGACGCTTTTGCCGCCGCGCCGGATACCGGTTAGAACCTTGATGATGTCTTTGCCAATAAAGGGGCGGATCCGTGAGAGGTAATTCTCGCGTATCACCATAGCTGACAACTCCTTTCTTTTGAAGAATATCACAGTTATATCTTATTGTCAATTTAATTTTCAAATCTCTATCAGTTATAACTGATAGAGAAGATGCCTTCTCTTAAAATGCCGGATACGGTTTGGTGTTTTGAGCAGCCCAGGTAAAATTGCCGTATCCTGAAAAGGCGCAAGATACGACAAAAATTCCCCGGAGAGCGTGTGCCCTCCGGGGGATCGTCTGGCGATATTTTGGGCGGCCCCTCAGTGCATTTTTATCAGGCGGGGGCGCAGGCGGGTGCAGTAGAGGGATACCAGCCGCGCAACGGCGGCATCGTAGACGGCGAATGTTGCGTTGCCCGCCGCGAGCAGCACGCCCGCGAAGCCCCAGCCCATCTCGGCAAATTCGCTGGAAATGGCCGGAATGGGGAACACCAGCAGGATAAGCGCGTACATGCCCACAACGCACAGGTTGAAAACGGCGAATTTGGCAAGGCAGCGCGCCGCGCGGGTGTGCAGCCGCTCGAGGTTCGTTTTGAGCAGCGGGTAAAAGCCGAAAAAGAACAGAAAGATCAGGCTCATCTCCCGGTCGGATACGAGCAGCAGCGAGAGCAGGCCGATGGCGGCGTAGAGCAGCCAGCCGGTTTTGCGGCCGAATTCGATGGCGACGGGCATGATCAGGATGCCCGCGATGGCCGGCGCGGCAAACGTGGCCAGCGGCAGGATGCCGCCCACCAGCATGAAAGTGAGGGACAGCGCGCCGAACACGCCCGCCAGCGCGATGCGGTGGCTTTCGTTGTGATGCCCGCGCATGGTCTAACAGCCTCCCCGCCCACAGCTGCAGCACAGATCCATGCACATCATCGCCGTGCACATATCGCAGCAGCTGCACCCGATGGCCTGCGCGCCGCCCATGCCGCTGCCGTAGGGATTGCCCGGCATCGCGCCGCCGGCGCTGTTTTGCAGGTTGCGCAAAGCGGCCTCGTATTCCCGGTTGCCGGGCGCAAGGCGGCACGCCGTTTGGAAGTAGCGCAGCGCATCGGCCACCCAGCCCTTGTAATAATAGGCGCTGCCCACGAGGAAATTCCATTCCGCGTCGTTTGCGCCGCCGTGGATCGCGTTCAGTTCGGCCAGCGCCTCGTCTACCGCGCCGCGGCCGATCATCTGGCGGATGCTGCGGTAGCGCCCGTTGGCCGAGGCGCCGGTGTCCGGCTCGGAGCCCGAACGGTTGATGGGCGTGCCCGTGCGGATAGCGCCCATCAGAATGTCGAACGCCTCGTTCAGCTCGGTCATTTTGGCCTCGGCCTCCTCGCGCAGCGGCCCGGCCTCGTAGCGGTTCGGATCGTATTTCTGCGCAAGCGCGCGGTAAGCGGCCTTGATCTCATCTTCGCTTGCCCCCTCGGCAAGCCCCAGTACCCGGTAAGCGTCCATGGAAATGTCCTTTCTGTTAGAAATTCATAATGCATAATTCATAATTTGCGGAGAAGCGGGGGCGCTGAATTGCAAATACTTTGTATGCGGTATGCGCAGCTTTGCACTTGCAATTTTATGTCTGCAATAGAATAAAAAAGCAATTAAAATTCGCCGCGGCCGCGGCGGGGCTTTGCGCGTTTTTCTCCCGCCAGTGCGATGCTTTGCGGCAGGCCGAGAAAAACGATGTTGTCCAAAATGGGCTTGCACGGCCCGGTGTCCAGCAAATTGTAGGCCAGCGCCGTCTCGCCCGCGCACATACGGCACAGACGCTGCGCCTCGGCAACAGCCTCGGCGCGGGAAAGGCCCTGTAAAGCGAATACATTGTACGCCCCGCGCTGCGTATCGGCTGCAAAATCCTCGGCGGCGTCCAGATAATAGATGATCTTGCCGATGAAAAGCCCCATGCGCGCGGCGGCGCGGCTGTTCGGCACGGCCTCGGCGAAGATGGCCTGCGTCATGCGGGCGGTGGGGTCGGCGGCTTGGTCTGCGCTTTGGCTTTTGCTCGTTTCCAGCGCCTGCTGCGCCGCCGTCTGCTCACGCATTGCTGTATCCAGCGCGGGCCTGCGCGCGGCGGCCTTCGCGGCCTTTCGCCGCAGCAAAAGCCGCAGCGCCCCGGCAGCCCAGCGCTTTACAAAGCGTTCGTCCGCGCAGTCGTCGCAAAGCTTGTAGTAAGCTGTCAGCACCAGCGCGTCCGCCGCGAGGGCGAGCCCGCCGGAATGCCCGCACATCGGGCGGCGCTCCGCGGGATTTGCGATGCACCGCTCGGGCGCCATCGGGGCCGCGGCGTTTGCCGCGCCGTCCGCCAGCAGCGCGGGCAGCACCAGATCGTAATTGAGCAGCATCCGGGGCAGAAAGCCGTATTCGCGCTGCAGCTCCTTGCAAAGGCCGCAGTAGTAGGCGCGGTAGGCGTGCCATTCGCGCACACGCAGTTCCGCCGTGTGCGGCAGAACATACCCAAACACACGCACCGCCCCCTTATTTTTACGATGCGTTTAGTATACAACAGCGCGCGGCTTTTTACAATTCTTTCCGCTTTATTTTGCCGGCGTTTCCCACAAAATTTGCAATTTTTTCACATTCCGGCGCAAAACAGGCGGCGGGAACGGCGAAAAAGCTGGTGTCCGGCTGAATCAATGCGTCTGCGCGGGGGGGGAAGGGGGATGTGCCCGGATCGGGGAGGGAAGCGCCCGGTTCCGAGGGGAAAGCATCCGAGCCGAAGGGGAAGCGCCCGGTCCGGAGAGAAAAGCGCCCGGCTCCGGGGGGCGGCGGCCAGAGGGGAAAAAAGCACCGGCACACGTCCGTCTTATAAATGTAATTTTGCGCAAAACGATGCCCCAAAGCTTCATATCCTGCCTTGAAAAAGGCAATTTTCTTTTTATACATGCCTTTTTAGCGTATAGACAGCGGATTTGTTTGAATGGATTTGTGTAAGCTGCCGGTTTATGAGACGGGCGCGAGCACCGGCGCCGGTCGATTGATTTTGCCGCTTTGCGGTGCTATACTGGAATCAAGCGGTAAAATCAATCGCACGAAAGGAGCGGCGCAGCCTGTATGACGGGAACAGACGATTTGACGATCCAAAAACTGCGCACCCACGCGGTGCGGGAGGTGTACCGGGAATATCTGAGGAAGGATTTCCCGCCGGATGAAAGACGGCCGCTGTGGCACATCATGAGCCTGCGCCGCCGCCGGCAGTACCTGTGCTATGGCGCTTTCTGCGCGGGCAGGCTGGTGGGCTATGCCTTTTTTGTCCTGCCGGCGCCGGAGGGAAAGCACTGCTGCCTGTTCGATTATTTTGCGGTGCTGCCGGAATTGCGCGGCAGAGGGATCGGCTCGGGGTTTCTGACGCAGCTGAAAGAAAAAATGCGGCATATGGAGCTTGTTCTGACGGAGGTGGAGGATCCGAACCGGGAACGGAACCCGGCAAAGAGATCCGTGATGGAGCGGCGGCTGTCGTTTTATTTTGCAAATGGCTTGCGGGATACGGGCGTTCGGGTGGAAACCTTCGGCGTGCCGTACCGGATTCTGGCAGTTCCGCTTTCCTCCAAAAAACCGGCCGTCACGCAGGAGGAAGCGCGATCGGCCTATGCGGCGCTTTACCGCGTGCTGACGACAAAAGGGATGTTCAGGCGGCACATTCGCTTTGTGTAAAACCGGCAGAATCAAATATAACGCAATACAGCATTGTTTGCCGTCTGCCGCACAAAGCGGGCAGGCGGCATCCGCATATTAAAAACGTATTTTGGACGGATTTCAATATTTTGCATCAATTTTGTGCTGTTTTCTGCGTTTTATGGAATTGGTTTGTTGTAAATGCGCTGGAAATATGATAACATAAATAGTGAGTATACATATATAAAAATTGGTGTGTGTCAGGCAGCTTGGTCGTTCGCCGCACTTGCCCGGATGCCGGACAGGCGGGCAAGGCGAACCGGTGTTGGCCATTCACCCCGGGAGATAGGTTCATGAAAAAAAGGACGGCGCAATTCCTGAATATCGGCCTCGTTTTGGTATCGATCCTCTGCATCCTGCTCATCCTGGGGCAGACGGTGTATATGAACTGGACGGGCGAGGAGGCCATCCACGAGCTGGGCGTGTTCTATATGTCCGGCATTACCACAGGGGTGTCGTCCAATTTCGGAACGATCATCGAGCTGCGCCTCTCGCAGGTGGAATCCCTTGTGAACGCGGTTCCGCCCGGGCGGGTAACGGGCTTTTCCCCCATGCAGATCGAGCTGACCTACAACGCCCGTGCGGCCGGGTTTGAGTATCTTGCGCTGTACACCGGGGACGGCGCGTTCGAGATGCTCTACGGCGCACAGGTGACGCCGACCGTCCCCGAGGCGCTGCGCCGTTCCTTGCAGGGCGGCAAGGAGAATGTGTGCGCGGGAACGGACGCCGCGGGAACGCCGGTAATTTTGATGGGGGTACCTGCGATCTACCCGCTGGAGGGCGGCGGCGAAAGCGTTGCGCTTGTGGCGGGGCTGCCCACCAGCTATCTGAAGGATACGCTGGAGAGCAACGTCGACAGCAGCATCGTGGAATATGCCATCATCCGCAACGACGGCAGCTATGTTCTGCGCAACGGCAATGTGGAGGACGATACCTATTTCGAGCGCATCGAGCGCTCGTACGGGGCCACCGGCGGCATCGGGCCCGAGCAGTACGCGGCCGAGCTGCGCGCTGCAATGGAGGCGGGCGTCGATTATACCAGCGAGGTGCTCATCGCGGGCGAGCGCTGGAACGTGTACTGCACCAGCCTGCCGGATTCGGAGTGGAACCTGATTCTGAAGATCTCGCACAACACGATGAACGAGACGGTGAAGCTGCTGCAGAGAAGATGGTCCGGCGCTTCGGCGGGCGTGTGCGCGCTCATCGCCTGCATGCTGCTTTTGGTATTCGTCGGTTACCACCATCAGACAAAGGCGCAGATGCAGCAGCTGGATGAGGCGCGGCAGGCGGCCGAGCTGGCCCGGCAGACAGCCGAGCAGGCGCAGCAGGCGGCGGAGCGCTCCAACAAGGCGAAAAACGAATTCCTCTCCAACATGAGCCACGACATCCGCACGCCGATGAACGGCATCATGGGCATGACCTCCATCGCCATCGACAGCCTGGACGATCCGCCCCGCGTGCACTCCTGCCTGAAGAAGATTCATGTCTCCAGCCGGCATCTGCTGGGCCTGATCTCGGATATGCTGGATATGTCCAAGATCGAGAGCGGCCGGCTGACGCTGAACATGGAGCCGCTCTCCCTGCGCGAGATCACGCAGAACACCACAACGATCATCCAGCCGCAGATCGTGGAGAAAAATCAGAGCTTCGAGATCTATGTCCACGATATTTACCACGAAAACGTCTGTTCAGACCGGGTGCGCCTGAGCCAGATCCTGTTGAATATCCTCGGAAACGCGGTGAAATACACCCCGGAGGGCGGCGCCATCGAAGCGGAGCTGTACGAGGAGGCGTCTCCCAGGGGCGCGGCGTATATCCGCTCGCACCTGTATATCCGGGATAACGGCATCGGGATGTCAAAAGAATTCCTGGCGCATGTTTTTGAGCCGTTTGCGCGGGAGGACAGTACCCGTGTGGACAAGGAGGCCGGCGCGGGCATGGGGCTTGCCATCACCAAGCACATCGTGGACACCATGGGCGGCGAGATCTCTGTGGAGAGCGAGCTGGGCAAGGGCACCCAGTTCCACATCGTCATCGATATGGAGCTCTCTGCGCAGCAGGATAAGGAGCTGCGCCTGCCCTGCCGGAATGTGCTTGTCGTCGACGACGATCCGCTCGCAGGCGGCCTTGCCGTCACGGCGCTGGATTCCATCGGGCTGAACGCGCATGCCGAAGCCGATATCGGGAGCGCCTGCCGGGAGGTGGAGCGGCGGCGCAGCGCGGGAGACCCCATCCACATTTTGCTGCTTGACAACGATCTTCCGGGGCAGGATGGGCTTGCGGCGGCACGGGAGCTTTCGAAGCGGTTTGGCCCGGATCTGCCGGTGCTGCTGCTCACCGACGGTGAATGGGACGAGATGGAAAAACGTGCAGAGCAGACGGATGTGAGCGGCTTTATTTCAAAGCCGTTGTTCCGCTCCGGCCTGTATTACGCCCTGCGCCCGTTTGTGGAGAAGGACGCGCCGCCGCCCCTGCCGGAGCCGAAGGAAAAAGCGGCCGATATCGACCTGACGGGCCGCCGCGTCCTGATGGCGGAGGACAACGACCTGAACTGGGAAATCGCAAACGAGCTGCTGAGCGCGTGCGGCCTCGAGATGGAACGGGCGGAAAACGGCAAGGTCTGTGTGGATAAATTCAGGGCGTCCGCACCGGGCTGGTACGACGCGATTTTGATGGATCTGCGCATGCCCGTCATGACGGGCTTTGAGGCCGCCGTGGCGCTGCGGAAATTAGAGCGAAAGGACGCGCGCGCCGTGCCGATCATTGCCGTCAGCGCGGATACCTTCCAGGACGATATCCAGAAATGCCTCGATTACGGCATGAATGCCCACACGGCAAAGCCGATTGACCCCGACGCGGTGCTGCGGCTGCTGGCGTCCTACATACAGCCGAAGGGGGGAAACGCCCGGTGAGAAAACTGCAAAAAAAGATGCGGAAGACCGCTTCCGTCTTGCTCTGCCTTGTGTGGTGCGCCGTGCTGCTGTGCGCCTGTGCCGGTGATGCGCCGGCGTTTGCCCCGGCGGACGACAGCGGCGCAGATGCCGGCGGAAACTCCGGCGCCGCGCAGGATGTGGTGGAGCTGACGTTCTGGACGTTCCCGGTCGGGAACTGGGGCAGCCCCACCGCGGTATCGAATCTTCTGACGGCGTTTTACCGTGAATATCCGAACATCCGTATCACGGTGGAATATTTGAGCTACGAGAACGGCGACGCGCAGATCGCCGCGGCTGTGGCGGAGGGCACTGCGCCCGATCTGGTGCTGGAGGGCCCCGAGCGCCTGGTGGCCGATTGGGGCGAAAAGGGCTGGCTGGCCGATCTCTCCGATCTCTGGCAGTCCGCACAGGCAGAGGGCATTTATGAAAACGTCCGGGCGGCATGCCGGAACGGGGCCGGGGCGTACTATGAATTTCCCATCTGTATGTCCGCGCACTGCATGGCAATCAATTACGATCTGTTCCGGGAGGCGGGGGCGCTGCAGTATCTGGACGAGGAGCACCACACCTGGACCACGGAGGGATTTATCCAGGCGGTGCACGCGCTGGAGGCCTGCGGGCAAGAGAGCGCGGGCATCGTGTACTGCAACGGCCAGAGCGGCGACCAGGGCACGCGCGCACTGGTGACGAATCTGTACGGCGGCACGTTTACCGACGCGGCGCACACGGTTTACACGGTGGACAGCGCGGAGAATATCCGCGCGCTGCAGCTGCTGTACGACCTCGAAAGCATTGCGTTTGAGCCGGAGTTCACTGCGGCGGACGCCATCGGGCGGTTTATGCAAAAAGAGACGGCCATGTGCTTTTGCTGGAACGCCTCCATGGAGATCCAGCAGACGATCAACAGCACCGACCTGGATTTCGAGATCTTCCCGATGGCGTTCCCGACGAGCGAAGCCGCCCCACAGTTAGAGGGCGGCATCTGGGGGCTGGGCGTGTTTGACAACGGCAATGAAGAGCGCATCGAGGCGGCGAAGACGTTTATCCGCTGCCTCACGGAGAGCGACGCCATGTATACCCGTGCCGTGCAGACTTCTTCTTACTGGCCGGTGCGGGATCTGGACGGCATTTACGAAAACGACCGGCTGATGATGGAATACAGCATCTTTATGCCGTATATGGGCGATTACGACCAGATCACGCCCGGCTGGGCGGACGCGCGCACCGCGTGGTGGAAGCTTCTGGCCCGCGTGGACGAGGGGGAGGACATTGCGCAGGCCGTGCGGGGGTTCCCGGCGGAGGATGCATAAAAATTCTTTGGCTTGCGCGGGGCATCATAGGGCGGCAAAGGGGGTTTTGGACTGCGCGGGACATCATCGAATGAAGCAAAGAGGGCTGCTGCGGAAAACGCGGAACTTTTTAAAAGCGCAATAAAATACGCCGTGCTTCCAAACCCGGAGGCACGGCGTTGTAAGTGAGGTATGTAGGGCTGCGCTTTGGCTTTCCCGCTCAGCCGTTGGCCATGGCGCACAGCTCGGCGAGCATTTTGGGCAGCTGTTCGGCCATATTTTCGTCGCTGAACTGGCAGGTGCCCACCTTCTTGTGGCCGCCGCCGCCATACTTCAGCATCAGGCTGCCCACGTCCAGCGAGGCGGTGCGGTTCAAAATGCTGTAGCCCACCGCGGCGGAGCAGCCCTTGCCCTCGCGCCCGCTGACGATCCATGCGGAGATGTTCTGCTCGGGATACAGGCTGTAGATCAAAAAACGGTTGCCCGTGTAGATGGGAGACACGCCCCGCAGGTCGGTGATGATCACATTGCCGTCCACGCGGGTGTGGGCCTTGACCATCTCCTTGAATTTCTCCGTCTGCTCCCAATAGACCGCGATGCGCTCTTTCACATCGGGCAGCTCCAGAATTTCCTGCGTGCTCATGGTGCGGCAGGCCTCCAGCAGCTTTTCCATCAGCTGATAATTGGAGATGGAGAATTCGCGCCAGCGGCCAAGGCCCGTCCGGGGATCCATCAAAAAGCCGATCAGGATCCAGCCGGTGGGGTTCAGCACTTCACCGGCAGTGAGATTGCCGGAATCCACCTTGTCGACGGCCTCCATGATCTCGCCGAACTGGGGGAACTTTTCCGCGCCGCCGTAATACTCATAAATGATGCGGGCGCAGGAGGGCGTCAGGCGGCTCTCGCCCTTGTATTTGCCCGCCAGCTCCAGCCGTTCATGCTCGCTGGAGTGGTGGTCGAACCACAGGCCGCAGCCCTCTACAAAGGGGACGTTGGCCAGGCAGTCATTCTCGTTTACCTCTACCAGACCGTCCTGAAGATCCTTCGGGTGGGCAAACTTCCAGCTGTCGATGACGCCCGCCTCCAGAAGCAATGCGCCGCACACCAGACCGTCAAAATCGGAACGTGTTACCAGTCTCATAATCGTTTTACCTCCTGATATTTTTAATCGCCGTATCCCAATATTTTGGTATTTCCCTGTTATTATCGATTATAAACCAAACGCCGGAATATTGCAACGGGGTGAACGCCGAGCGGTAAAAAAAGCCCGCAGAGGCAGCGGTTTCTTCTTTTTGCTTCCTTTTACTTCGCCTGCGGGTCACTCAAATGATCCACCGTATCGAACCGGTAGCCGGCATTTTTGAACCAGCGGATCACGTCCGGCAGGGCGGCAGCGGTGTTTTTGGTGGCGTTGGTGTCGTGCATCAGCACGATGCAGGTGTTTCTGCCGTCCACCCCATGGATGATATTGTTGTAGATGGTGCCGGCGGACGGATGCCCGCCCACGGCGTCCTCGGCGCTGATGTTCCAATCGATGTATGTAAGGCCGCGCTCATCGGCCTCGGCGATCAGCTGCTTCATAATGCCGCTGCCGCCGTACCGGTGGCTGACGGTGTTGGAGCTGCCGCCGGGAAAGCGGATCCATTTGATCTCCTGGTCGGCCGGCACATAGGGCAGCAGCTTTTCGCGCAGCGCCGCAAGGTCGTCCCAATACGCCGCGGCGCTCTGGTAGATCTCCTTGTATTCGTGCGTGCAGGTGTGCAGGGCAATCAGGTGCCCTTCGGCGGCGGTGCGCTCCAAAAGGGGCAGGTATTTTTCGTTGTTTTCCGCCG
This sequence comes from Subdoligranulum sp., assembly GCA_014799685.1. Classification (GTDB taxonomy): domain Bacteria; phylum Bacillota; class Clostridia; order Oscillospirales; family Ruminococcaceae; genus Ruthenibacterium. The sequence goes on along the minus strand of JAAVHN010000029.1, from coordinate 100,602 downwards.
CCATCACAAAAAATGTGGCGGGCACGCCCTCGGCCTTCAGCACATCGAGCACGCTCTCCGTTGTTTTGGAGGGGCCGTCGTCGAAGGTCAGGTAGACGACCTTGTCCTCCGCCGGGGGGGCGGTTTCTGTCTGTGTGCCGCCGCCTTCTGCCGGTGCGCCGTCTTCCGCCTGCGTGCCGTCGGGCGGGGTGGGGGAGGGCCATTGCTCACGCAGCAAAACGAGCGCGCGCGTATCGGAAAGATCGTCGCTGCTGCAGCCCACCGCCGCGCCGCGCCGCAGCAGCACCGTGCCAATGAGCGCCGCCGCGCACAGGCACAGGCCCAGCGCCGTCGTGCGCTGTACGCGCTTGGAGGTAAAAAGTTGTTTCATCCGTTCCAGCAAAATGCATCTCCGCCTTTTTTGCCCGGTGTGCTGCCGGGCGTTTTCTTTGGGAAAGCTCCGATTGGGCCGCAGGGCAGGGTCGCGTTTGCCGCGAGGGCTTCGTTTGCCGCAGGGGTGTGTTTACTGCGAGACAACGCTTGCCGTAAGACAGCGCTTTTGCCGCAAGGCCGCCCGTGCGCCTGTGCGCCGGTGTGGAGCTTTCTTTCTGTGCAAATTTGTGCTATACTGTAATATATGAACGAGCCCCCGCGCGCAGTACAGGGCACGGGGAAAAGCGCGCAGCTGCTTTGATGTGAGAAAGCGCCGGCAGAAGAAGCGTTTGAAAGGATCAGAGGGCGCAGGGGCTTTTCCGCAGATCGATGGGATCAAAAACCGGACGGGGAAAGGAATCGGATCCGGATCGGATTTAGATAAAAGGAGACGGAATTTTATGGTCGAATATTTGACGCTGGGTTTGGCGGGCGCGGCGGCGGTGCTGGCGCTGGCATCGCTGCTGACGCGGCCGAAGCAGGGCGTTACGCCGCAGGAATTTACACGCCTTTCGCAGGAGCTGCAGGAGGAGCTGCGCGCCATGCGCACCGAGCTGAGCGGCGCCATCCACGCGACGGTGCAGACGACGGCCGAGCTGCAGGCGAACACGCAGCGGCAGGTGGCCGACGCGCAGAACACCCGTCTGCGCGAGCTGAACGAGCAGCTCTCGGCCCGGCTGGCCGCGCTGCAGCAGACGGTGACGGACCAGCTGCAGATGGTAGAGCAGCGTATGAAGACGAGCGCGCTGGAGAGCGAACAGAAGCTGGAAAATATCCGCGCCACGATGGAAACGCGCATCACCGCGATGCAGGCAGACAACGGCAAGCGCCTCGACGAGATGCGGCGCACCGTGGACGAAAAGCTGCAAAAGACGCTGGATGAAAAGCTGCAGCAATCGTTCAGCCGCGTGAGCGAGCAGTTAGAGAGCGTCTACAAGGGCCTCGGCGAGATGCAGACGCTGGCCACGGGCGTGGGCGATCTGAAAAAGGTGTTGAGCAACGTGAAGACGCGCGGCATTTTGGGCGAAATTCAGCTGGGCGCGATTTTAGAGCAGATTCTTGCGCCGGAGCAGTACGCCGAAAACATCGCCACTGTAAAGGACAGCGCGAACCGCGTGGAATATGCCGTGAAGCTGCCGGGCGACGGCGCGCGGCCTGTGTACTTACCCATCGACGCAAAATTCCCCATCGACGCCTATCACGCGCTGCTGGACGCCTACGATACAGCCGACCCGGCGCAGGTGGAGGCGGCGGCAAAGCAGTTAGAGCAGCGCATCCGGCAGTTTGCGAAGGACATCCATACGAAGTATATCCATGTGCCCGAGACGACGGATTTCGGCATCATGTTCCTGCCTGTGGAGGGGCTGTACGCCGAGGTGGTGCGGCGCGGCATGGTGGAGCGGCTGCAGAAGGACTTCAAAGTGGTGGTGGCCGGGCCCACGACGATGGCGGCGCTGCTGAACAGCCTGCAGATGGGCTTCCGCACGCTGGCCATCCAGAAGCGTTCGAGCGAGGTATGGGATGTGCTGAGCGCGGTGAAGCAGGAATTCGAGACGTTCGGCACGGCGCTGGAGCAGGCGCAAAGGCGCCTGAACCAGGCGAACGACGACCTGGAAAAGTTAGTGGGCGTGCGCACGCGGCAGATCCAGCGCAAGCTGCGCGGCGTGACGATGCTGCCCGAGGAGCAGGCGAACGCGCTGCTGGAGGAGGAATGACACATTCCCGTGCGGCGGAAAGGGCCGGGCGGGAGCAAAAACGAAAACATCTGGGGCGCGGAGGCGAAAAGGCGGCCCGGCCTGTGGCTGCTTTGGCGGCAGCCGGCGTGTGGTTGGCGGTAGCCCGTGCGTCATTGTAAGCAGCCGGCGCGCCATTTGCTTGACAAACCCCGCCGCCTGCGGTATAGTCAAGATGGATAGGGAATCAGAGATTCCATAGATGCTCGAGAATGGGGGGAGAGCGGATGCGCGTGATCGCGGGGGCCGCGCGCGGCGTGCGGCTGACGGCGCTGCCCGGGGAAGCAGTGACGCGCCCCACGCAGGACCGTGTGAAGGAAGGCATGTTCAGCGCCGTGCAGTTTATGCTGGAGGGCGCGCGCGTATTGGATCTGTTCGCCGGGTCGGGCCAGCTGGGCATCGAGGCGCTCTCCCGGGGCGCGGCGCGATGTGTTTTCATTGACGAAAACCGCGAGGCCTGCGTCGTGGTGCGGCAAAACCTGAAGGCGGCCGGCCTGTTTGAAAAGGCCAGCGTCGCCGGGCAGGGCGCGGCACAGTATCTTTCCGCGTGCAGAGAGCAATTCGATCTGATCCTGCTCGACCCGCCCTACCGCCGCGATGCGGTGGCCGCCGTTTTGCCCGCCGTCGCGGCCGTGACCGCACCGGGCGGCGTGGTGCTGGCCGAGACGGAATACGGCGCGCCCCTGCCGGAGCGCTGCGGCTGCCTTGTGCTGAAAAAGCAGTACAAATACGGAAAATCGGCTTTTGCACGGTATGAGGCGGAGACGCCGCTGGAAGACGGCGCAGGCGCGGAGGCGGCGCCCTGATGCACGGAATACAACGGGATGCCCGGGAATACCCGGCTTGCTGCGAAAAGCGGTATGGGCACGGCGGGACGCGCCGGGAACAGGGCTGTTTTGCCAAAAGCAAAAAGGTTATGGCGGAGCCCGCATCGTTGCCGCAGCCCGACACAGGAGAGGAGAGAGCATCCATGCGCATTGCGATCTGCCCCGGCAGCTTCGACCCCGTGACGCGGGGCCATTTGAACATCATCGAGCGCGGCGCGCAGCGGTTCGACCGTGTGATCGTGCTCGTGATGGTGAATCCGGCGAAAACGCCGTGTTTTTCCGCCGGGGAGCGCGCGGATTTTCTGCGCCGTGCCACGGCGCATATCCCCAATGTGCAGGTGGATGTATCCACCGGGCTTTTGGCGGAATATGCGCGCAAGGCAGGCGCGGCCACCATCATCAAGGGTTTGCGCGCCGTAACGGATTTCGAGTTCGAATTCCAGCAGGCGCTTACCAATAAAAAGCTCAACCCCGAGCTGGAAACCATGTTCGTCATCACCGACCCGGAATATATGTACCTCTCGTCCAGTATGGTGCGTCAGGTGGCCGGGTTTGGCGGGGATGTGACGGATTTCCTGCCCGAAGGGATCTGCGAGGATGTCGTAAAACGTCTTGCCGGAAAGGCAGAGCAAAGGAGTGGCACAAAATGAACATCGACGAATTGTTGGACGTGATGGACGAGACACTGGAGGAGGCCGTAAACCTGCCCTTCAGCGGCGGCAAGCGCGTGGTGGACGTGGAAAAGGTGCGGGATATCATCGACGATATCCGCCTGAACATGCCCACCGAGATCCGCCAGGCCAAGGCCATTGTGCAGGACCGCGCCGAGATCGTGGAGGATGCGAAGAAGGAGGCCGAATCCATCGTGAAGCGCGCGGAGGACCGCGCCCGCGCGATGATCGCGCAGGAGGCCATTGTGAAGGCCGCGCAGCAGCGCGCGACGGAAATTTTATCCAGCGCGCAGAGCCAGAGCCGCGAGATGCGCAATGCCGTATCCACCCTGTGCGAAAACATGCTGCGCCGCACCGAGGAGCAGCTGAACAAGAGCCTCTCCGAGGTGAAGACGGTGCGCACCACGCTGCGCCAAAACAGCAAAAAGGCCACTGTGCGCCCTGCCTCGTCCGCCAATAAGGGGAACGGGGAAGCGTGATTTTTTAATTCATAATTCACAATTCATAATTTTTTATCCCAATTCGGTTTTGTATTTCCGGGGCGGTGCGGTCTGCGGAAAATTGGCGATGCGCTCCCCTGAGATTTTGCGTGCGGCAATACAGAACGGAATTGGGAGTTTTTCTGTGCGGAGCCGGGGCCCGGCTGTCTGGTTTGACGGCCGGCGGGGGAAATACGGCGCATGCAAACAGGGAATACAGCAGAAAAACGCGCCCTGCCGGAGGAATATCCGGCAGGGCGCAGATTCGCGTGTTTGACGAAGCTGGACTTTCCCTTACTTCAAAAGTCCGCCCTGGGGGTGATCCCCAGAGCGGGCTTTTTTACAATCTGAGCGGGACAGAGTATGACGGCTTTGTCCCGCTTATTTCATTTGCAGCATGCTATGCGGCAAAACGCTTCATTCGTTTTCATGCCATTTATCGTATCCGCAAGATTTCAAATAGATTTTGATGATTTCTTCAAGCCCAAAAATCTCATCGGTATTCAACGGCTGGATCAGATCCAGGATGTGATTTCTATCCCCATTATTGGTACTCCCGAACAGGATAAAATCCGTGCTTACCTGGAGGGTTGTTGAAAGGCGCCTGATGCTTTCTGCCGCTAATCCTCTTGCCCCTCGCTCCACTGCCGCTAAAAAATTCCGAGTAAGGTCAGTTTGTTCGGCAACTTGTTCTTGGGTTAGGCCCAACTGCTTTCTTCTCCGCTGGATGCGCTGCCCTATTTCCCATTTCAAAGACAAATCCTTATCTTCCAGCGGTGCCACCCCCAATCATCTGACTATGGATTATATTCTATCCCACAAAAAACAAATTGTATGCAAACTATAGAATTATATATAGAACTATAGTCAACAACATGGTATAATAGCCTGTAGAGGGAGCGGTCACCTCTCAATCTGAAACAAGGGAGTACAATGATGGGACAGAGGGACTTGTCAGATATGGCAGAAGAAATGGCCATTTTAGAAGAAGCCGGGCTAAAGGATTTGGATTGGACTAAAATATCTGAGGATCTTGCATACTTCGAAGCGAAAGCAAAGATGAAGAACATGGATATTATCTCCAATCTTGACCCAAGGGAAACGGCTCTATTCCATGGGATGGCCGCAAAATCAAATTGCTCCGTTTATGAAAAAAGGAAATATCGCAGACATACATATCAAGTATTTCGGAAATTACTTGATATGGGCTTCACTACCATACTCGTTGAGGATTCTACGATCTTCGGATTTTTATCGCTTGGCGAGCTTATTCGGCTGCGCCGAAGATACGAATTTGCTTTAATGATTATTCATAGAAAGGCTTATACATATCAATGGCTGCATATAAGCAACAAGGAGCTGTCACGCTATCGCCATCTGAAAAGTGTCCGCTACTATGCTATCTGTGATAAACTGCTCGGCGCAATCAGCAGGGAGGTATGGTTAGACATTTGTATCAACCATATAGCAGTGGCTATAACGGAGAAGCCTCCGTATTTTTGCAATCTTAATTTGACAGAGGAACAATGTCGTACAATGGGATGCCCGGCCCATAACAAAATGCGAAAATTGAGGCTATGGCTACTCCGCGAGAATGAAAGGATGAAGATGTATGCAAAATAATCACAATCCGCTCCTGGGTATGCCACATTAGACAATAGCTTTCAGCGGCTACCGGCCGAAAAAACTGCCGCAAGGCTGCACTGCCGGTGTACAAGCTGAATGATTACTACTGCTTCAAGAGGAAATCCACAGGTTATATTGGAATGGATACCGCGTATTCCTCAACGGCATGATGTCCGGCTGGGACATCCTCGCCGCAGAGGCTGTTCTGTCACTGCGGGATAACCATACGGGTTTGTATTGTGTCAGCGCCGCACCTTTTCAAAAAAGTCCGTCCTGGATGAATCTCCAGAACGGACTTCTTCTAAAACCTGTGCGCCCTGCCGGATCTTCCACCGGCAGGGCGCATGGCAATTTGTTCAGCAGCACCTTTTGTAAAGCGGCATTTTCTGCATACCGCTCACAGTTTCCCGCATTTACAATTATGAATTATGAATTGTGAATTATGAATTGAAAAATCACTCCTCCCAGATAGGCTCTTTCAGTACCCAGCGGCCGGCGGCGTCCTTTTCGAACAGGTCGCGGTTGTAGAATTTATCCAAGATGGCCCAGAACTCGGCCTCGGTGTAGCCGCAGAACGCGCAGAAATCGCGCACGCAGAGCGGATCCAGCGCGCCGTCGTGCTGTTTGATGACGGGAATGGCCTCGTCGCGCGTCATCATACCGTAGCGGATGTAGCGCGCGGTGTAATCGGTGGCCGCCGCGTGGCCGAACTTCGGATATTTCAGCCAACTGTGCACGAGGTACGCGCGGCTGTCGATCTGGTCGAAGTTTTCGGCGTGGTGGGTGCGGTCCCACTCGTGCGTTAAATCGTGGAAGCCGCGGGATTTTGCAAACTGGTAATTCCGGAAGCTGTTCCACTGCATGAAGTAGCTGAGATAGAACGGGTCTAACTTTGCCAGATCCTCGCTGCTGGGCGCTTTCGTGAGGGCGAGGTCGTTCTCGGTGACGCCATAACTCAGCAGCTCCTCCTCGGGGAAGCCCACGGCCACGCCGTTTTCGATCTGGCCGCGCGCGGAATACGTCTCGGCGTCGGCATTGCCGCCGTACTCGAAGCTGACGTTTTCGCCGTAGCAGAGCAGCGGCGTATTGAATTTGAGCGCCATGTGCAGCGGGAACGTGTAGATCAGCCGGTCGACATACCAGGTGGGCTTTCCGTACTTTTCGAAAAACGCGCGCATCAGCGTTTTCTGCGCCCTGATGTTGGGCTTGCAGCTGATGATTGTGCAGCCGAAGGCCTCGCTGATATTTTTCAGGTTATGCTTGCCCGCCTCGGTCATCGGGAAGTTGTCCTCCACGCTGAAGAGGATGGGGTTCATGTGCATCAGTTCTTTGAGCACATAGACCTGGAAGTGGCTGTCCTTGCCGCCGGAGACGGCCACCGCGCAGTCGTAGCCGCCGGGACCGTTGCAGCCGCGGTATTTGTCGCACAGGGCTTCGAATTCCTTCCAGCGGGCGTCCCAATCGACATTCTTGCGGCCCTCGTAATGGCGGCAGGCGCTGCAGACGCCCTCGGCGTCAAACGTGATGCCCGGCCGCGTGTCCGGCATGGTGCATTTTTTGCAATACTTCATATACTTTCAACCCCTTAAAATTGAATTTTATATAGAGTTTCGGGACGGCTTTTAAAAAATGAGGTTTGGTATGGAAAATAACGGCCGAAGCCCGGCGGACGGGCGTTCCCCCGGGCATAGCAGCCGGTTGCGATTTGAAAATCCCCTTTACAGCCGCTCCAGCGCGTCCTTCACGCGCTGTACGGTGCGCTCCTTGCCCAGCACGGCGGCCAGCTCCACGCCGCCGCAGGGTGTGACCAGCTTGCCGGAGAGGGCGATGCGCAGCGGCCACAGCATCCAGCCGTTCTTCACCTGTTTTTCGGCGATCAGCGCGAACAGCGCCTCATGGACGGCGTCTTTCGTAAACCCGTCGGCGGGGATGCCCTCCAGCACGGGCAGCACGGCGGCCAGCGCCTCCTTTGCCGTCTCGGGGGTGGTTTTCATCTTCTTGCTTGTGTACAGGGAAAGATCGTATTCCGGCATGGCGTCGATGAAATCGATTTGTTCGGGGATGTCGCTCAGCACCTCGCAGCGCGGGTGCAGGCCCACGGCCAGCAGCGCCTTGTCGCAGTCGCTCTTCACGGCGCTGTCGATCCAGGGCTTTGCCCTTTCGAAGAATTCTTCTTCGCCCATCGCGCGCAGGTACTCGGCGTTGATGTAGCGCAGCTTCGCGGGGTCGAAGATCGCGGGCGCCTTGCCGATGCCGCTCTCGTCGAACACCTCCTTCATCTCGTCCAGCGTGAAGATCTCGCGCTCGCCCTTCGGGCTCCAGCCCAGCAGCAGGATGTAGTTCAGCACGGCCTCGGTGAGGTAGCCCTTCGCGATCAGATCCTGATAGCTGGCGTCGCCGTTGCGCTTGGAGAGCTTGTTCTGCGCGTCCTTCATCACGGGCGGGCAGTGGATGTAGGTGGGCACCTCCCAGCCGAACGCCTCGTACAAAAGATTGTATTTCGGCGCGCTGGAAAGATACTCCGAGCCGCGGATCACGTGCGTGATGCCCATCAGGTGATCATCCACGACGTTCGCAAAGTTGTAGGTTGGCATGCCGTCCGTTTTGAGCAGGATCTGGTCGTCCAGCGAGGCGTTCTCCACCTCGATGTGGCCGTAGACGACGTCCTCGAAGCTCGTGACGCCCTCCTGCGGGATCTTCTGGCGGATGACATAGGGAAGCCCTGCGTTGAGCTTGGCCTTTACCTCCTCCGGCGAGAGGTTCCGGCAGGGGTCATCGCTGCGGGTTACCTGTCCGCCGGCCTTCTGCGCCTGGCGGATGTCGTCAAGCTGCTCCTTGCCGCAGAAGCAGTAATAGGCCTTGCCCTCCCGGACAAGCTGCTCGGCGTAGCCCTTGAACATGCCCATGCGCTCGCTCTGCACATACGGCCCCACCGGGCCGCCGACGTCCGGGCCTTCGTCCCACAGGAGCCCCGTCTCGCGCAGGGTATTGTAAATAATATCGACCGCGCCGTCCACATAGCGCTCCTGATCGGTATCCTCGATGCGAAGGATAAATGTGCCGCCCGCGCTTTTCGCCTTGAGGTAGGCGTACAGCGCGGTGCGCAGGTTGCCCACATGCATATAGCCCGTGGGGCTGGGCGCAAAGCGGGTGCGGATTGTGCCGGCTTCGATCATCTCTCATGCTCCTGTTCTGTGGGCGGCAGGTCTCGAGGAATTCTGAACGGCTCTGGTCTGCCGGGCCGCCGGGCTGCGCCCCGCCGCATCTCCATGCCGGGAAATGCGGGCCGCAGGCCCTCTGTGCATCCGTCCCATCAGGCGGGACCGCCGATTCCCCGAAAAATTCCGCCGCCAAATGAATTTTATATAAAATATCTGTTTAGTAGTTTACGCTTTGGCGGGTGGTTTGTCAATTGCTTTCCGGCAAAGAAAGTGCTATACTATACCTTATCTATTGATATTTGCTATTTTTTCGCGTCAGCGAACGGATAAAGGGGAATTTGTTATGGAAGAAACGAAAAAACGCGTATTCAGCGGCATTCAGCCCACGGGCGTTTTTACGCTGGGCAATTACAGCACAGTGCGCCACTGGCCGAAGCTGCAGGATGAATGCGACTGTATTTATTCCATCGTCGATCAGCACGCCATCACCGTGCGGCAGACGCCGGCCGACCTGCGCCGCCAGACGCGGGAGATGGCAGCCCTGCTCATCGCGTGCGGCATCGACCCCGCGCGCAGCATCTTGTTCATCCAGAGCCATGTGCCCGCGCACGCGCAGCTTTCGTGGGTGCTCGGCTGCTTTTGTCCGTTCGGAGATCTCACGCGCATGCACCAGTTCAAGGAAAAGAGCGCCAAACACCCCGAGGACATCAACGGCGGGCTGCTGACGTACCCCATCCTGATGGCGGCGGATATCCTGCTTTACCAGACGGATGAGGTGCCTGTCGGCGACGACCAGCGCCAGCATGTGGAGCTTGCGCGCGATATCGCCCAGCGCTTCAACGGCGTGTATGGCGATGTGTTCACCGTGCCCGCGCCGCGCATCTCGAAGACGGCGGCGCGCGTGATGAGCCTGCAGGAGCCCACCAAAAAGATGAGCAAAAGCGACGCGAACGAGAACGCTGTGGTGCGCATGCTCGACGAGCCGGACGTGATCCTGCGCAAATTCAAGCGCGCGGTGACAGATTCCGAGGGCACGATCCGCGCGGCCACGGACAAGCCCGGCGTGACAAACCTGATGAGCATTTACGGCGTGTGCACCGGCAAGACGTTCGGGCAGATCGAGGCCGAGTTTGCCGGGCAGGGCTACGGCGTGTTCAAGCAGGCCGTGGCCGAGAGCGTCATTGACGCGCTGCGCCCCGTGCAGGAGGAGTATAAGCGCCTGCTGGCCGACAAGGCGTATCTTGACGGCGTGCTGAAGGACGGCGCCGCGCGCGCGGACGCCATCGCGCAGCGCGTGCTGGCCAGGGTGTATAAGAAAGTGGGCTTTTTGCAGATTTGAGGAGCCTCTGATACGCCGGTTGTGTCAGAGCTTCCGGATGGATGCGGTTCGGGCGGGGCGCCGTCCGGCAGGATGAAACACCGTTTGACAAAAGAAGTGGGCGTTCTTTCCAAAAATGTAAATATTTTCTTTTTATTCCACATATTGACAATTCCTGTAAAATATTGTATAATCAATACCAGCGGTGGTGGTATGCCGCATCCCGCGCGCGGGGCGTGTGCACCANGNGCGCAGGGCGNNGGGCGCNGGGCGCNGGGCGCNGGGCGNGGGAGCNNGGGAGCNNGGGAGCCGGGGAGCCGGGGAGACTGGGCCCACGGCGCGGGCTCCGGGATCNGGCGGGCATACCGGTACGCCGCGGAGCATGGCACGGGCTTTCGGGGCCCATACAACTATTTTATACCGGAGCGGTCAGAAAGGAAGCGTGTACATTGAAGTCAACGGGGATCGTTCGGCCAGTGGATAACCTTGGCCGTATTGTACTGCCGATCGAACTGCGGCGCATGTTGGATATCGATAAGGACGCCGCGCTGGAGGTTTACGTGGACAATGATNCGATNGTGCTGAAAAAGTATCAGCCGGCGTGCATTTTCTGCGGCAGCGCGGAACAGGTGACACAATATGAGGGGCGCAACATCTGCGGCGCCTGCCGCGCGAAGATCGCGGCGCTGTAAAAATTTGCATATTACGAAAGCAGCAAAATGTCCGTCTGCCGTGTGAATGCGGCAGACGGCTTTTTATATCCTGTTTTTTTGCATCCATTCAAAAAAGGGATGCCTCACATGNCCGTGAGACATCCCCTGTGAAAAACGTTATAGGATTTTANTCGGTTACAACGGGATTTCCTGCGCCAAGCCAGCCGGAGCCGCCCTCTGCGCCCATACCGCCGGAGAGGTTATACGCCTCATAACCCAGCATGCGCAGAACGGCAATCGTCTGCGACGCGGTCTGTCCGGAGTAGCAATATACGACCACGGGCTTATCCGTCGGNATCTCGGAGAACTGCTCCTGCATGCCCTTGCCGAACGGGATATTGATCGCGCCCGCAATGTGGCCTTCCTCATAATCCTTCGCCGCCCGGATGGAGAGAATGGTGTAATCATCGCTCTCGGCCTCTACCAGCTCGGCCAGAGAATCGACCGGGAAGTTGAAGGAAGAGAAGGTGCCGGTGGTGGCTTCCTGGAAGTAATCGGTGATCGCGGCAACAATGGCNTCGTCCACCGGATAGGTCTCGTCAGGCAGCTCGTTCACTTCGGTTTCGATGTAATCCTCATAGCCTTCGGCCTTCGAGATGCCGTTGTTGAAACCGCCCTGGATGTTGGTGGTATACTTGCCGGCGATCGCCAGCAGCGCGGTGACCTGGGACGAGGTCTGGCCGCTGTAGCAGTTGATGTACAGCATTACGTCATCGGGAATCTTTTCGAGACTCTCGGCAACGGCAGGCCCATAGGGAACATTGACAGCGCCCTTCAGATGGCCTTCCGCATAGGCATCCGGCTGACGGACGTCGATGATCAGCATATCTTCACCGGCATCCATTTTGGCGAACAGATCCGGCACGTTGATCATGTGGCGGTCTTCCGGGAAATCGGCGAAATAGCTCATCGCGGCCTCGGTGAGGACATCGACGGCAGGCGCTTCGGGTTCCGGCTCCGCGGGAGCGGGGGTGGACTCCGATTCAGGCGCAGCGGAGGCGGCGGGCGCCGGCTCCGCCTGAGATTCCGGCACGGTCTGGGCGGCACAGCCGGTGATGGCGCAGCAAAGCAGCGCCGCAGCCAACAAAGCAGCTAACAGTTTTTTCATGCGTTTTTTCCTTCTTTCTTATGATCCATTTCGATGTTTTGATATACGATATTCGACGGGCAAAAAGCAAAGGCTTTTGGCCGNCGCAAAAAGGCGAAAACCGGGCCTTTTTTGGGATAGGCTCAGGACGCATCCTTGGCGGCCGGGGCNGCAGCGCCCGCCGGCATCTCGATGGGATTGCTGGAATTGGAGGTCCACTCCAGATAAGCGCCGTCATAGATGCGGATGTTGCGGTAGCCGGCCTCGAACAGCTGTACAAACACCGGGGCCGCGCGGAACGAGGTCTGGCAATAGATAATGATCTCGTTTTCCGGGAAAATACCCGCTTCCATGTAATTGATCTTCGTGATATCCGTGGTTTTGAAGGTCTGGTCGCTGAAGAAATTGGTGCTCCAATCGATCATCGTGGAGGTGGGAACTTTTCCGGCCTCGTAGTATTCTTCCATGGTTCGCACATCCAGCAGGATCACATTGTCATCCGGCGCATTCACCTGGGACAGAACGTCCTCCTGCGTGGCCAGCCAGTTGGAGCTGGGTTCACGGGCCTCGAAAACCGTCTCGNCCGGCGTGGGCACATCCGTGCTCGAAGCAAGACCCTGCGCGCTGATGGCGTCAAAGCCGCCGTCCACCACCTTGACGTTCCGATGGCCGTACATGAACAGTGTCCAGAGAAGGCGGGAAGCTCCCATCCGGTTGGAATCATAGGCGATGACGGTCGTATTGTTCGAAATGCCGTTNGCCCCCATGAGCTTTTCGATCTTCTTTTGGGAGGTGAGCATATTCTTGACCGGAACATTGATCACNATCTCGTCCGTGGGAATATTGACCGCACCCTCCACATGGCCGGCCGCATAATCTTCGGGAGAACGGGTATCTACGATGACGACGCCCTCCTTGCCGATGTAACTGGGCAGATCCTGGACGCTTACGATCACCGAGGGTTCCGTCTGCACAAATGTGTGGGACGCGCAGCCGGAAAAACCGAGAGCCATAAGAGCGAGCGCCAAAAACAATGCGAGTGTTTTCGTACTCGGGCGCATAAAAAACCCCCTTTTCACTTGTTGTCTTCTGATGTAGTAACGCGGTTCGGTTTCATTGGCAAAAGGGCCCGGATCCTTTTGCCAACTTCTATTGTACTTGATTTTGCAAGGGTAGTGGTATAGTATTTGCTTATACTGTATCTGTTAATATAATAACGAGCGGGTTTTGCGAAGCGCTGCGGGATGTGATATGATGGAAAAAAGCCCGGTTTGGCAGATCTGTGGACGCGGCGTATTTTCCGGCGTTTCCCATAGCGCNTTCCGCAGTGCCTGGCCGGCGGCTTGCGAAANCAGAACCGGCGGAAGGCCGGCGGCCTGCAAAAAGGAAAAACAGCCGGAAAACCGGCGCCTTGCGGAGAAAAAACAAAAAACGAGGGAGACCCGGAATGGTACAGATCAAGNAAAAGAAGGGAAAAACCAAAGGCTGGAGGGCGGCGGCNGCGCTCTACATTTTGGCGTTNAGCCTGGTGTCGCTGCTTTTNTTGGAGCGCTTTCCCTATGTCCATTCGGATGAAAGCTGGCTCGCGGGGCTCAGCAGGGGGATGCTGGAAAATGGGAGCATCGGCGTTACAGAGGCGTTTTTCGATGCAAAGCCCCGGTATCCCCACGCGATCAAAGTAATNTTTCATCTGCTGCAGATGGGGATGATCTCTGTTTTCGGGTATCGTGCCAAAAGCGTAAGGCTGCTCTCCTGGCTGGGCGGCGCAGCGGCGCTGTGGATGTGCTTTTTAAGCGGGACGCGCTTTTTGAACAGTGAGAAAAAGGGCTTCTTNCTTATGGCCGTGTTCAGCGTGGATATCCAGTTTTTGTATGCCTCCCATTTCGCAAGGCAGGAGATCCTGCTGTGTCTGGTGCANTGGGTCTGCATCTGGATCCTCTTTTCGCCAAAGGGCTTTTACCACAGAAAGGGTGCGCTGCTTCTGGGGCTTTGCACGGGCTTTGCTGTCGGGCTGCATCCCAACAGCTTTTTGCTGGGGACGATGAACGGGCTGTGCTTCCTGATGGAANCGATCCGGGGTGGGAAAGAGAGAGCCGGAATCAGGGCGGCCGGGATGGAAAAAACGGCNGNAAAAACAGATGATACACCGACAGGGAAAAAGCAGCCGGAGGGAGAAGNGACGCCGGCGCCCGGGATGGNAAAAACGGCCGGACAAAAGCTGCCGGAGCGTGAAGGGACAGGGAACGCGGGAAAGCGGGGAACAGAGGCAGCGGGAAACAAGAGAACGGAGACTGCGGGAAAGAGAAAAAAAGGAGCTGCCCGGTGGGAGCCCCTGATCCTCTATGTGCTTGTGACGGCCTTTCTGGCGGCGGGCTTTGTGGCGCTCAGCTACCGGCTGGACAGCGGGTTTCTGCGGCATTATTTTTCGAACGGAGCGGAGGAATTCGGGATTGATGCGGGCGGATGGGANAAATTCACAGGCTTTTTCAGCTTTTTGGAAAGGCTGTACCGGAGAAACAGCGGAACCTATTATCTTCCGGACATCCGGTTCCAGTTTTTCCTGTTCGGCGCGGGCTTTTTGATGGCGGCGGCCATCTGCGGGGCCATGCGAAAGGAACTGCCGGAGNTGGCCGGGAAAATCAGGCGTNTGCTGACAGGAACGGCCGGCATCATCGCGGGGATGATGATCATTGGCCGGTACAATCAGACCAGCATCCTTTTTCTGTTCCCGTTTGGATATCTGGCGGCGGCTGTGGCGCTGGAACTGTTTGACGGAAACATAAAAAAAGGACTGTGGGCCCTGCTGTTCGCAGCAGTCCTCAGTCTGACGGTGGCCGGGGTGTCACAGGAAGTGGAAAAAGGAAGCTATCGGGAATATGAAAGGCAGGTCACGGCGCTGATCCCGGCGGGCGCACGGGTGTTGGGCAATCTGAACATGGAGTTTTTCATGGACTACGACTGCCTGCGGGATTACAGGAATCTGCCCTATGCGCTCGACGGGGACGGGCTGGAGGCCTATCTGGAAAAAAATCAGATCGAGTATATCGTGTACCATCAGGAGCTGGATTTCCTCTGGGAGCACCGCCCCTATTTTAATGTGATCTATGGGAACGTACTGTTTGTGGAGGAACTGAAGGAATACTGCGAAGAGAACTGCCGGCCGGTGGGAAGCTTTGCGGATCCCTGGTATGGGATCCGCGTGGCGGAGATCCGGGGCCGGGAGGAGTACGCCCGNGTANCGGTTNACNGAAGGNCNTCNTCCAGCGCTTCTTTGGGGTGAGGAAGGCTTTGGGGATCTTCAAAGAACCGGGAGATCCTGTGGCTATGGTGGCTCAANACGGCGATCCGGGTGCCCAGCAGCAGGGCTTCCCCGATATCATGGGTGACCAAAATTACCGTGGAATGATTGCGCAGGGCCAGCTCCTGCAAGGATGNCTGNAGCTGGGCCCGGGTGAGGGGATCGAGGCTGGAAAAGGGCTCGTCCATCAGCAGCAGCCGGGGCTNCAGCGCCAGCGCACGGGCCAGCGCGCCCCGCTGCTTCATGCCGCCGGAGAGGGTGTGCGGATAGCTGTCTTTCCATTCCAAAAGCCCGGTCATGGAAAGGTACCGGGCGGCCGCTGCTTTGCGCCGGGCGGCGGTCGTCTCNTTTTTTGCCTTTTTCAGGGCGTACGTGATGTTTTGTTCGAGCGTGAACCAGGGGAACAGCTGATCGAAGCTTTGAAAGACCATGACGATCTGGCTGGACGGNTTTTCCACCGGTGCGCCGTCAAGCAGGATCGTGCCNGAATCGGGTGCAAGAAACCCGCCCATCAGCCGCAAAAGGGTGGTTTTGCCGCAGCCGCTTTGGCCCAGTATCACCAGAAAATCGCCCTCGTTTACCGAAAAGCTGAGATCCGAGAGGACCGGGTGCTCCCCGGAGCCGTCGCGGTATGTTTTGCAGATGTGAGAGATTTCGAGCATGAAGTTCATCGCCCCCCTTTCTGTTTTGACCGGCTCCTATATGGATCGGCTCGTGTCCTGNCCGGCTTCTGATCGGCCTGCGGAGCGGTTTGGCCGGCCCATGGAGCATCCGGCCCGGCTGCCGGTTCGGCGATCCTCCGTATGTTACCGGTTCATGCCCCACCGCTTCAGGGTGCGGGCTTCCANGATGGAAAAGCCGACATCCTCTACCAGAATGCCAATCAGGATCACCAGAAGGATCCCGGCGAACAGGCCGGCGGTATCCATAAAGGTGCGCTGATTCAAAAGGTACCAGCCGATGCCGCCGCTGCCGCCCACGGCGCCGAATACCATCTCGGCGCTGATGAGCGCGCGCCAGGCCCTGGCCCAGCCGATTTTTAACCCGGACAGCGCATAGCCCATGGAGGAACGGAGCCGGATCTCCAGCGTGATGGAGACGGGGTTCATTGAAAGATTCCGGCCGGTATCGAGATAGATCCCGGGGACAGCGGAAAAACCGGCGTTCAGGTTGAGGAGCATGGGCCAAAGGGCGGAGTGGACGATGATGGCCAGCACGGCCTTTGTCCCGGTGCCGAACCACATGATGATGAGCGGCAGAAGGGCAAGCCCCGGCAGCGGATGTGCGAGNGCGGTGAGCGTATCCAAAAAGCTTGCCGCGATTTTGGAATGCACCGAGAGCAGGCCCGCCGCAAGGCTGAGCGCCAGGGCAAGCACGAGGCCGAGCCCGATGAGCCACAGGGAGGAAAGGGTCTGCCGCAGCAGGCTGCCGTGGAACAGATCTTCCCACAGGGTGATAAGTACCTCTTCCACGGAGGGGAACAGCATGGGGGATACATGGGAGAGNTTTACCCATATTTCCCAGACCGCAAGAAGCAGCAGGCACCAGAAGATGCGGCCAAGGCCTTTGGAATGTTTTTGAAAAAATGCGTGCATGGGCCGCGGCCGGCCTCCCTTCTGACGGTATCATAATATCACTTTGCGGCATCTTTTGCAAATTCTGCAAAAACTTCGGGCGGCCTTATCCGGGATCNCCGGCAAGCGGCCGCTTTTTTGTGTCCGTTTGCGCGACGGAAATGCGGNTGGAACCGGCCGGACTTCCGGCTGCCGGCCGGGGCTTTGTCTATTGATTCACATTATCAAAAATAATGCTTTCAAAATCGGGGTTTCCCTTTGTGAGGCCCATCTTCTGCATGGCGGCGCTCAGCTCCGGGATGCCCTCCAGACGGTTTGAATAGATGGTTCCGTTCCAGGTCATCTGCTCCATCAAAGCATCTTCGGAGATGCCATAGACCGGGGCCAGAATCCGGACGCATTCTTCCATATTTTCATTGAGATAATCGATGGATTCGTCGAGGGCCCGGAGAAAGGCGTCGTACCAGTCCCGGTGGTTTTCGTAAAAATCCGTCATGGCGACACCGCAGATAAACGTGAAGGGCATGCCCATGATTTCTTCTCCCGTGGCCATCACCGACATCCCGGCCGCAACCTCCTGCTGGATGTAGGGCGGCGTGGCGACATGGGCGGTGATCTCGGTGCCCGACAAAAGGGCCTGCANTGCGTCCGGATGCGACATGGATACCAGCNGGCTGTCCAGGGCCATGGGGTCGCCCAGCTGCCGGTCGGCCAGCATGCACAGAAGGATGTGCTGNGTACAGCCCGGCGAGAGGATCGCGATGCGGTCTTTCTCCGTGAAATCCGCCAGCGTTTGGATATCGGGGCTTTCGGTGACGATGGCTACCTCATTGAAGCTGATGCCGGTGGCATATTTCCACTCCATGCCGCTGTCGATCCCAATCAGGACCGGGGCGACGCCCATAAACCCGAAATCGACCTCCCCGTTCAGCATGCTTTCCCGGATGGCGGTGGGCCCGCCGAACTGCTGCCAGCGGATGGCGACGCCGGGCAGCTGCTGTTCCAGAAAGCCCATTTCCTTCATGATTGTGAGGGGCGCATAGGCGATGCCGTACTGTTCGGCGATGCCGATGGAATCCGGTTCNGCTTCCCGGCAGCCCCAGAACGTGAAGGGAGCCAGCAAAAGAAGGAGAACGGGCAGCAGGGNTTTGATTTTTTTCATAGGNGATCCTTTCCTGTGGAGCCTCTGAGGAGATCGGCCGGGCGGGCGGAGCGATCCGATCAGAGCTTCCGTGATGGTTCGGTGGTTCATCGTTCTATTGTGCGGGGTACAGGCGGTTCACGAGGTTTTCCCCCGCAGGAGAAAGCACCCGGAATTCTTCGTAAAACTGCCGGATATGGCCGGCNATGGTATCCGGCGTGCCGGCAAGGACGGCGTGGCCAAAGCGGGCGGTGGCGTTGTGCGCCGGGGGGATCTGCTGCCCCGGATGATAATTATAGCCGCAGTCCAGCAGGAACGGCAGCTTTTGCAGCTGTTCTATGGGCGTACAGGAGGCGATGGCGCCCGGATGGCAGAAGGTGAGCTGAACGGCGGCACAGCGNTCCAGTTGGTCCGCGCAAAAACCGGCGGGAGGCTCCGGGATTGCGCTGCGGCCGAAGGACAGCGCCATCACGGCGCCCAAAATATCAAAGCCTGTCAGGTACGGGATGACGACATCTTCAAAAGCGCCCCCGATGCGGCAGGCCAGCTCGTTGACGCGGATGCCCGCATCCCCGATGAGCAGCTGCAGGTAAAAGGGCCCTTCCGTCAGCCNGAACGCGCGGGCGACTGCCTGGCTGAGNGCGTCNATCTCCGCAAAGCGGTGCATGTGCACCGAGGGNAACCGGTGGCCGATACAGATGCCGATGTGCACNGGNTCCGGATAGAGCAGGCGGTCGGAGACGGTGAGGACGGTCAGGCGGCCCCCGTGCACCCAGCCGCTCACGGTGATCTCGTCGCTGGGGTAAAACTGCTCTGCCAGCGCCTGGGANCACCGGGAAAAGGAAAGCGTCTTTGGCAGGCAGGAGAGCAGCTGCTCTGCCCCGGTGCATTTGAANATGCCCCGCTGCCCCTGGGAATCGAGGGGNTTGATNACAAGNGGNGGCGTGAGGNCGNNCAGANCNGNGGCCATGGTGTGCGCATCCACCAGCNTCCAGGGGGCCGTGGGGATGCCGTGGCCGGCCAGGACCTGCTTCATCACCTTTTTATTGGTGACGGCCAGCGCCTGCTCGGGNCTCAAAAAAGAAGGCAGTCCCAGCTTGTGGGAGACGCAGGCGGCGGTGNACACGGGCTGGTCGGTTCCCATCGTCATCACGGCGCCCACATGCTCGCGCCGGGCAAGCTCCGTACAGCCCTCCACGTCAAACGTGCTGGTTCGATCGTGAACATGGGCATAGGCGGCAGCGGGGGGATGTTCGGTGTAATCGGCCAGAATGACGCGGCGCCCCTGTTCCCTGGCACGCCGGGCGGCGTGCAGCTGGCAGTTGGAGCCGCCCAAAATCAAAATCGCGGATTCCTCGTACAAAACAGAGGCCCTCCTTTTGGGNGATGTGAGAAAACGGGCGGCAGGGCCGTAGAAGCGGAAGATGTTCCAGTAGAGGGCCGCCAGCTTTTTTATGGTATAGCCGCTGCGGCCGTACAGTCTGGGCCGGGCCGGATAATAGCAGGTGAACGCTTTCCGCGGGCGGGAAAACACCGCGGCGGACAGATAAAAAAATCCGGATGCATCCCTGGAAATTTCCGCGGCCAGTTCGTTTGTGAGAATGCGAAAGCTGCTGACCCTGATATCCGAAGGAAGCTTTAACAGAAAAGAAAAGAGCAGATCCCGCATGCGGCTGCCGAGTGNGCGGAAGGGGGAGCGGGTGCTTTTTTGTGCTGCAAAAGCGTCCGCCTCCGCATGGGGAACGGATGTCTCTGCCCCGGGAACGGTTGGCCCTGCTGCGGGAGCGGTTGGTTTTGCTGCGGGAACGGTTGGCCCTGCTGCGGGAGCGGTTGGCCCTGCTGCGGGAGCGGTTGGTTTTGCTGCGGGAGCGTCCACCTTCGAACAGGGNACGGCGTACACGATGTCGTAGCCCTGCAAAATGGTTTGGTATAGGGTGAGGAGGGTATCGGGGCTGTGCTGCAGGTCGTCGTCCATCGTGGCGATGTAGCGGCAGCCTGCGGCATGGCGCAGCCCGCACAAAACGGCATTCTGCTGGCCGTAATTGCGCCGGAGGCGGATCAGCGTTACCTCGGCAAAGCGGCAGTGCTCCGCCAGCCAGGCAGAGACTGCTTCCGGNCTGCCGTCGTCCACAAGATAGATATGGTAGGTGGTGACAGGGGCAAAAACAGCCNGGATCTGGCAAACGAGGCGGAGGACGGACTCGGTCGAGCCAAATACCGGGACTACGATGCCGAGGGTAAATTCATCCATAAGAACGGAGCCCTTTGATCATGATTTCAGAGATTTGCAAGACGTGGTCTCTGGCCAGCTGTGTGTGGATCGGCAGGCGCAGCAGGGTATCATAGCAGGCAAGGCTCTCCGGCAGATCCTCAGGATGATATCCCAGCTTTGCGCCCATCGGGGAGAGATGCAGGGGGACATAGTGCGTCTTTGCGTCGATGCCGTGCCCGGCCAGCAGCGTTTGCATNTACGCCCGCAGCCTTTGGCTNTCGAAACGCAGGTAAAAGATGTGGCCGTTGGGCGAGGCGTAGTCCGGGACGGTCATCAGCCTTGCGGCGCCCTGCTCCTCCAGGGGCCTTAGAAAATCGAGATAGTCCTGCAGGCGCCGCTTTCTTGTTTGGGTGATCTGCCCAAGGCTCGACAGCTGGGACGATAAGAGGGCGGCGCACAGTTCGCTGACGGTGGTGCTGCTTCCGGGGCATACCCAGGTGTAACGGTCGCATTCCCCGTTCAAAAAAGCGTCCCGGTTTGTGCCGTGGACACGGTAGCAGCGGGCTGCTTCGTACGCCTCCCGGCTTTTGCACAGCAAAAGGCCGCCCTCGCCGCAGCTGATGTTTTTGGTATAATGAAAGCTGACNCAGCCAAAATCTCCCAGCGTACCCAGGGAAATGCCCTGATAATACGCGTCGATGGCCTGGGCGGCNTCCTCGATNACCGTGAGCCCCGCTTCTTTTGACAATTCCAGCAGACGGTNCATGGGGCAGGAGATGCCGGCATAATGCACCGGGATCACGGCTTTGGTGCGGGGCGTGATTTTGGCGGCGGCATCCCGGAGGCTGATGTTCTGGGTATCGGGATCGATGTCGCAGAAAACGGGGACGCCCCCGGCCCGCAGCACCGCGTTGGCCGCGGACGGGAAATTGTAGGAGGGGAGGAGCACCTCGTCTCCCGGAGCGAGGCCGCACANCTCCANAGCCGTTTCCAACGCCAGAGAACAGCTGGAGGTGAGCAGATACCGGCCGTCCCTGTCCGCATACAGACGGGAAAGCCGGCTGAGCGCTTTTTTCGTAAAAAGGCCGTCCGTCGCCAAAGGGCCGCGAAGACAGGCAAGCAGCTGCTCCGCGTCCAAAGCGGTGCCGTGACGGGCATAAAAGGGGATGTTCATGAAAGGAACCTTTCATTGCTTATAAAATATTTGAATAGTTGCAGGAGGGGGATCCGTGGTACAATAGAAGGGATCCGGAGAAAGGATCCGGGAAGCAGNACCGTTTGCCGCAGAAAAGGAAGCGGCCGGCTTGCCGGTGAAGGATCTGACGGCGGCCATCGGCCCGGCGCCGGGGTCTGCCGGAAAACAAAGGAGGGTGTTTATGCTGGAGCTGGACTGTCTGGGGGATATGTGCCCCGTGCCGATCATGAAATTAAAGCAGTGCGGCAGCCTGAAGCAGAAAGGGGAGCAGGTGAAGCTGATNACGGACCACAGCTGCGTGCTGGAGTCTGTGGCGCACTACTGTAAAGGAAAAGGGCTTTTCATGAGCGTGACAGAGCCCATGAACGGCATCTGGGAGATCACCGTCGAAAAAAAGTGATCAGCACAGGTTTTCGCCCACGTTGTTCACAAAATAATCGATGATCTCGTTGGCATGCGTGTCCGTNACGGTGTTCTTGCAGATGGAATAGACCCAGTAATCAAGATCGAAATCCTCGATCTCGATGCTTTTCAGCTGCTTGAGGTAGAGTTCCTTTTTGACCGCAATATAGGGAAGGAATGCCGCGCCGTGGCCCGCCTGCACCGCACTTTTGACGGATTCGGTGGAGTCAAGGCGGTACATGACCTTAAAATCGTTGATCGGGTAGCCCAGCTGCTTGATATAATCACACACCAGACGGTAGGAGCTGAAGGATTCGTTGAGCAAAATCAGCGGATAACGCCGCAGATCCTTCAGGGTGATGCGGGAATCGATCGGGTAGCTGCTGCGGACGATGAGATGAATCTTATCCTGATAAGCGGGCTTGCAGGTGAGNTCCGGCAGATCGACGGGGCCCACGATAAAGCCCAGATCCGTCCGCTCGTTCAGCACCTGCCGGATCACGTCGCTGGAGGGCGCGCTGGATAAGTGAAAGGTATAGTCCGGAAACTGCCGGTTTACCTTGTAGAGGGAACAGGGCAGGGCGTAGTTGCAGGCCACGGAGGTGGCCGTNATGTGAAAGGTGTTGTTGCCGGTGTGCAGGTTGTNCAGCTCTTCCTTCAAATCGCTGTACAGCCCCATNAACTNCACCGCATATTTCTGGAAAATTTTGCCGGCCGGCGTGAGCTCNATCCCCCGGTTGGAGCGCTCCAAAAGCTTGACATCCANCTCTTCCTCCAGCCGCTGCATCTGCTGGCTGAGCGCCGGCTGAGAGATATGGTTGTTCTGCGCCACCTTGGAGATGCTCTTTTCCGTGGCTATTTTATAAAACATGATGATGTGCTCCAGCAGCAAGGAAGGCGCCTCCTTTTTCCGACACCNTGGAAACCTCTGAATAAATCGCCGAGCACGTCTCGGCGGCATATTTTTCACCTGTTTTTGCCCCATAATCTTGAAATACATAGAGTATTCCTGCGATTTTGGGGCTTCAGCAGACAAAAAATCTGCTCGCCGATCCGACACGTCGATTTACTCAGAGCTTCCCTTGTTATCTTTTTGTCAATCCAACGGCAAAATAAAAAGCGATATTAATTAAAAAGCGATATGCAGATAATTATACAGGAAAAGCGCATGGAAAACAAGATTCGACATCCAGATTGCCGCGCGGGGGCCTATAGAAAACCGTTATACAGCATAAGGCTTTCAGATAATTAAAAAAATCACAATATGCTATAATGGGGGAGTAGTAAGGCGTTCATTTTCGGCGGGCCTGTACAAATAGGTTGTACCGGCCACATAAAATTCATGCAAGGAGGTATGAGGAATGCAGGAAAATGCGGAAAAGCAGGCCCAGTCCGGCGGCTCTTCGATCCGCAGGTCCACGCCCAGGAAAAAGAAGAAAAACCAGGTTCCCCTGGGATTTTTGGGGCTGCTGCTGATCGTTGTCGTAGCCGTAGTGCTCGGGCTGAAGAACGGTACGCTTGCGTTGTACTGGGTATTCGGATGCTGCTTCGGCTTTATTTTACAGAAAGCCCGGTTCTGTTTTACAGCCGCGATGCGGGATCCCTGTATCACCGGTTCCACGTCCGTCACGCGTGCGGTGCTCATCGCGTTTGCCATCACGACCATCGGCTTTACGGCAATCAAGTATGGCGCTTATGTCAACGGGGGAACCATCCCGGGACAGAGCTATATCATGCCGGTGAGCCTGGCGACCTGTGTGGGGGGCGTCATGTTCGGGATCGGAATGGTCATCGCGGGCGGCTGTGCCTCGGGCACGCTGATGCGCGTGGGTGAGGGCTTCGGCATGCAGATGCTGAGCCTGTTCTTCTTTGTCGTCGGTTCTTTGATCGGCGCGAATCACATGGGGTGGTGGACGCTCAATTTCAATGCCACGGCTCCGAAAATCTTCCTTCCCGATGTCTTCGGATGGGCGGGGGCCCTGGTGCTGCAGCTGGCGGTGATCGGGCTTCTCTACATTGCAGCGGACAAATTCGAGAAAAAGCGCATGGGAAATACAGACGAGGACTGATGCTTTGCAGGATGCGGCTGTGTTTCATAAAACAGTGAACAAAAAACAATAAAAAACAGGAGGCAAATGATCATGGCAGAATTTACAGTTGATTGCTTGGGCGAGGCTTGCCCGGTACCCCTTATGAAGGTTCAGAAGCAGATGGACAAAATGGCGGTGGGCGACGTGCTGATCGCTCAGATCGACCACAGCTGCGCGATGAAGAACATCCCGGAGTGGGCCCGCAACAACGGCCACAATGTGGAGATCGAGGAAGTGGACGACGGCGAGTGGGAGATCGTGATCGAAAAGACCAAATAAGAAAGCAGGTGCACAGGCTTTGAAGGCTTTTTGGGATAAAGTAAGCAAAAATCGTTATTATAAGAAGATTTTCAAAAATCCCTTTACCTATGTGACCGGCGCAGTGCTGCTCTCTATTTTTCAGATCGCCCTGTTTGCCAGTACGGGTTCGCCCTGGGGCGTATCCGGCACCTTTGCCAACTGGGGTGCGTGGCTGTACCGTCTGGTTGGCGGGAACGTGGACAAATGGTATTATTTCTCTTCTGAGGGCGCTCAGGCAACCTTGAACAACGGAATCCTGAACCACACCGGCTCCTGGCTGAATTTCGGCATTATCGTGGGTGCTCTGGTGGCGGTGCTGCTGGCTTCCCAGTTCAAGTTCAAGAAGATCAAATCGCTGAAACAGGTGGTGGCAGCCACTTTGGGCGGGCTTCTGATGGGGTACGGCGCGCGCCTTGCCGGCGGATGCAATATCGGCGCGCTGTATTCCAGCATTGCGTCCCTGTCCCTGTCCGGCTGGGTGTTTGCGGTCTTCCTGTTTATCGGCGCCTTTATCGGCAGNAAGCTGCTCGCGAAATACTTTATGTAAAGGACGAATCGGAAGATGGAAAAAAAGATCGAGCAATATGACGTAGTCATCATCGGCGGCGGTGCNGCGGGCTTGACCTCGGCCATTTACTGCGGGCGTGCCAGACTGAAAACCCTCGTGATCGAGAAGGCTCTGGTGGGCGGCCTGGCTACTTATACCAACGAGATCGAAAATTATCCGGGATTCCCGGAGGGCTCCACGGGCCTTGGGCTGATGGAGCTGTTCCACAAACAGGCAAAGAAGTTCGGCGTAAAGTTCAAGCTGACGGATGTGCGCGGCGTGCAGCTGGAAGGCGATGTGAAGACCGTAGAGACCTTCCGCACGGATTACAAGTGCAAGGCCGTGATCATTGCCAGCGGCGGCAAGCCGCGCCTGACCGGCGCGCCCAATGAGGAGAAGTTCCTGTATGACAAGGGCATTTCCTTCTGCGCTACCTGCGACGCGGCCGCCAATACGGACAAGACCGTGATCATGATCGGCTCCGGGGATGCCGCCATCGAGGAGGGCATGTTCCTGACGAAGTTCGCCCGCAAGGTGATCGTCAGCGTCATGCACGAAGAGGGCAAGATGGACTGCAACGAGATCGCCAGGGAGGAAGCGCTGGCCAATCCGAAGATGGAGTTCATCTGGAACACCACCGTGGCCGAGTTCCGCGGAGACGACGAGCGCCTGCGCAGCGTGGCCCTGAAGGATACCCGCAACGGCGAGATCATCGATGTTCCGGTGGATACCTGCTTTATGTTCATCGGGTATGTCCCCAATACNGAGATCTTCAAGGGCATTGTCGATTTATCCCGTGCGGGCTANGTGCTCACCAACGAGAAGATGGAGAC
This sequence comes from Subdoligranulum sp., assembly GCA_014799685.1. Classification (GTDB taxonomy): domain Bacteria; phylum Bacillota; class Clostridia; order Oscillospirales; family Ruminococcaceae; genus Ruthenibacterium. Next base: position 74,984 of record JAAVHN010000029.1, on the reverse strand, counting down.
CAACATCCCCGGCGTGTTTGCCGCCGGCGATGTGCGGGATAAGTTCTTAAAGCAGGTGGCCACAGCCGTGGGCGACGGCGCGATTGCGGGATACGCCGCGGAGAAGTACATCGCGGAGAGCGAAGTCTTTGAGAACCAGATCATGGATAAGACCATGCCGGGCATCGTATATATCTGGAACGCGGTGGTTCCGGAGAGCCGCGAGCTCCTGAAAGAGGTTGAGGCTTTTGAGGAAAAGCACCAGGGCCAGGTGAAGGTAAACAAGGTGGATGTCTACAAGTCGAACGGGATTGCCGTACGGCTGGGCGTGGACGCAGTGCCTGCCGCCGTGGCGATCCGGGACGGCAAGATCGCGGGTGTGCTCACAGAGGGCATCAGCGTGGAGAGCATGGAGAAGCTGCTGGGGCTGTAAAGGCCGCCGGATTTGCAAACCGAATGATTGTAAGAAAAGACGGGGTATCACTCCTTGGAGGGTGATACCCCGTTCCCATTTGCTTTTTTTTGCGCCGGTTTCGGCTGTTTTCGTAACTCTGGCTTCGGCCTGCTGCGACAATTATAAAACTTAACAATTGGCCGCTTTTTGGCTGTTTTNCGCAATTTCATGTAGCTTCCTGGCCGGGATTGTGATATACTAAAAATGTATGAGCTTCCGCGGCAGACNGCGGAGAGGGAGAAAGGGAGAAAAAATTATGCTGACAGCGATCACGGGTGTAAACTGGGGCGACGAGGGCAAGGGCCGCATGGTCGATTTGCTGAGCGAGCGCTACGACATCGTGGTGCGGTATCAGGGCGGCAACAACGCAGGGCATACCGTCATCAACGAAAAGGGGAGATTTATCCTGAATCTGCTGCCCTCGGGCATTCTGCGCGAGACGACGGTGAATGTGATGGGCAACGGCATGGTGATCGACCTTGAGCACCTGGTGCACGAGATCGAGGCGCTGCGCAAGGGGGGCATCGCCGTCGGGCCGGAAAATCTGAAGATCTCCGAGCGCGCGGTGATCTGCATGCCGTACCACCGGCTGCTCGATTGCTATGAGGAAGACCGCNTGGCCGACGCGAAGTACGGCTCCACGCGCCGCGGCATCGCGCCCGTGTACGGCGATAAATATATGAAGAAGGCCCTGCGCATGGGCGNTCTGTTCCAGCCTGAAACCACTCGGGCGCGCCTTGCTGATATTGTCGCCTACAAAAACCTGACGATTGAGGGCGTCTACGCAAAGCCGCCCGTAAGCGCGGACGAGATGTGGGCGTGGCTCTGCCAATACGGCGATGTGCTGAAGCCCTATGTCTGCGATACGGGGCTGTACCTCGACGGGGCCGCGAAGGCGGGGAAGAACATCCTGTTCGAGGCGCAGCTGGGCGCGCTGCGGGATATCGATTTCGGCATCTACCCCTACACCTCGTCGTCGAACGTCATCGGCGCGTATGCGCCCGTCGGCGCGGGCATCCCGAACCACAGGATCGACTGCAACATCGGNATCATGAAGGCGTATTCGTCCTGCGTGGGCGAGGGGCCGTTCACGTGCGAGNTGTTCGGCGAGGAGGCCGAGCGCCTGCGCGCCGCCGGCGGCGAGTACGGCGCCGCCACGGGCCGCCCGCGCCGCGTGGGGCCGTTCGATGTGGTCGCGAGCCGCTACGGCTGCCGCGCGCAGGGCGCGGATGAGCTGGCGCTGACGAAGCTGGACATTTTAGACAGTTTGGATGAGATCCCCGTGACGGTGGCGTATGAGCTGGACGGCAAACGCATTGAGGAGTTNCCCTATGGCGACGCGCTCGAGCGCGCAAAGCCCGTGAACATCACGATGCCCGGCTGGAAGACGGATATTTCCGGCTGCCGCGCGTGGGAGGAGCTGCCCGAGGCCGCGCGGGAATATATTTTGTATCTGGAAAAAGCCGTGGGCGTGAAGATCCGCTATATCTCCGTCGGCGCGGAGCGCGGGCAGTATTTTGAGCGGTAAAAAATAATCGCGGNCCGCTTTCGGGCCGCAGAAAGANTGCTGNCCGGGGATANGTTTTCCGCCGCCGGAGCTTTTGCGGCGGCAGCGGAAGGGCAAACGGAAAAACGGGCGGCATGAGGCGCCGGNATGGCCGGNACCGTGGTTTGCACGGCGTGCAGCCCGGCGCCTGTATAGGGGGAGAGAGCGATGGCAAAATTGGAATTTACCAAAATGCACGGCTGCGGGAATGACTATATCTATATCGATTGCTTCCGGCAGACGGTGGACGACCCGGAGGCGCTGGCGCGGCAGCTTTCCGACCGGCANAAGGGCATCGGCGGCGACGGCGTGATCCTGATCTGCCCGTCCGATGCGGCGGACGCGAAAATGCGCATGTTCAACGCCGACGGCAGCGAGGGCAAAATGTGCGGCAACGGCGTGCGCTGCGTGGCGGAATACCTGTTCCGGCACGGCTATGCGCACGGCAGCACGGTACACGTGGAGACGCTTGCGGGCATCAAGCACATCGTGCGCAAATCGCCCGGCGTTTTGACGGTGGATATGGGCGCGCCCATGTTTGAGCCACAGCAGATTCCGCTTGCGGGCTTTGAAAAGCCCGCCATCGAGGTGCCGCTGCTTGCGGACGAAAAGAATCTGCGCATGACATGCGTTTCGATGGGCAACCCGCACTGCGTGATCTTCGTGCCGGATCCCGGTGCGGTGGATCTGCCGCGGCTGGGCGGCGAGATCGGGCGCAGCGCGTGGTTCCCCGAGGGCGTGAACACCGAGTTTGTGCGCCGTGAGGACGCGACGCACCTTGTTATGCGCGTGTGGGAGCGCGGCAGCGGCGAGACGATGGCCTGCGGCACGGGCGCGTGCGCCTCGGTGGCNGCTGCCGTTCAAAATGAGCTGTGCGCGCGGAATACGGACATCGAGGTGCGCCTTTTGGGCGGCACGCTCACGATCCGCTGGACGGAGAGCACNATTTTGATGACGGGTGAGGCCGTGGAGGTGTTTTCNGGGACAGTGGAAGTTTGAGGAAGTTTCAGGAAATTTTCAGGTGAATGCAGGGATGTTCCGGGCGAATGCCGGGACACCCTGACGCGCCATTTTTCCGGGACTTCCGGCTGAAAGGTGCCGGCGGCGTGTTTTNGATGCTGTGCCTTCCACCGGTTGGGTCAGGGCTTTCAGCCATTGGAACAGACGGCTTTCCAAAATCGGGAAAGCCGCATTTGAGGGGAATTCAGAAGAAACAGAGAGGGGAAAGACCGATATGAAAATCAATGAGAACTATAGNAATTTGGCACAGAGCTACTTATTTTCCACCATTGCCAAAAAGGTGAACGCCTTTACGGCNGCGCACCCGGAGCGCGAGATCATCCGCCTTGGCATCGGCGATGTNACGCTNCCGCTGGCGCGNCCNGTGGTGGAGGCGCTGCACGCGGCGACGGACGAGATGGGCGAAAAAGCCACATTCCGCGGCTACGGCCCGGATCAGGGCTACGATTTTTTGCGCACGGCGCTGCAGGCCGATTACGCGCGGCACGGCGTGGCGCTGGACGCAAACGAGATCTTTGTGGGCGACGGCGCGAAGAGCGACGTGGGCAANATNCTTGATTTGTTTGATACCGACAACACGGTGCTGGTGCCGGATCCGGTGTATCCCGTCTATGTGGATACGAACGTGATGGCCGGCCGGCGCATTCTCTACGCCGCCGCCACGCGGGAGAACGGTTTTTTGCCGCTTCCGGATGCATCCGTGCACGCGGACATCATCTACATTTGCAGCCCGAACAATCCCACCGGCGCGGCGTACAGCCGCGCGCAGCTGAAGGCGTGGGTGGACTACGCGAACGCGAACGACGCCGTGCTGCTGTTCGANGCGGCGTATGAGCGCTTCATCACCGAGGAGGATGTGCCGCACAGCATTTTTGAGATCGACGGCGCGAAGACGTGCGCGATCGAGTTCTGCTCGCTTTCCAAGACGGCGGGCTTTACAGGCACGCGGTGCAGCTATACCATTGTGCCGAACNCGCTCGAACGCGGCGGCATGAAGCTGAACGCCATGTGGCTGCGCCGCCAGTCGACGAAATACAACGGCGTGCCGTACATNGTGCAGCGCGCGGCGGCGGCGGTGTTCACCGATGCGGGGCGGCAGGCCACGGGCGAGGCCATCGCGTANTACCGCGCNAACGCGGCGGTGATCGCGGCGGCGCTGGACGCGGCGGGCGTGTGGTACTGCGGCGGCAAAAACAGCCCCTATATCTGGATGCAATGCCCCGGCGGCATGAAGTCGTGGGATTTCTTCGATTATCTGCTGGAAAACGCGGGCGTGGTGGGCACGCCGGGCGCGGGCTTCGGCGCGCAGGGCGAGGGCTATTTCCGCCTGACGGGCTTCGGCGACGCCGAAAANACNAAAATTGCCGCGCAGAAGCTGCAGCAGGCGGCGGCCGCGCTGGGAAAATGAGTGTGAAGCGTTTCGAGGGAAGCGTTTCGAGGTTTGGAGCGGCGCACGGTGCAGCGGCTTTCGCATCCGGCTGCGGCCGGGCAGTTTCAATTGTGAATTGCGGATCGGGCGTTTAGGGCCTGCGTTAAGAGTTTAGAGACGCAGGCTCGAGCCGTGCACAGCGTTTCCGCATCCGGCTGCGGCCGGGCAGATCNTAATTATGAATTGTGAATTATGAATTAAGCAGAGGGGGAGAACCATGTCGATCCAAAGCAAATACTATGGCCGCACGCAGGACGGGCGGGATGTTTACCGGTACATTTTGGAAAACGCGTCCGGCATGCGCGTGACGGTGCTGGAGTACGGCTGCACCATCGAGCGCATCGAGGTGCGCGACAATTCGGGCGAGCTGCGCGATGTGGTGCTGGGCTACAATACGCTGGAGGATTACGAGCAGGGAACNTGCTATTTGGGCGCGTTTGTGGGCCGCTGCGCGAACCGNATCGAAGGCGCGCGCTTTACGCTGGACGGGAAAACATTCTATTTGGAGGCGAACGACGGCAAAAACCATCTGCATGGGTCGTTCAGCCGGCAGGTGTATCAAGGCAGCATCGTGGACGGAAGCCTTGTNTTNAAAGGAACGAGCCCGGCNGGCGACGACGGCTTCCCCGGCAATGTGGAGATCACCGTCACCTATACGCTCACCGACGACGGTGCGCTCGTGATGGACTACAAGGCCGAAACCGATGCGCCCACGCTCGTGAACCTGACGAACCACAGCTATTTTAATTTGGAGGGCCAATCCAGCGGCAGNGTNNTGGAACAGACGCTNTGGCTGAANGCCTCNACNTTTACNGAGGGCAACGCCGAGACCTGCCCCACCGGGCGCATNCTGCCNGTGGCGGGCACGCCGATGGATTTTACCACCGNGAAGCCCATCGGGCAGGACATCCATGCGGACTACGACCAGCTGAAGCTGTGCCGCGGCTACGACCACAATTTTGTGNTGGANAAGGCGCCGGGCGAGCNNGCGCTGGCNGCGCGGGCGCNCTCGGAAAAAACCGGCATCACGATGGAGGTAACCACCACGCAGCCCGGNNTGCAGCTTTACACGGGCAATTTCCTTGCCGACGATGTGCGCCCGGGAAAAATGGGCGGCGTCTATGGGCAGTATCAGGGCTTTTGCCTGGAGACGCAGCACTATCCCTGCGCGCCGTCGCACCCGGAATTTCCTTCGGTGGAGCTGCGTNCCGGCGAAACGTACCACGAAACGACCACCTATCAATTCCGCACGGAGTGACAGGCGATGGCGTTCGTACACAAAAAGCGCAACGCGAATGTTCGCAGGCGCGTGCTGTTCAAGCTGGGCGCTGCCGGCTGCGCNCTGCTGCCGTGCGTTCTNATCGTGTGGTACATTGCGCTTTTGCTGGCAAAAAAGCAGCCGCCCGCCGCGATGGGCTGCGCGGTGGCGGCGGCCGCGGCGGTTTGTGNGCTGGCCGCGCGGTGGATGCGCACGCGCGCCGCGATTTTGCAGAGCGGCCTTTCCGGNGAGCGCAAGACGGTNTCCATCCTGCGGACGCTGCCCAATGAGTACCACATTCTGGTGAACCCCGTGCTCACCGCGCGGGGGCANANGGCGGAGCTGGACGCGGCAGTCATCGGCAAAAACGGCGTGTTNATCGTGGAGACAAAGAACCACACGGGCGTGATCACGGGCAAAACGGACGCGGAATGGTGGTCGCAGAAAAAACGAAACGGCGCCAAGAGCATGAAAAACCCGCTTTTGCAGCTGGAACGCCAGCACCGCGTNGTCACGCGGGTGCTCTCGGAGGCAGGGATCAGCTGCCCGGTGCGCTCGTATGTCTGCTTCGCAAACCCGAATGCCCGCGTCGGCGTGCGGGACGAGCGCATTTATACAGACNCCGCCGCACTGCGCCGCGCCATCCAGAACGCGCCGCGGCCGTTTTCGGCTGTGGATGTGCGCCGGGTGCGCGAGGCGCTGGAGGATGCGTGCGAATAACAGAATGAGATTCAGGCCGGCAAAGGATAATTCGGTCCGCGCAGAAGACGGTTCAGGCCGGCAGAAGAGGATTCAGGCCGCGCAGGAGACGGTTCAGTCCNACGGAATACGATGCAAAAGCCCGTGGGATGCAATTCAGCCCCCACAGAATACAATTCAGCCCCCGGCTCGCACAGCCGGGGCTTTTTGTGCTATGATATCCCCCGAGGTGAACAACATGAAACGACCTTCCATCGAAAAACAAAAGCCCGCCTACGGCATGGCCTCCAACTGCGCCTTTATGATCCGGCGGGCCTGGCGGGACTGCAAAAGCGTGCTTGTGATCGCNGCGGGCCTCGTCTTCTGCGGCGTGGCGGCCAGNNTGCTGGAGCTGTTNGTNGTACCGGCCATTCTGGAGGCGGTGGAACAGGGCGTTTNCGTCGGACAGCTGATCCGGCTGATCGTCTGGTTTACGCTGGGAATGGTGCTGGTGAAGGCACTGCAGAAATATCTGGACAGCAACGCCATCTTTGGACGCATCTGTGTGCGCTCCATGCTGTGCCTGGATTTGCACCTGACCTTCTGCCGCACATCCTACCCGCACACCGAGGCCCCGGACTACATCAAGCGGATGGAAAAAGCGGGCAATTGTCTGGAGGGCAATGTCAGCCCCGGAGAGGCGGTCTGGGAGACGATGACGGAGCTGCTCACCAACCTGATCAGCTTTATCATCTATCTGCTGCTGCTGGCCCAGGTGGGGCCGTGGGTGGCGGCGCTGTGCATCGTCCTGTCCGCCGCGGGCTACTTTGCCGGGGCACGCATCCGGGAATGGCGCTACCGCCGCCGCGAGGAGGAGGGCAAGCTGCTGCACAAGACGGATTACATCATTGCCCGCAGCCAGGATCTGAAGCTGGCAAAGGACATCCGCATCTTCGGCCTGGCACCCTGGCTGACGGAGCTGTACGACAAGAACATCCGTCTGTTTCAGGATTTCTACGCCAGAAGCCAGCGGTACCATATCTGGGCGGACATGCTGGACGTGGTGCTGGCCCTGCTGCGCAATGGCGCAGCNTACGGTCTGCTCATCGCCATGGCGCTGCGGGGCGAGCTTTCCGCGGCAGAGTTTGTGCTGTANTTNNCGGCNGTCAGCGGCTTTACNGGCTGGGTGACGGGCATTTTCTCCGGGCTGGGGCAGCTGCACCGGCAGAGCGTGGAGCTTTCCACCCTGCGGGAGTTTTTAGAGGTGCCGGAGGAGTTTCTCTTTGAGGAAGGCAAACCCCTGCCCGTGAAGCCGGANCANNTGTATACGCTGGAGCTGCGGGACGTATCNTACCGCTANCCCGGCGCGGAGCNCGACACGCTGTCCCATGTGAACCTGACGCTCCACCCCGGCGAGAAGCTGGCGGTGGTGGGGCGCAACGGCGCGGGNAAAACCACGCTCATCAAGCTGCTGTGCGGCCTCTATGACCCCACANNNGGNCAGGTGCTGCTGGACGGCGAGGACATCCGGCAGTACAACCGCCGGGATTACTACAAGCATTTTTCGGCCGTGTTCCAGAATTTTTCCGTGCTGGCTGGCACCGTGGCGGAAAATGTGGGGCAGGTGCAGCANAAGGACGTAGACCTGCCGCGNATGTGGGACTGTCTTGAACGCGCAGGGCTGGCGGATAAGATCCGGGAGATGCCCGGGCAGGAAAATACGCGTTTGGGCCGCGAGGTGTATCTGGACGGCGTGGATCTCTCCGGCGGGCAGCTGCAGCGGCTGATGCTGGCAAGGGCGCTTTACAAAAACGCGCCTGTGGTGGTGCTGGACGAGCCCACCGCCGCCCTCGACCCCATCGCCGAGAGCGATCTGTACCAAAAGTACAGCGATTTGACGGGAAACCGCACCAGTGTGTATATCTCCCACCGGCTGGCCTCCACCCGCTTTTGCGACCGGGTGCTGCTCATTGAAAACGGCGGCATTGCCGAGGAGGGCACCCACGAGGCGCTGTTGGCGCAGGGCGGGCGGTACGCCTATCTGTTCGAGCTGCAAAGCAAATATTACGCGGAGGGAGGCATGGAAGATGCATAACGAAAAACAGGAACGCCTGACGCTCCGTCAGGCTGCGGCCCATACCCGACGGGGCCTGCTTCTTATGTGGAAGACAGCGCCCGAGGTGCTGCTTTCCGCCGCGGCGCGGGAGGCCATGGTCGCGCTGACGCCCTATCTGCCGCTGTACTTTACCGCGCGGCTGGTGAACGCCATTGCCGGAGGAGAAGACCCGCGGCGGGTTTGGNCGATGCTGGCGGCGCTGCTGGCCTCCACGGCCGTGATGGGGCTGATCCAGGCCGCTGCCAATGGCTGGGAGAAGACGATCATGCGCAGTCACCTGTGGCCNGCCTCCAAGCGCATTTTCTTTGAAAAGCTGCTGCGCATGGACTTCTGCGATGTGGACGACCCCAAAACACAGACGCTGCTCACCGAGATCGAGCAGAACACCAACTGGGCCGGCTATGGGATGAACCGGGTGTGCTATGTTTCCATGGAAGCAATGGGGGCAATGTTCCGCATCGCCGGCGCGCTGGCGCTGTCGGTGGGGTTGTTCACGCTGCCGGTGCCGCAGGACAGTCCCCTGGCCTGGCTGAACCATCCCGGTTGCCTTGCGGCGATANTGGTACTCATGATGCTGTCGGTGGTGCTCTCCGCCAAACTGGCCAACCGGGGCGAGAGCTATTGGGACAAATACGACGGGACACAGGCCAACCGGACCTTCGGCTTTTTTTACTACGTCGCGATGCAGGAGCGCCACCGGGGCACGGACGTGCGCACCTATGCCCAGGATCAGTTTCTTGAAGCCGGTGCCAAACGGGAGATGGACGGCGGGGCTTCCTTTGGCCCCAATTCTCCCATCGGCCGGGCCGCCCGGGGCCCCATGGGCGCCCTCTTTGCCGCCGGCAGGGCCGTCTCGCAGGCGTTTATCGGCGTGATCTACCTGTTCGCCGGCCTCAAAGCCCTGGGCGGGGCCTTCGGGGTGGGATCCGTCGCCCAATACGTGGGCGCGGTGGCAGGGCTGGCCGGGGGGCTGACCAATCTGCTGGAGCTGGTGGGCGTGCTGCGCGTCAACGCGGAATTCCTGCGCGCCACCTATGAATTTTTGGATATCCCAAACAACATGTACCAGGGCAGCCTGACGACGGAAAAGCGCTCGGACCGCAAATATGAGATTGAGTTCCGGGACGTATCCTTCCAATACCCCGGCACAGAGACTTGGGCCCTGCGCCACGTTTCGATGAAATTTGATGTGGGCGAGCGTTTGGCGGTGGTGGGGGAGAACGGCTCGGGCAAAACCACCTTCATCAAGCTGCTCTGCCGCCTGTACGACCCCACCGAGGGGGAGATTCTGCTGAACGGCATCGACATCCGCAAATATAACTACGCCGACTATTTGGCGTTGTTCTCCGTGGTGTTCCAGGATTTTAAGCTTTTGGCCCAGCCCCTTGGCGCCAATGTGGCCGCGGCGGAGGAGTACGACCGGGACCGGGCGGTTCAGTGCCTGGAAAAGGCAGGCTTCGGGGACCGGCTGAAAACGCTGCCGAGGGGGCTGGATACCTGCCTGTACCGGGAGTTTGAGGACGACGGCGTGGAGATCTCCGGCGGCGAGGCGCAGAAGATCGCTCTGGCGCGGGTACTGTATCAGGACGCGCCGTTTATCGTGCTGGATGAGCCCACCGCCGCGCTGGACCCGGAGGCCGAGGCCGAGGTGTACTCCAAATTCAACGACATCGTGGAGGACAAGACCGCTATCTATATCAGCCATCGCCTTTCCTCCTGCCGCTTTTGCGACGAGGTGGCCGTGTTCGACCGCGGGCAGGTGGTGCAGCAGGGTTCCCACGACGGTTTGGTGAAGGCCCCCGGCAAGTACCGCGATTTGTGGGAGGCGCAGGCGCAGTATTACCAGAAAAAGGACGCGTAAGCAATGGAGAACGTGTAGTCGTCTGCGCGCTTTTAAGATGCNGGGCAATGCTTTGCGGGAACAGAAANCCGAAACCGTCTTTTCAAAACGCACAAACGGCTCGCTGCGTGAACAAAATAACCCCGNCGCCCCTCTTTCCGTGATCGGAAGGAAAAGGGCGCCGGGGCTGTTTTTTATCAGGCGGTGCACCAGCCGGTGCGGCCGGTTTTAAGGTTCCGCCGGTTCACCGGTTCGATGTTTTTGGCGGTTTGCTGCTCCGCTGGTTTGCAGTTAGGCGGCTTGGAAGGTTCGCGGTGCCGCCGGTTATTTCACCGGGTGGATGTGCCAGATATCGCGGGCGTAATCGAAGACCGAGCGGTCGGCCGAGAAGATGCCGGCGTTCGCGATGTTCATCAGGCTCATGCGGTTCCAGGTGGGCCGGTCGAGGTAGAGCGAACTCACCTCGTTCTGCGCGCGGCGGTAATCGACAAAGTCGGCCATTACCATATACGGGTCGCTCGTGCGCAGGTTGTCAACCACCTCGCGGAAGCTCTCGCCGTCCCAGCCGCGTTCGAGGAAGCTGAGCACCTCCACGGCCTCGGGGCAGCTGTTGATGAACGTGGAGGGATGGTAGCCGAAGCGCTTCAGATCGTCGACCTCGGGCGTCAGCATGCCGAAGATCACCTCGTTCTCCTTGCCGGCCGCCTCGGCGATCTCGACATTCGCGCCGTCCAGCGTGCCGAGCGTGATGGCGCCGTTCAGCATGAACTTCATGTTGCCTGTGCCGGAGGCCTCGGTGCCCGCGAGGCTGATCTGTTCGCTCACCTCACTGGCGGGCATCAGGCGCTCGCTGGTGGTGACGTTGTAATCCTCCAGATAGACGATGCGCAGCTTCTCGCGCACGACGGGGTCGGCGTCGATCAGCATGCCGAGCTTGCAGATCAGGCGGATCATCTGCTTGGCCATATAGTAGCCCGGAGCCGCCTTTGCGCCGAAGATATATGTTTTGGGCATAAAATCGGCATTGGGGTTGTTTTTGATATACAGGTACTGCGCCGCGATGTTCAGCGCGTTCAGGTGCTGGCGCTTGTACTCGTGCATGCGCTTTACCTGCACGTCGAAAATGGTGTGCGGGTCGATCTCCTGCCCGGTGATCTTTTTCAGATGCTGGGCAAAGATTACCTTGTTGGCTTCCTTCACCTCGCCCAGGGCCTTCAGCACGCCGGTATCATTCTTATACTGCTCTAACTTTTTCAGCTCGGAGGCGTCGTGCTTGAATTCGGGGCCGATGGTCTCTTCCAGCAGCTTCGTCAGGCCGGGGTTCGCGGCCAGCAGCCAGCGGCGGTAGGCGATGCCGTTCGTCACGTTGGTGAACTTTTCGGGGCTGTACAGGAAATAATCGTGGAACACGCTCTGCTTGATGATCTCGCTGTGCAGCTTCGATACGCCGTTGATNGTNTGGCAGACATAGCAGCANATNTTCGCCATGCGCACCTGGTTGTCGCCGAGGATCGCCATATAGTCGATCTTGCCCTGATCGCCGGGGAACGCNTGCTCAAAATCGGCGCGGCAGCGGCGGTCCAGNTCGACNCANATCTGGTAGATGCGCGGCAGCGTCTTTTTGAAGATGTCCACGTTCCACTTTTCCAGCGCCTCGCTCATAACGGTGTGGTTCGTGTAGGCGAAGGTGCGGCGCGTGATGTCGAACGATTTCTCCCACGAATAGCCGCACTCGTCCAGCAGGATGCGCATCAGCTCGGGGATGGCAAGCGTCGGGTGGGTGTCGTTGATGTGGATGGCCACTTTATCCGGCAGATTTTCGAGTGTGCTGTACTGGGAGAGATGGTTCGTCACGATGTCCGCAATGGACGCCGCCGACAGGAAATACTGCTGGCGCAGGCGCAGGATTTTGCCCTCGACGTGGTTGTCGTTCGGGTACAGCACCTTGCTGATCAGTTCCGCGTTTGCCCTGCGGCCGATGGCGTTGGTGTAATCGCCCGCGTTGAAGCTGGCCATATCAAAATCCGGCGCGAGCGCCTGCCACAGGCGCAGCTTGGAAACGCCGTTCGAATCGTAGCCCGCNANATACATATCGCTGGGCTGCGCGATGACGGTGGAATAGTTTTTGTGTTCGACATGATGGAACTGGCCGTCCCAGACCTCCTCGACCTCGCCGTCAAAATGCACCTCGATGGCCTGATCGGNGTGGCGCTTCAGCCATACGCTGCCGCCGGGCAGCCAGTTGTCCGCCAGCTCCTGCTGCCAGCCGTCCACGATGCGCTGCTTGAAAATGCCGTATTCGTACAGGATGGAATACCCCATGCCGGGGATGTNGTCGGTGGCCATGCCGTCCAGATAGCACGCGGCCAGACGGCCGAGGCCGCCGTTGCCAAGGCCCGCGTCGGATTCCTTTTCGAAGAGCTTCTCCAGCTGGACGTTGTAATCCTTCAGAACCTCCTCTGCAACCTCCGTCAGCTCCAGGTTCATCAGGCTGGTCTTCAGGCTGCGGCCCATCAGAAATTCCATGCACAGGTAATACACCTGCTTGCCGTTCGTGCCGTAGGTGCGNGACATAAAGCGCTTGCGCTTATCGCTCAGCAGGGTGCGCACAACAAGCGCCAGCGCGCGGTAGAGCTGCTCGTTCGTGGCCGAGGCCATGTCGATGGAAAATTCGCTGAACAGCTTTTCCTTCATCAGTTTTTCAAATTCTTTTTTGGAATATGCCGTGTTCAATCGCGAGGACTCCCTTCCAAAATATGTTGTTTCTCATTTGGTTTTTGCCGGAACACACGGAGGGCAGGGAGGCATTTTTCCATTCGCCAAGTAACGCCGGTGATACGGCGGCATTTGGCAAACGGGAAAATTCCGCACGCTCCTGTGCCGGGCAAAGCGGCGTCTGCTGCCCCGCGCGGGAGAAAGGGAAAAGGAAGACGCCGACACAGCTTTTATTATACAGTTTTTGCGCCGGATATGCAAGGGAAATCGGCGTTTTGCATCAATTTCGTATCAATTTTTGCGGGAATGTCTTTTGGAAGCGGTGGGCGTGGGGACAGGGGANGGGAGAAGGCGGTGCAAAAAAAAAGGGAAAGAGAAAGCGAAAAGAGCGCAGAAACGGAAAGAAGCGGCGGGACGCGCGGCGCACGGTACAAATTTGCGGCGGATCTGCGATCCGGCGGCGCTTTTGCCTTGCCTTTGNACGGGGATTTGTGTATAATAGAAAAAGGTACCGGAACAGATGGGACCTCTGAAAATTTGATTGTACCGCTGCGTTGCCGTGTGGTGCTCACGGCGGCTTTGGGAGGCTTGTATCAACTGATGGGCATGATCATTTGTGTCTCGAACCAAAAGGGCGGCGTGGGCAAGACCACGACGGTGAACGCCCTGACGATGGGGCTCAGCGGCCTTGGGCTGCGTGTGCTGAGCGTGGATTTCGATCCGCAGGGCAACCTTTCCTTCAGCCTGAACGCCGTCTGCCGGAACGATTCCGCCGCCACCGTTTACCATGTGATCAAAAAGGAATGCCGCATCGCGGATGCCATCCAGCATCGGGAGGCGTGCGATGTGCTGCCGGCCAATCTGCTGCTCAGCGCGCTGGACGTGGAATTTACGGGCGCCGGGCGGGAATACCTGCTCAAGCAGGCGCTTGCGCCCGTGCTGTCGCAGTACGATGTAATCCTTGTGGATACGCCGCCCGATCTGGGCCTTTTGACGATCAACGCGTTCACGGCGGCCGACGCCATCCTCATCCCGGTACTGTGCGATATCTACAGCCTGCAGGGCCTGATCCAGCTGAATGATACGCTGCGGCAGGTGCGCCTGCGCAGCAACCCGAATATTCAGGTGGCGGGCGTTTTGCTCAACCGCTACAGCGAGCGCGAAAAGGTGAGCGCCGTGGTGCGCGAGACGGCCGCCAGCATTACACAGAGCCTGGATATGCCGCTGCTGGATACCCTCATTCACACGGGTGTGGCGCTGACACGCGCGCAGATCCAGCAGGAGAATATGATGATCACCGAGCGGCGCAGCCGGGCCGTGGGGGATTACCGAAGGCTTGCCGACGAGTTGATCCGGCGAGGGGTGGTGCGTGTGAATGGCTAAAACCGCGAGCGAGCTGAACACCCAGCGCCTGTACGACCTGCTGATGCCGTCTACAGAGGCGCCCGAGGCGCTGCCCTATGATGCTCCGGCCGAGGAAATGCCGGAGGTATCGATCTCAAATGAAAAGTTAGAGGCGCTGCGCCAGCGCATGACGACCGCTGCGTCCCCGGCGCTCTCGGAGCCGGGCGATGGCATCGTGCTCGTCAACCTCACCGAGGCGCTGGTGGCCGATAAGTTGGACGCCGCCTTTGACAAGTTCAACTGCTGCAGATGCGACCGGTGCCGCAAGCGCGCGGCGGCGTTTGCTTTGAACGACCTGCCGCCGAATTATGTGGCCGCGCGGATGGATCAGATCGAGGAGCTGCTTTCGGTCTGCCCCACGAAGGATGCCGCCGCCGCCGTGGTGCGTGCGGTGCTGCGCGTGAAGGCGACGCCGGAGCATTGAGGCACGGCGGGTTTGCGTGCAGGGCGCGCCCGTGCCGCGGATACCGGCTGCTGCGCTTTGCTGCTGCGCTGCTGCTGACGCTGCTGCTGCCGGGTTTGCTTGCGCCGGTGCGTGCGGCGGATGATCCTGCCGCCGGTGCGGCGCCCCTTGAGCCTTTGGTGGTTTCGGACGAGCCGCTTTCGGACGCCGATCTGCCGGAGGTGGAGGCGTCGGCCTACATTGTGATGGATGCCGGTTCCGGGCAGGTGCTGCTGCAAAAGGAGCCGGATACGCCCCATTTCCCGGCCAGCGTCACCAAGATATTGACGATGGGGCTGGTGCTGGAGGCGTGCGGCGGCCGGCTTTCCGAGCCTGTGACGGCGAGCGAGGCGGCGCTGGCCGCGGTGGGGCCGGGCTCGACAATGATCTCGCTGCGGCCCGGCGAGACGCTGACGGTGGAGCAGCTGCTGTACGCGACCGTTTTGGAGAGCGCCAACGACGCGGCAAACGTGCTGGGGGAATATGTGGACGGCGATCTTGCGGCGTTCGTGCGCCGGATGAACGAGACGGCCGGGAGCCTCGGCATGACGCATTCGCACTTCGAAAACCCCAGCGGCTACCATGCGGACGGGCACTATACCACCGCAAGGGATCTTGCGAAGGCGATGCAGTGGGCCCTGACGGTGCCGGGTTTTTTGGAACTGCTGCAAATGGAGGAATATACGCTGCCGCCCACAAACCAGACGGCGTATCCGCGCCGCTTTCAAACGGACAACCGCCTTTTGCTGGAGGGAGCGCGGCACTACGACGGCATTCTGGGCGGCAAGAGCGGCTGGACGCCCGAGGCGCGCTATACGATGATCGAGGCGGCAAAGCGAAACGGCCATACGCTCATTGTTGTGGTGCTGGACTGCCCCACGGCCGGACACCGCTATGATGACTGTTCGGCCCTGCTGGACTACTGCTTTGCCAATTTCCTGCCCTACGAGTTGGACGGCGCGTCGCTGGACCTGCCCGAGATCCAGGTGTGGAGCGGCGGCGAGCAGAAGGGCATGGTGCAGTTGGAGACGTCGGCCGCATCGATTTTGCTGCCCGAGGGCTGTACGCCGGGGGATCTGCGCATCGAGACCGAGATCCCGCGCTGGTATGTCTACGATGTGGAATTTGAGGCTGCCGCGACGGTGTTTGATACGCGCACCGGGCGCGAGATCTGCCGCGTTGCCATCGAACCGGAGCAGGAGACGCTGGAAAGGCTGCTGGGCCGCACAATCACGCAAAGGCGCCCGTGGGACAGCCGGAAGCTGCCCGGCCTTGTGCTGGACGCCGCGCTCGTGGCGGTGCTGGCGTTCTTCACCTCCTGTTACGCACGGCGCTCTGAGCGGATGCGGCAGGGCGCCGCGCAGCGCGCGATCCGCCGCCTGCGCAGCGCGCTGCCCGAGCGGGAAGACCCAAAGGCGCAGGATGAACAGGACGAACGGGATGCGCCGGAAGGATTGGACGGGCGGGAAGGACAGGCAAAACAGGACGGGCCGCCCGGAGCGAAGCGTCTTTTCGCACAGTGGCACAAAAATGCGCGCTGACACAAATTTTCTTGCGCCGGCGCATTGATTTTCGGAAATTTCCGTCGAATAAAATAATTAGCTCATAGAATAAGGAGAGGACGACATGGAAGATAAGCGCTCTGAGATCCTGCTGGAGTCCGGCACCAACGAATTGGAGATCTTGGAATTTAAAATGGCGGATCAATTGTTTGGCATCAACGTGGCCAAGGTGAGCGAGATTCAGGTTGCCATGCCGACGAAGCCGATGCAGAAATCGCACCCGGATGTCGAGGGCATTTTCCGTCCGCGCGATGAGATCATTACAGTCATTGATATGGCGCACTATCTGGGGCTGCCGCCTTCCGATAACCCCGAGCGTGATATCTTTATCGTCACGCGCTTCAATCAGCAGAACTTTGCGTTCCACGTCCATTCCGTGGTGGGCATCATCCGTATTTCGTGGACGCATATGCAAAAGCCCGATCAGCTGATCTACGGCGGCGAAGAGGGCGTAGCGACGGCCATCGCCGAGTACAACGGCGAGCTGATCACGATCCTCGATTTTGAGAAGATCGTCACCGAGATCTGCCCGCAGACCGGCATCCAGACCGAGGACATCGAAAAACTCGGCCACCGCGAGCGCCGGGATACGCCGGTGCTGATCGCCGAGGATTCGATGCTGCTCTCGAAGCTGATTGTTGAATCGCTGCACCGTGCGGGCTATGAGAACACCATCAAAACGGACAACGGCCAGGAGGCGTGGAACTACCTGACCGAGATCGTCTCGAGCGGCGACGATGTGCGCGCGCATGTGGCGTGTGTTGTTTCGGATATCGAGATGCCCCTGATGGACGGACACCGCCTGACGAAGATGATCAAGGAATCGCCGGATCTGAAGCAGCTGCCGGTGATCCTCTTCTCGTCGCTGATCGATGAGGAAATGCGCCGCAAGGGCGAGCAGCTGGGTGCGGACGCGCAGATCACAAAGCCGGAAATTGCGCAGCTCGTTACATTGATCGACGAATTTACCGCGCTGTAAGCAAGGCTTGACCGGCTGATCGCATATCCTGCAGTTTATCATGCAGGCCGCCGCAAAACGGGATGCTTTGCGGCGGCCTGTTTTTTGACCGCCGGCTGGTTGGAACGGCTGCCCGCGGGCAAAAATTCTGTAAGGGCATCCGGCCGGCGCGGCGTCTGAGAGGGGTAAAAAACGGAGGGGCCTTAAAACAGAGGGCGCCCAAAACGGGGAGGCTTCAAAACCGGGAGGTCTCAAAACGCGAGAATGGAGGAATGAACCATGGAAACACCGGAGAACATGAACAACTTTTTGACGGATATCATCGATGAGGATATCGCGGCCGGCCTGACGGAGCAGATCCACACGCGCTTTCCGCCGGAGCCGAACGGCTATCTGCACATCGGCAGCGCCAAGGCGATCTATATCAACTGGTCGATCGCGAAGAAGTACGGCGGCAAGTTCAACCTGCGCTTTGACGATACCAACCCGGTGCGCGAGGACGACGAGTATGTACAGTCCATTTTGCAGGATGTGGAATGGCTCACCGGCGAGGCCCCCAGCGGCGGGGTGTACTACGGCTCGGACTATTTCGAAACCTGCTATGAGTGTGCCGTCGCGCTCATCAAGGCGGGCAAGGCGTATGTGTGCGACCTCTCGCAGGAGCAGATGCGCGAGATGCGCGGCACGCTGACAGAGCCCGGCAAGGACAGCCCATACCGCAACCGCACCGTGGAGGAGAATTTGGAGCTGTTCGAGGGCATGCGCGCCGGCAAATATGCCGACGGCAGCCGCACGCTGCGCGCCAGGATCGATATGGCCTCTCCGAATATGAACATGCGCGACCCGGCCATCTACCGCATTGTGCGGGCGCACCACCACCGGCAGGGGGACGCATGGTGCATCTATCCGCTGTACGATTTTGCGCATCCCATTCAGGACGCGATCGAGGGCATCACGCACTCGATGTGTTCGCTGGAGTTTGAGAACCACCGGCCCCTCTACGAGTGGGTGGTGGACAACTGCCCGCTGCCGCACCACCCGAAGCAGCGCGAATTTGCCCGCCTGAACATCACCAATACCGTGATGAGCAAGCGCTATCTGCGCCAGCTGGTGTTTGAAAACTATGTGGACGGCTGGGACGACCCGCGCATGCCCACGCTGTGCGGGCTGCGCCGCCGCGGCTATACGCCCAGCGCCATTCTGGAATTTGTCAGGCGCGCCGGCATCGCGAAGGCCAACTCGCTGGTGGATATCCGGCTGCTGGAATACTGCATCCGCGAGGAGCTGAACGACACGGCGCTGCGCCGCATCGCTGTGACGGAGCCGCTGAAGCTGACGATCACCAACTACCCGGAGGGCAAAACCGAGACGTTTCCGCTGCCCAACAACCCCCGCGACGAGGCCGCCGGCACGCGCGAGGTGCCGTTTACAGGCACGCTGTATATCGAAAAGAGCGATTTCGCCGAGGTACCGCCGCCCAAGTACCAGCGGCTGCGCCTGGGCGGCGAGGTGCGCCTGATGGGCGCCTATATCGTGCGCTGCAACGAGATCGTCAAGGACGAAAACGGCGGAATCGTCGAGCTGAAGTGCACCGCCGACCTCGAGACCGGCAACGGCATGCCCGCCGACGGCCGCAAGGTGAAGGGCACCATCCACTGGGTGAGCGCCGCCCACGCCATCGACGGCAGCTGCTGTTTGTACGATAACCTGTTCACGATTGAGGACGTGAACGCCGTGCCGGAGGACACCAACTATCTCGATTACCTGAACCCGGACAGCCTGAAAAAGTTAGAGGGCTGCAAGTTGGAGCCGAGCCTCGCCGAGGTACCGGAAGGCACCCGCATGCAGTTCGTGCGCATGGGGTACTTCATCAAGGACAGCAAAACCGGCTGCTACGACCGCATTGTTACGCTGAAGGACAGCTTTGGGAAGACGCTGGCGAAGTAAAGGAACCGTAAAAGATTCCTTTTTCATGATGCGGCTGTGTCCCGGCAACCCGGAAAGCAAGCGTTCCCCATAGAAGACGGCAATCTGTAAACGAATGCTTTCAAGTATCTTTACAGCCCAAAAAACCGCCGCAAAGCAAAATTGCTTTGCGGCGGCGTTTTCTGTGAAGCGGGATAGAATCCAATAAGAGGCGGGCCCAAAGTCTTTCCGGCTGAGAGCTGCCTCACCGGCTGAGATACGCGAGAACATCTCCCCCGATCTGGTCGACCGGCAGCTGCTTTTGCACCGCGCCCAGCTCGAACGCGACGGCCGGCATGCCGTAGACGACGCAGCTCTCCTGATCCTGCCCGATGGTGTAGGCGCCGCGCTGGCGCATCTTCAAAAGGCCGTTTGCGCCGTCCTGGCCCATGCCCGTCAGCAAAATGCCGACAGCGCGCGCCCCGGCGGCCAGCGCCGCCGATTCGAACATCACGTCCACCGAGGGACAGTGGCCGCTCACCTTTTCGCCCGGGCGCACCGTGACGTAATAGCCCTGTGCGTCGCGCATGATGCGCAGCTGGTAATCGCCCGCGGCGACGATGATCTTGCCCTGCTCCACACGCATCATGTCCGTGGCCTCCACGGCGCTCATGTTGCAGATGCGGTTCAGCCGCTGGGCATACATGTTCGTGAATACCGGCGGCATGTGCTGTACAATCACGATGCCCGGTGTGGAGGCGGGCAGGTCTTTCACCACGGCGATGGTGGCCTCCGTGCCGCCGGTGGAGGCGCCGATGGCAATGAGCGTATCCGTTTTGGTTGCGCTTATCGCAGCGGCAGTCATCGGCGAACGCAGAGTGGCCGCCGATGCGGCAGCGGCAGCGGCAGATACCGCCGGGGACATGGGAACGGAGGAGCGCATCGGAGATGCCGTGCGCGCAGTGTTATCCACAGCCGCAGCCGGTGCGGCTGCTCTCAAACGCACATGCGCCAGGGAGGCGGCTTTGATCTTTTCCGCAAGATCGGCCGCGAACGCCTCAAAATCCGAGGGGGATTTCAGCTCCGGCTTGCGCACAAAATCCACCGCGCCGGCGCTGAGCGCGTCGAATACCCGCACGGGCGCGCTGCTGACAACGACGACCGGCACGCTGTATACGGGCAGCAGCTTTCCCAAAAATTCGATGCCGTTCATCTTGGGCATCTCAACATCGAGCGTAACCACCTGGGGCCGCAGCTGCTGGATCTTCTGCATGGCGTCGGATGCGTCGTAGGCCATGCCGACGATTTCGATCTCGGGATCTTTCCGCAGCATTCGCTGCAAGGAGGTACGGAAGAAAAGGGAATCATCCACGATCAAAACACGTATTTTTGCCATGGTTACACCTGCTTTTGATAGATTGCGGGATGCACGTACTTATACTGGGAATCCAGACTGTTCAGGCTTTCGGAATGGCTGATGAAGAAGTAGCCGCCCGGCTTTGTCCAATCATAGAAGCGCTTGACAAGCTGCTTCTTTGTCTCGGTGTCGAAGTAGATCATCACGTTGCGGCAGAAGATCAGATCGAACGGGCCGCCCTTGAAGTTGATGTTGTCCATCAGGTTGAAGGGCTTAAACACAACCTCACGGCGGATTTTATCGCACACCTGCAGCGAATCCGGGCCGGAGGGGACAAAATACTTGGATTTCCACGCGGGGGGGATATCCTTCAGCTCCTCGTGCGTATAGATGCCGCTGCGCGCCTTGTTCAGCACCTTCATCGAGATGTCGGTGGCGAGGATGGTTGTGTTCCACGTTCCCTTGTGCGGGCCGAAATATTCGTGAATGACCATCTGCGTGGTGTACGCCTCCTGCCCGGCCGAGCAGCCGGCGCTCCAGATGCGCACGTCGTGGTTCTTGATCGTGCGCTCCCAATTGGGGATGATCACCTTCGTCATGAAATCAAAATGCTCGTTTTCGCGCAAAAAGTATGAAAGGTTCGTTGTCAGACGGTTGAGCAGGTTGGTGATCTCGGTGCCGGAGGAATCATTGTCGAGGATCTTCAGATATTCCTGAAAAGAGGTTATACCGCGGGTACGCAAATCATGTGTGAGGCGGCCCTGGATCATCGTACGCTTCTGCGTCAGATCGATGCCATACCGCGATTTGACAAAATTACTCAGCTGGGTAAATTCCTGATCGGTCATTTCCAGCAGGTTGTTTTTTACATGGGAATTGTTGCTGCTCATTGCTTACCACACTCTTTTCTTATAGACTAAACGTGGGCCGATGCAAGGCCGGCACAAACAGGGTTCCGCATATCAAACGCTGAAAAAACAGGCCGGCTGCACGCACAAAACGGCAGGGCGCCAAAGAAAAACTGCGTCCGTACCCCACTCAAACCCGACGGTACAGACCGCCGGGTTTGGGGTGGTTTAAAAAGGATCGTCCGATGGATGCCGGAGCGGGGGAACATCCCCGCCTTTTCCGGCGCACTGTATGCGATGCGGCTGCGCCCGACGGCTGCCTCCTCATACAATAGGATAGAATCAGCAAGCGGCCGGGAACCGCAGTTACATTTTCAGCTCGGAGGAAAAGAACTTTTCGCAGTCGAGGCACAGGACGACCTTGCCGTCGAGATGCATGATGGAATGGATGTAGTTTTCGGCATTCGTGGGGATCTCCGGCGGCGGCATCTTGTCGGTCTGCGTGCTGGACAGCACCTCGGCTACGCTGTCCACGATCAGGCCAACCTGCATTTCCTCGATCTGCGTGATGATGATGCAGGTTTTGTCGTCATAGGGGCGCTGCTCCTGATTCAGCTTCATCCGGACGTCGATGACCGGCACCACCTTGCCGCGCAGGTTCATGATGCCGAGAATGTAGTACGGCAATGACGGCACGACCGTGATCTGCTGCATGCCGACAATCTCGATGACATACGGCAGCTCGATCCCGTACAGGGAATCTCCGATATTGAATGACAGGAAGCGCCCGACGAGATCGTCGTTCACTTCAGTGCGTGGTGTATTATCCGCCATAATATCCGTCCTTTCGCTCAGTTGTATTTCGCCAGCAGATTGCCGCTGTCGAGGATCAGGCTGATGAAGCCGTCCCCGAGGATGCTGCATCCGGACAGGCCGATCTGCTTGAGGGGGTATTTGTTGAAGAACGCCGGGAACGGTTTGACGACCACCTGCTGCTCGCCGATCAGCTCGTCCACGAACAGGCACGCGGATTTGCGGCCGCTGCTGATGAGGATCAGGATGCCCTCCGCCAAATCCGTCACCTTCGTCTCTAAATTGTACAGCTCGTGCAGACGGATGATGGGCAGACACTCGCCCCGGATCAGCACCATTTCAGCGCCGTTGGTATCCTGTACCAGCTGCGTGGAATCCGACAGCTTGAAGTTTTCCTTGATCGACGAGATGGGCAGCGTGAACAGCGTATTGCCCACCGCCAGCTCCATGCCGTCCACAATGGCCAGCGTGAGCGGGATTTTAATGGTAAAGGTGGTTCCCTTGCCGGGAATGCTGTCGATCGAGATGGAGCCGCCCACCTTTTCCAGGTTCTTCTGCACAACGTCCATGCCGACGCCGCGCCCGGAGAATTCCGTCACTTCCTTATTGGTGGAGAAGCCCGGCAGCATGATCATGCTGTATACCTCGCGGTCGGAGTATTCCTCCTCGGCCTTCATCAGCAGGCCGTTGTTCGCGGCCTTGCGCAGGATGCTCTCGCGGTTCAGGCCGCAGCCGTCGTCCGCAATGGAGATGACGATCTCGCCGCCTACGTTCTGCGCGGAGAGCGTGATGGTGCCGGTCTCGGGCTTTCCGGCCGCTACGCGCTCTTCGGGCATCTCGATGGCGTGATCCATCGAGTTGCGCACCATATGCATGAACGGATCGCCCAGCACCTCGTTGATGGTCTTGTCCACCTCGGTCTCGCCGCCGACGGTGACAAGCTCGGCCTTTTTGCCCAGCTTTTTGCACATGTCGCGCACGATGCGGTTCATTTTCTGGAATACGCCCGTCAGCGGCACCATGCGCATGGACATCACAACGTCCTGCAATTCGTCCGTCAGCTTGCGCAGCTCACGGGCAGACTTGTTGTAGTTGTCCAATTTCAGCCCGCGCAGATCGGGGCTGTTGACGACCATGGATTCCGTGGTGACGATCTCGCCCACCAGATCCATCAGGTGATCGAGCTTTGCCTGGTTCACGCTGATGAGGCTTTGCATCGGGCGCGCAGCGGCGGGCGCGGGTGCAGGCGCAGATGCGGCCGCGGGCTGCGCGGCGGGCTTTGGCTTGGCGGGCTGTGCGGCCGCGGCAGGCGCAGGCGCCTCCGGCTGCGGGGCCGGGGCGGGCTCTTCCTCTTTTTCGGATGTCAGAACCTCATAGTGGTCTACGTTGACGGATGATTCGATGGTGCTGCAGATCTCGTCGATCGAATCGGACGGACGGCACTTGATCAAAAAGCCGTTCGCGCGGATGCCCGCGCACAGGCTGGAATCCGTCTCGGGATGCGGCGGGTCGGAATCGAGCTCGTCGCACAGGCCCTTCAGCTGTGTCATCAGCACAAAGGCACGCACATTTTCCAGCTCGCACCCATCCTCGAAAAAGACGCGGATGTGGTACATGCCTTCCTCTGCGGGGCCGGCCTCGGGAGCCGGAGCCGCCGCGGGGGCGGCAGAAGCCGCGGGAGCCGCCGCGGCGGGCTGCTCGCCGGATTTCAGCACGGCGGCAAGGGCGTGCAGCTCGGCGACGGCCTCGGCGGGGTCTTCATTCGCCTCGCCGGTGTTCTGCAGCGACTCGATCTCCGATTTCAGGAAATCCGACGCCTGAAATACAAGATCGAAGATCTGCTCGGCTACACCGGCCAGCGCCTCGGGGGTCTCGCGGATGATGGCGAACACGTCCTCAACGGCGTGCGCGAGCGTAGAGATGCCGTTCAGGCCCATCATCGCGGCAGAGCCCTTGATGGTGTGCATGATGCGGAAGATCTCGTTGATGTTTTCGTGACTGAGGTCCTTTGATTTTTCAGAATCCAAAAGGATCTGATCCAACTGGTTGAGCAGCGTTGTATCCTCGTACACAAGCAGCTCCATTGGTTCCATGTTCGGGTCAAAATCCATTGGCATAAATATCCCCCCTGAACCTTATTTCATCTTGTTATTCGGCTGGAAATATAAAAAATCAACAAAGCGCGGTTAAGTTTTTGCGCGTTCAATCGAATATTATTAAAAGAAGGGAGAGCAGTGGGCCGCAGGCCGCTCATCGCGCACGCTGCGCGTGCACGATTCACGGGCGTCCCTTGCGTGGGCGCTGTTACCCAAATCAAAGATTTGGACAGTGCCGCATAGGAGGGGTTGCGATGGCAGATATTTTAAAAATCACTACCCCTCTGGTTAACCGGACGCAGAGCATGGAGCCCAAGGGCGACATGGCGCTGAACTCCCAATTCAATTTACAGGAGATTGCAAAGGTCGTCAAGACCAACCCGCAGACGGAGATCTTAAAGCAGAACAACGGGCTCGTGGAACGCGAGGAAACGAGCGCGCTTTTGATGAACATGCTCAAGGATCCCACCGTCGCGGCGGCAACGCTGAAGAACATTTTCGCAATGCAGGAAATGATCAAGCTGCTGCCGGTGAACAACAAGCCCTTCACCGAGGAGATCGAGCAGCTGTTCGAGCAGCTGATGGTGAACCCGGAGGACATCGGGGCCGAGCTGGTGCGCCAGGAATACGACACCTGCTCGTTCAAGGGCGAGTTGTTCGATTTTCTGCGCGCGGAGCTGGCCGAGCGCCCCGAACAGAAGGATCTGCAGACGGCGGTGCTCGCCTTTTTAAAATCGCTGACGCTGACGGTGTCCAAGCGCGAGATCTTGGGCTCGGTATCAAACAGCCTGGATTTTCTCTCGCGCTCCATCGCGCCCAGCAAGGCGCTGTCCGCCGCGCTGGCACAGCTGGCGGAGGAATACCGCGCCGAGGGCTCCGAAGAGCGCTTCCCCGAGCTGAAGCGGGAGGCACTGGAGCTTTTCGGCCAGTTAGAGGACAATCTGCTCTATTCGCCGAAGCTCGAAAAGGTCGTCTCGATGGCGCTTTATAACCTTTCGCGCTTCAACGATAACCCCCACTACCTGCGCGAGACCACAAGCTTTCTGCTCAGCCAGCTGTACGGCGACGCCAAGCGCGAAAACCTTCTGCAGCTTTTGCAAAAGCACCTCGACAGCGCCTTTGCGGCGCAGCAGCTGCGCGAGGAGGCGGCGCGCGAGCCGAACGCAAAGCCCGATTCCGTGATGGATGTGCTGGCCAAGATCCTGAACGCGCAGCTGAAAAGCGACGAGCCGCTGATCGTCAACTCCGAAAAGATGGAGCGGATTATCCACAGCCTGCTCTCCTCGCCGTGCAACTTCACGCCGCTTTTGCACTATGTGATCCCCGTGCAGTATCAGGATACGCAGGTGTTTGCCGAGATTTGGATCAACCCCCACGGCAACGAGGACGACCGCGAGCGCCGCGGCGGGGACGAGGACGCCGTGCATATGCTGCTGGTGTTCGACGTGGGAGGCATCGGCCATTTCGAGCTGGAGCTGTATGTGCAGCAGAACACCGTGGATTTTTCGCTGCTGTGCCCGCCCGCCTATGTGGGCGCGTACCGCGATATGGAGCTCGATTTGCGCCGGTGCATCCGCAATACGGAGTATCAGTTCGGAGAGATCCGGTTTGATAAATTGGAGCGGCCGCGTTCGCTGATGGACGTGTTCAAATCGCTTCCATATAAAAGGACGGGTGTCGATGTCAGAGTCTAAAAAGAACAAGGCCGTCGCCCTGCGCTACAGCATGGAGGAGGACGCGGCGCCCATCGTCATTGCGTCCGGCTACGGGCACATTGCGGATAAGATCATCGACATTGCGGAAAACCAGGGGATCCCTGTATTCCGGGACGACAGCGCGGCCTCAATGCTGTGCATGCTGGAGGTGGGCAAGACCATCCCGCCGGAGTTGTACGAGATCGTTGCGGCCATCTACGTGCAGCTGCTCAAAACGTCGGATTCCATCAAAAACGGTCTCACCGGCATCGGCGGCAGAGGCCGGTAAGGCATATGGTGTGTGAGAAAAGCAACTCAAGAGGAGGCGGGACCCTGTGCGGCAGAAACCGAAACGGCTGAAATGTGTTTTGCAGGGAATGGACAATGCGCTGCTGGGCAGCGGCCTTGCGGTAAGGATGAAAGAGGATTCCATCGAGATCGAGAATGAAAACGGCCTGCCCTCGATCGCGATGGGCACACAGATCAAGGTGGTTGTGTACGGGATGGAGGACGGCCTGCATGTATTTGTGGGGAACGTGTATTATTCCACGAAAGACCGCCTGCGTGTGGACAACATGGTGCTCTGCGCCGGTTCGGAGCAGAGAAAAACCTACCGCGTGACGATCAACAGCCCAGGGACGCTTTTGGTGTACGCCATGCGCCCGGACGGGGGATATGGCGAGAAGCTGTTTGAAGAGCCCGTCAATGTGCGGGATATCAGCATGGGCGGCTGCCTGGTGGAGGCGGACAAAAACGCCAACCTCGGGGGCCGGGCGCTGAAGCTGCGGCTGACGATGTATGAGACGATCGAGGAAATTGACCTCAAGCTCATGAGCGCCCGGGAAAAATCGGTCTCGGAGGCGCTGTACGGAATGGCATTTCGGAATGTGAACCAGCGTTTGGAGCAGGTGCTCGACCGGTATCTGCTGCGCGTGCAGCAGGATCAGATCCGCAAAAGCCGCCGGCTGGGATATTGACGGGATGGGGAAGCCGCAGAAGATGGAGAATCAACAGTTGATCTTCGCGCTGGACATCGGCACAAGAAGCGTCATCGGCGTTGTCTGCGCCCAAAAGGACGACGGCTTCGAGGTGCTTTGCGTCGAGAGCGCCGAGCATACCGAGCGCGCGATGATAGACGGCCAGATTGAGGACATCGAAAAAACCGCCCGTGTTGTGCGCACGGTGCGCGCGGCCGTGGAAAAATCGCTCGGCACCGCGCTGCGCGAGGTACATGTGGCGGCTGCGGGGCGCATCCTGCACACCCAGCGCGCCGAATACGAGATGGAGATGGGCGATCTGCCCGTGAACCGCCGGCAGCTGTTCACGCTGGAATCGCGCGCGGTGCAGAAGGCCTACGAGGAGCTGATGCACCGGCAGGGCGACGGGCTGGCCTTTTGCTGCGCCGGGTATTCCGTCACACAGTACACGCTGGACGGCTACAGCTTTTCCACACTGCTCGGGCACCGGGGCAAAAAGGCGAAGGTGGAGATCATCGCCACCTTCCTGCCCGACGAGGTAATCGAGAGCTTATATACCACGATGGAGAGCACGGGCCTCTCGGTGGCGAGCGTCACGCTCGAACCGATCGCCGCGATGAACGCCGTCATCCCGCAGGAGCTGCGGCTTTTGAATATCGCGCTGGTGGATATCGGCGCGGGCACCTCGGATATCGCCATCTCCAACAAGGGCAGCGTCGTGGCCTATACAATGTCCACCGTGGCCGGAGACGAGATCACCGAGCAGGTGATGCGGGAGTTTTTGGTGGATTTCAGCACGGCCGAGCGGCTCAAGCGCGAGGCCGGGCGCGAGGATGCCCAGCAGCTGGAATTTACCGATATCCTCGGCAACAGCCTCTCGGTGGAACGCGCGGCGTTTTTGGAAAAGCTGCACCCCGCCGTGAGCGAGCTGGCCAATTCCATCGCACAGAAAATACTGGAGGCCAACGGCGGCCCGCCCACCGCGACATTCCTTGTGGGCGGCGGCAGCCGCACGCCGGGCTTAAAGCCCCTCGTGGCCGAGAAGCTCGGCGTTGAGGAAAACAAGGTGGCCAACGGCGGCATCAACTATATCAAGCGCTCGGTGCGCGCCGACGAAAAATATCTCAGCGTGGAATACGCCACGCCCGTGGGCATCGCCATCACGGCCATCCACAACAACGGGCAGGAGGAGGCCACGGTGCTGCTGAACGAAAAGCGCGTGCGCCTTTTGAACAGCAGTACCCTGCGCGTGATCGATGTGCTTTTGCGCGGCGGCTATGAATACCGCCGCATCATGGGGCATTCGGGCGAGAGCCTGTCGTTCACGTTCAACGGCGAGGAGCGCAGGCTGCGCGGGGGCATCCCGCAGCTTGCCCGCATCGAGGTGAACGGCGCGCCCGCCGGCATTACCTCGCCGGTGCAGGAGGGCGATAAGATTGTCTTTGTGCCCGCGCAGGACGGCGAGAACGCGCACGCTGCGGTGCGCGACGTGGCCGGGGAGGTGCCCGGCATCGGGATCGAGCTGTTCGGAACGCCGTACCGGGCGGGCACGGCCGTGCGCATCAATGGGTTTGCGGCCGGGCCGGACGACGAGATTGCGCAGAACGACCGCGTGGAGCTGCTTTCGGTGCGCACGATCGGCGAGCTGATCGCGGCGGAGGATCTGGCGGTTCACATCGACGATTTGCTGCTGAACGGTGCGCCGTGCGCGCTGGACGATGCTTTGCAGGAGGGCGACCGCGTCACGCTTGCCGCCGCGCCCGAGGCGGCGCCGGCATCGCCGCCAAAGGAGGCGGCCGGGGCGCCGGCGCCCGACGCGCCGCCCGCGCCTGCAGTGCAGGGGAAGACAGTCGCCATCCGGCTGAACGGCCGGCATGTCACGCTTCCGCCGCGGCCGGAGGGGCAGAGCTACCAATTCTTCGATCTGCTCAATTTCGTCACCGATATCGATCTTGGCAAGCCGGAGGGGAAGGCCGTCCTGAAGCGCAATCAGGAGGAGGTCTCGTTCCTCGAATCCATTGTGGACGGCGACGAGGTCCAGATTTATTGGGAAAAATGAGAAGCGCGGGCGAAGGCTTTGCATACCTTTTCATTTTATCAGGTTCAGAAGCGGCATCTGCAGGCATAAAGTACTGTTCGGGCGGGATTTATTCTGCTCGCGCGGCCGTTTCGCCCGGGTGTACGGCTTCTGACAAGAGCGCCAGAAAAAAGGAGGGAAACAATGGATACCTACATTGTCCGGCAGCCCATTGTGGATAAATCGCGCAACGTTGTCGCCTATGAGATCCTTTATAAAGAGGATGTCAATTCGCTGTATATGCGGGATGACGAGGGCGCAAGCGTGGCTTCGGCCATCGAGCAGTTTCTGACGAACATGGACGGGGAAACGTTCCTCGACGGAAAAACGGCGTTTTTTACCTTTACGTCGAACCTGTTGATGAAGAATATCCCCAAAATGTTCCCGGCAGACAAGATGGTCATCCAGATCGACGACGCCACGATCATTCATCCCGTTGCGCAGAAGATCATCTACCGCTTTAAAAAAGAGGGATATCGCGTGGCGGTACAGGGATTTACCTTTTCCCCGCGCTACTTCGGCATTCTGGATGTCGTGGATATCATCAAGGTGGATTTTTCCGACGACACCGGATCGCTGGAAAACATCACGCGCGTTGCGCACAGCTTCAGCAAAGAGGTTGCGGCATACAATGTGAACAGCGCCGAGGCGTTGGAGCACGCGAAGGCGCTGGACTGCGATTATTATCAGGGCTCGTATGTGGCCGAGCAGAAAACGCAGAAGGTGCGCCGCACGGACCACATGCAGAGCAACTTCTTCCAGCTGATGATTGCTGTGACGAAGGACGAACCCGATACGACCGAGATCGCCGACATCATCTCGCGCGACGTTACGCTGGCGTTTTCGCTGCTCAAGCTGGTGAATTCGGCGTATTTTGCCCGCCGCAACCGCGTAAAATCCGTGCAGCAGGCGCTTGTGATTTTGGGTATCGGCCAGCTGAAGCAGTGGATTTACCTGCTCAGCTTCAAGCAGGACGGCGGCGGCGTGCAGGATGAGCTGATCAAGCTGTCGTTCCAGCGCGGCAAATTCTGCGAGAACCTGGTGCAGTACGCGCATGGGGTGCCGCTCTCCAGGAACGAGGCGTATATGATGGGCATGTTCTCCACACTGGGAACGCTGATGGAGGCGCCGATCGAGAGCGCGCTGGCCGAGCTGCCCATCGTCGACGAGATCAAAACCGCCCTGACGACGGGCGAAGGGCCGGCGGGCGACCTCTTTAACGTGGTGCTGTGCTACGAGAACGCCGATTGGGCGGGCATGAGCGTGAGCGCGCAGAACCTTGGGCTGCCCCCCGATGTGATCTCCCGCACCTATTTTGAATGCATTGAGTATGTGAACGAGATCTGGGAACAGCTCCAGACCCCGGGCCAGGCGCAATGATCTGCTGCGTGCCATCGCGGCCGGAGCGGATTTCTCCGCCAAAGCCTTGCCCGATGCAGCTTGCAGAGGGCAGGGCGCTGACGGAAATAGATATACATTCCAATCAGGATCCCAATTCAAATCGGAAAGGAACGAGAAAGAATGAAAAACATGAAAGTCAAGGCGCGTATGCTGGCAACGATCGGCATCATCCTGCTGCTGTCGCTCATCACGATCGTCGTGGCAGAGGTATCGGCCTCGCGTGCGCAGGACGGCTACTACGAGGTGATTTCCGTTGATATGAACGCGTCCATTCAGCTTTTGACGGCGCGCGCCAATGTCAACAACGTGGGGCGCATGCTGCGCGACATGGTCATCACCGGCTATGATGCGAGCGTAGAGCAGGAGATCCTCAGCGAACTGAACGTTGTGGATTCCGCGATCAATTCGTTCGAAAAGCTGTACCCGCTGGATGACGGCGCGGATATTGCCTACCAGCAAAGGGTCACCGCGTGGCGCGCGGAGGCCGCCCAGATCCTCGAGGCCGTGAAAAACGGCAGGATGGACGAGGCGACCGTTATGCTGCAGGAGAGCTGCACCCCGGCCCTGACAGCGATGCGGGATGAAGCCGAAAAGCTTTCCACCTCGATCAACAATCTGGTATCGACCGATGTGGCGGCCGCGCGCAGCCAGGCCACAATCATCATGATCGTATGCATCGGGCTTTCCGTATTTTCGTTTGTCATCGCCATCCTGCTGGCGTTCCGTCTGGTGACTGACATCACGGAGCCGCTGAA
The DNA here is from genome assembly GCA_014799685.1 of Subdoligranulum sp. Classification (GTDB taxonomy): domain Bacteria; phylum Bacillota; class Clostridia; order Oscillospirales; family Ruminococcaceae; genus Ruthenibacterium. The sequence goes on along the minus strand of JAAVHN010000029.1, from coordinate 43,660 downwards.
GGAAGCCGAGAACGCGATGGTCGCGATGAGCAAGGGCGATTTGAACTTCAGAACGACCTATCAGTCCGCGAATGAATTCGGCGAGATGGTCAACGCGGTGCGCACCAGCCAGACCGTGCTGAAGGAAGCGGTATCCGATATCTCGCGCATCATGTCCGAGATGGCGAACGGCAACTACGACGTGCAGCTGACCGCCGACTTCCCCGGCGACCTCGCCCCGATCGAATCGAGCGTGGATCAGCTGATCCTGCGCATGGAGGATACGCTGCGCAAGGTGACGGAGGCCTCCGAGCAGGTGGCGGCCGGTGCCGAGCAGGTCTCCATCGGCGCGCAGTCTCTGGCGCAGAGCTCTACCCAGCAGGCCAGCAGCACCGAAGAGCTGACGACGACGGTTTCCGAGATTGCCGAGAGCGCCCGTTCCAACGCGGAAGCGGCCGACCGTTCCCGCAAGGATGCGAACGCAGCCGGCGAAGAGCTGAATGTCTGCTCCGACGCGATGCGCGAAATGGTTGCGGCGATGGACGATATCTCCAAGTCTTCTGAAGAGATCTCCAAGATCATTGCCACGATCGAGAACATTGCATTCCAGACGAACATTCTTGCCCTGAACGCGGCTGTCGAGGCTGCGCGCGCGGGTTCTGCCGGCAAGGGCTTTGCCGTTGTGGCCGACGAGGTGCGCAACCTCGCCACCAAGTCCGACGAGGCCGCGAAGGCGACGAAGGATCTGATCGACAATTCCATCACCACCGTCAACCGCGGCAACACGATTGTAGAGCGGGTATCTTCCGCGCTGGAGAAGTCGCTTGAGCTGGCCGGCAAGGCCGTGAGCGGCATGGATATGATCGCGGACGCCGTGGAGAAGGAATCCGGCGCGATTGCGCAGATCACCGAGCAGGTGGATCAGATCTCTGCCGCCGTGCAGACGAACTCCGCCACCAGCGAGCAGTCCGCTGCGGCCAGCGAGGAGCTGTCCTCTCAGGCTGCGCTGATGCGCCAGGTGATGGCCGGCTTCCGTGTTCGCCAAAGCGGCGTATCTGCTTCCGTTCCTGCCGAGCCCCAGATGGATTACAGCTATTCCGCGGGCTCGATGGATAAATATTAATTCCAATCATATTTTGAAAGAGGAGGGTTCGCCAGTGGCATGGGGTTTTTCTAAAAAGGTAAAGGACGTTGTGGATGATTCATCCGCCTATACCTACGAGGACGAGCGCGTTTCGCGCGAGCCGCAGAACACTGTTTCGGTACAGCAGGAGGAAGCGCCCGCTCCGGTGAGCGCGCCAATACGAAGGGAAGTGGAGAATTCCGTGATCAGCAAAACTTGTGTAGTCCGTGGGAACATCACGATTGAAGAAGAAGACCTCGTTATTTTGGGCTGCGTCGAAGGCGATATCGTTGGCAAAGGCGACATCACGCTCTCCGGTACGGTAACAGGCAATGTATCCTGCCGCAATTTCACACTGGTATGCGGGGAGCTGGACGGGAACCTGAACTGTGTGGGCAATGCCGCAATCTATGCGGAAGGCCACCTGCTGGGTGACATCAAGCACGCCGAAAACGTTGAGCTGAGCGGCATTTTAGAGGGCAACCTGTATGTGCAGGGCCTCACGAGCCTGATGAGCTCCGCGAATTTGAACGGCAACCTGGTAACTGCGCGCCTGAAGATTGAGGACGGCGCGGTGCTGAGCGGCAAGGTGACCGCCGCGGAGCCGGAACCCGAGCCCGAGCCTGTATACGAGGCGCCTGCCGTGGAGAATGTCGTACCGGCTGTGGAGCCTGTTGCGGCGCCCGCGCCCGCGGTGCCGCCGATTGACGCGGCAGCCGCCTCGCTGGCAGCGATTAATGCGTCCGCGTCTGTGCAGTAAGCGTCCCTGAGCATATTCTGCATTGATTCCATGGTGAAAAGCCGCCCTTTCCGTTTGGGAGAGGGCGGCTTTTTCATGGGCGCTTGAAAAGCGGCTTTTCTGTGGGGTGCGAAAAACGGCTTTTCCATGGAGTGCGAAAAACGACTTTTCCATGGGGTGCGAAAAGCGGTTTTCTCAGGGGAGTGCAAAAGCCGATCCCACGCCGCGAAGGTCCTTCCGCGCGTACCAGAAAGGGCTCTTTGCCGAATTTTTACCGCGTTATCCCCCGTTTTGATTGCCAAATGGGGAAGAATATGGTACAATAACCGCAAGGCGGTCAGGCCATCCGGGCTTTGATCTGCTTTGGATTGAGCCGCGGGGCGCGGCAAAAAAGGAGGGCGCATGATGGCGCATACAGTGCTTGTAACAGGCGCGGACGGCTTTATCGGCAGCCATCTCACTGAGGAACTGGTGAAAAAAGGCGAGCGCGTAAAGGCCTTCTGCTACTATAATTCGTTCAATTCGTGCGGGTGGATCGATTCGCTCGCGCCCGGGATCCGCAGCGAGATCGAAGTATTTATGGGCGATATCCGCGATCCGAACGGCGTGCGCACGGCCATGCAGGGGCAGGAGCGCGTGTTCCATCTGGCGGCGCTGATCGCCATTCCGTTCAGCTACCATTCGCCGGACAGCTATGTGGATACCAACATCAAAGGCACGCTGAATGTGCTGCAGGCTGCGCGCGATCTGGGTACGCAGCGGCTGATGATTACCTCTACAAGCGAGGTGTACGGAACCGCGCAGTATGTGCCCATCGACGAAAAGCACCCCTATCAGGGCCAGAGCCCGTATTCCGCTACCAAGATTGGCGCCGACCGTTTGGCCGAGAGCTTCTGGCGCAGCTTTGATCTGCCGCTTTCCATCGTGCGGCCGTTCAACACCTACGGCCCGCGGCAGTCTGCCCGCGCTGTGATTCCCACCATCATCACGCAGCTGCTGGCCGGGCGCACCGAGATCCACCTGGGCAGCCTTGCGCCCACACGGGATTTCAACTATGTAAAGGATACCGCGGCGGGCTTTATGGCCATCGCGGACTGTGAAGCCGCCATCGGGCAGGAGCTGAACATCGCCACCGGGCGCGAGATTTCCATCGGCGCGCTGGCCGAGGAGCTGATCCGCCAGATCAACCCTGCCGCAAAGGTGGTGTGCGAGGCAGAGCGCCTGCGCCCGGGCAAAAGCGAGGTGGAGCGCCTTCTGGGCGATTCCACCCGCCTGCGTACATTGACGGGATGGAAGCCCGCCTATACGTTCGAGGAGGGCCTTGCCGAGACCATCGCGTGGCTGCGCGGCAATCTGGGCCGTTATAAAACGGATGAATACAACCTGTGACGGCGATGTCCGGGATCCGGCAATCAAACAATGAGATACGCGGTGCAGGACACTGTTTTGACAGTGAGAAGTGTCTGCAGCTTCCCGGTGGGATGATCGGACAGGCTCGGAAAGCTTCAGCCCGATGCGCTTTTGTGCTGCGATGGGTGTGTTTATGGCAAATTGGATGCAAAAATGTGCGCGGCTTTGGGAAAAATCATGGGTGCGCTGGCTGTGCGGCTATCCCGTGGTGCTTTTCTGCGGCGCCGCGCTGGTATATTATTGGCGCGTAATCTACGCGCTGGGCGAGGATGCGCCGGGCTCCGCCGTCTGGCTGACGGGGGCAGTGTGCGGCATTTTTTCGCTTGTCTATCTGCTGGTGCTTCTCTGCGCGCATTTTTTGCGCCAGGATCTGGCGCTGAAGACAGCAGTGCTGGCGGCATTGGCAGGTCTGTTTTTTGTGTTTGCGAATCCGCCTTTGCAGGCGCCGGATGAAAGCGAGCATTTTTTGCGCGCGTACTCGATCGGCAGCGGGAACTTTCTGTTCAACCAGCAGGAGGACTATCCCGACGATGTCGATCTGCTGATGCGCTACTTCAACGGTGCCATCGCGCACACACAGGAGGGGGGACTTGCCGCGGGATACCGGCGCTATGCGCAGGATGTTGCCGCGGGGGCCACGGCATGGAATGCATCAACCAGGGTGCAGCAGCTGATCCCCTATCTGCCGCAGGCAGTGGGTGTTGCGGTCGGCCGGCTGCTGGGCGCAGACGCAATGGCGTGCATGTACCTGGCGCGCATCACCAATTTGCTGGCCTATGCGGCGATGTGCGGCGCGGCAATTTGGTTCGCGGGGCGTTTTACGGCGGTTTTGATCGCCGTGATGATGTGCCCGATCACGCTCTTTATCGTGGGCTCGTGCAGCTCGGACAGCATGTTTTTGGGGCTTATCTGGATCTTCATTGGCATCTGCCTGTCCGATGCTGTCACACCGAAACGCCTTGTTGTTCTGGTGCTGTGCTTTGGCATTACGTTTTATGCAAAAAACACGACGATCGCATTACTGCCGCTTCTGGCGCTGCCGCCGCTTTGGGAGAATGTGCACATCGGGCGCGCGGGCAAAAAGCCGCTCTCCCCGGCGGCCCGGCGCGGATTGGTGTTGGGCATTGTGCTGGCAGGAGGGCTGCTGGCGTTCCAACTGCTGAACGGGTATACGGCATTGGCCAGCAACTATGGGTCGTTTGAATATTTTGATCCCAACATCGACCCGGCCGCACAGGTGCGCTTTATCTTTTCCAATTTGCCGCGCTACGCGGCGGTGTTTTGCTATACGCTGTACCGGGATGGCTTCTGCCTGTTTTCCATGGGCGCCTTTGGGCAGTTGGATGTGAAAATTGAGCTGATCAATATGGTTTCGCCCCTTGTTCTGCTGTTTGCCGCCGGGTGCAGCGCACTGGAGGGAGCGTGTGCGCCGCGCAAAACAGGCTGGGCGATGGGTGCTTCGGCGGTATTGCTGTATGCGTTTACCTATACGGGGATGTATCTGACGTGTACGCCCGTCACCCTGCCGGAGATCAACGGCGTGCAGGCGCGCTATTTGCTGCCGGCATTTTTTGCGCTGCTGGTGCTGGCAGCCATACTGATGGGCCGCACGATGGCCCTGCAGGAGCTGCGGGCCGGCAAGCTGCAGAAGACGCCGCCCGCATGGCGGGTGCTGCACCTTTCGTTTTTGTGGGCGCTGGTGAGTGCGGTGCTTTTGTTCCAGCGGTATTATATTGAGGCATAAAAGGCGGGGCAGAGACGCAGCCGCGCGGGCGCGCCGCAAAAGTTCTGCATCCCCGGAAGAACGCTTGGTACGAGCCGGAAACGGGCTGTGCGCCGCCGGTTGGCCCGGCGCCGCAGGTCGGGCCCTGCGTAAGAAAAGGAAGTGCATTGCTTGATCGCTTTTTTGGAAATTTTGATCACATTTGCCGCGCTGCTGGCGCTGTGCCTGTTTGTTCATGTGAAAACGGGCGTCTCCAGCGGCGCGGCGCCGCTGTTTGTGCTGTGCGGCACCATGGTATGGTACAGCGTGCTGGGCAGTGTGCATTTGCTGCTCCCGGCGGGCATTTTGTGGTTTTTCGCCGCGCTTGCCGCCGCCGTGTGGCTGTGGCTGCACCGCAAAGCACTGGTGCTGCGGGATGTTTTTTCCCCTGCGTTCGTCTATTTTGTGCTGGCGTCGCTGGCGGTGTGCGTTCTGTTCGCTGTGCGCAAACCGATTTTCAGCGAATGGGACGAGTTCAGCTTTTGGGGCATCGCGCCAAAGGTGGTAAAAACAGAAAATCAGCTTTATACCTATCATCCGGGCGGAATGCGCGCCACCACATTCGTGCCGGGGCTGATCATGCTGGATTATGCGTTCCAGTTTCTCGGCGCCGCGTTTGTGCCGTGGAAGGTGTATGCGGCATATGACATGCTGTATTTTGCCGTATTTGCGGCGGCCTTTTCCATGCTGCGGCGCAGGCAGTGGTACCTTGCCGTACCTGCGGCCACTGTGCTGACGCTGACGCCGTTTTTGATGACGGTCTATTACCGTGACATCTATGTGCGGACGGTTTATATGAACGCCTATGCCGATATCCCGTTGGGGCTTCTGTTCGGCGCGGAGATGGTGCTGTATTTTGCGCCGCGCAAAAAAACGCCCGCAGTGCTGTTGGGTACGCTGCTGACCGTTACGGCCACATGCATTGCAAAGGATACGGGCTTTGCACTCTGTCTGATCGCCGCGGCCATCGTCTGCTTTGACCTGCTGTTTTTGGAAAAAGAGGATGTGCCGTTTTTCCGCCTGAAAGGGCTTTGGGGCAGGCTCTGCTGGTGCGCCGCGCTCGCAGCGGCGCCTGTGGCGGCGTTTCTTGGCTGGGCGGCGCATATGTCCGCGGTGCTCGGCATGAACCGGTTCGATATCGGCGGTGCGGAAAATATGGGTATGGCGCAGATGGTGGTAACCGGCCTGCGCGAGCTTGCCGGCATTGGACGCACGGAGAAATTTACGCAGATCATGCAGTCGATGCGGCAGGCGTTATATGCTGCAAGGGTAACGATGTTCAGCCTTGGCGGCCAGGAGACGCGCCTCGGTAAGCTGCTGAACGGATCGGGCGCGATCGTGATCACACTGATCCTGACCGTTTTCCTTGCTGCCTTTTTGCTGGGTGACAAACGCATGAGGATCCGCACTGCGTGGGTGACCCTGTGGAGCACGCTGGGGTTTGCGGCGTACTATATCTTTATCGGCTTCACCTATGTCTATGTATTCAAGGGAGACTTCGGGTACGCGCTGGGCGATTACAACCGCTATATCTATCCGTATTACATCGGATGGTTTGTGCTGGCGGTTTCGATGCTGTGCGCCTCGCTGAAAAATTCGGCGCCCGGCGGGCTGGGCGCGCTGTTTCTGCTGGCGCTGTGCGGCGGATGCCTCTGGCGTGCGGACGCATTTGTGCAGCCGCAGCTCTGCGTGCTGGATTACCCGGATTCCTTTTATACCGAGCGGCGCGAACAGGAGGCTTTTGCTGCCGGTGCAAAGCAGTACCTCACCGGGGACGACCGCATCTTCCTTGTGTCGTTCGCACCTTTCGGGCTGGAATGGTTCCAGTATTATTACGAGTTTTATCCGGATGTCTTTGTGGATTACAGCTTTGGCTGCGGGCCGGAGTTTACACCCGAGACCATTCGCCGGGCGGAAGCGATGCCGGACTTTTTCACCGAAGAACAGGTGACGTATTTTTCCACGCAGCCCTTTACAGGCGAGGTGTGGTGCGAATATCTGCGCGCCAGCGGCTGCACGGCCATCTTTATGGATCAATGGGACGCAGGTTTTGTGCAGAATTACGGCTATTTGTTCAGCGATGGGCTGCAAAGCGGCGCAAAGCTGTACCGGATTGAAGACGGGGGCGCACAGATGCGCTTTGTGCCCGCCGGAGGAGAGGGGGCGGCGTCATGAAGCGGCTGTGGAAACTTCTGGCTTCGGTGCGGGGGAACGGCAAACGGTTGATTGCGCTGTGCTATGCGGTGTTTCTGGCGGGCAGCCTGGTGTCTGTGCTGTTTGGCGTGGCCGAGGACGGCGTGCGCCGTCTGGCGGGCGATGTGCAGACGATCGAAATTATGGGCGACCGTACGGACGCCTTTTCCCTGCGCGATCTGGAGCAGGACGGCATGTGGTACACCGCTTTGAGCGTTGACCCGCGCATGGATCTGGATCTGTCGCTGGTATCGCCCGGGGGCGCGCCTGTCTATGTCCGGCGCGTTACGCTGTATATTGAAGATCTGAACATGGATCCGGGCGAGATATGCGTGTTTTATAAGATGCGCCCGAATATGGAAGAATACGACGCCATTTACCGCGTGTGGGCACACCGGGATGCGCAGAATGTATACAGCTTTACGCTGCCGCGCTGTAAAATGTACGGCATCCGCATCGACCCGGGAATGTTTGCGGGGCTGCACTTCCGGCTGGAGCGCGTTGTGCTGAATGAGCCGCGCAGTCTGTCCGACCGCCTGACGCCCACAAGGCCGTATCTGCTGGCATTGGCCGTGGTGCCGCTGCTGGCGGCGAGCGTGCTGCACTGGGTGTTCTGCGCGTGGGACCTGCTGGCGGAAAAACGCCGGGGAAAACGTGAACAAGCCGCCAGCCATCAGGAAAAGGGGAGAGAAAAATGAGCGAGCATTTTATTCCGCTTTCCGTGCCGAATTTTTCGGGCAACGAAAAGCAGTATGTGAACGACGCTGTCATCAGCGAGTGGGTATCCACGGGCGGCAGCAAGGTGACGGATTTTGAGGAAAAGATTGCGGAATATACGCATATGCCGCGCGCCGTGGCCTGCAACAGCGGCACCTCGGGGCTGCACCTTGCGCTGCTGGCGGCGGGCGTCGGCGCAGGGGATGAGGTGCTGGCTCCCACGCTCACATTCATCGCGGCGGTGAACCCCATCCGCTATGTGGGCGCGCAGCCGGTGTTCATCGGCTGCGGCGAAAGCCTGTGCCTGTGCCCGGACCTGGCGCGGGAATGGCTTGCGGATCACACGGAAATGCGCGGCGGCAAATGCACAAATAAGCGCACCGGCGCGCATGTGAAGGCGCTGATGGTGGTGCACGTATTCGGCAACATGGCCGCGATGCCGGCGCTGGTGCAGTTGTGCGGGGAGTACGGCCTCACGCTGATCGAGGATGCGACCGAGGCGCTGGGGACTACTTACACCGAGGGGCCGTACAAGGGCCGCATGGCCGGTACGATCGGCGATATCGGCGTGTACAGCTTCAACGGCAACAAGATCATTACAACGGGCGCGGGCGGCATGGTGGTGTCGAACCACGCCGATTGGGCCGCGCACGCGAAGCATCTTTCCACGCAGGCCAAGGCCGACGAGCTGCAGTTTTTGCACGACGAGATCGGCTACAACTACCGTATGACGAACCTGCAGGCGGCGCTGGGCCTTGCGCAGCTGGAGCAATTGGAGGGCTTCATTGCGCACAAGCATAAGATGTACGGGTTTTACCGTGAACGGCTGGACGGCAAAAACGGTTTTCGCATTTTGCCGTTCCGCGCGGGCGTGCGCTCGAACCAATGGTTCTACAGCCTGTATTTAGAGGACGCGCGCCACGAGCGCGACGCCGTGATTGCGGCGCTGCGGGAAAAGAAGATCCAGACGCGCCCGGTGTGGGCGCTGATCCATGAGCAGGCGGATTACGGCACGTGCGAGCGCTTCGGCACACAGCTGGCCGAAGATTTCCGTGCGAAGATCGTGAACCTGCCCTGCTCCACCAACCTGACCGAAGAAGATGCACAGCGCGTGGTGGATGCACTGCTGGCGCTGTAAAGGCCGGCGGCTTTTCGGGCGGCCGGGCAGCGAGGACAGACGGTTTGCCGGATGAGCAGGCATGGGTGCGTGCGGCCGGGTGCGCCCGGACTGCAAACGCTCTGCCCGTGCGGGACAGCCGGCGGCCAGCAAAGCGGCGAAGCAGGGAAAGGCAAAGCCCGGCAGGACAAAAGAGAGGGAGGCGCGGGAATGGAAAAGAATGCGGCGATGCGGGTGGAGGATCTGCTGCTTGACGGCGGCACCGCGGTGCTGGATGCCATGCGGCGTTTGGGTGAGACGGGGAGCAGGATCCTGTTTCTCTGCGAGGACGGCGTGCTGCGCGGCTGTGTGACGGACGGCGATATCCGCCGTTATATCCTGAAAGGACTGCCGCTGGATGGACCGGTATACGACGCGGCAAACCATGCGCCCTGCGCACTGCCCATCGAATCGCGCGCAAAAGCGCGCGCCCTGCTGCTGGAAAAGGGGATCGGCGCGCTGCCGCTGCTGGATAAAAAGGGACGCGTGCAGGACGTTGTATTTGCGGATGATTTTCTGGACGTGGAGCCGTGTAAAAAGTTGGATGTGCCCGTCGTGATGATGGCGGGCGGGCTTGGCACGCGGCTGTATCCCTATACGAAGATTCTGCCCAAGCCCCTCATTCCCATCGGCGAGCTGCCCATCGCGGAGCACATTATCCACCGCTTTACGGATGTGGGCTGCGATTCGTTCACAATGATCGTCAACTACAAAAAGAGCATGATCAAGAGCTATTTTAACGACTTGCAAAAGGACTATACCGTCGAATATGCCGACGAGGATACGCCGCTCGGTACGGGCGGCGGGCTGAGCCTGCTGAAGGGGCAGATCACAAGCACGTTCTTTTTGACGAACTGCGATATTTTGATCGACGCGGATCTGGCCGACCTGTACGGGGCGCATAAAGAGCAGGGCAACACCATTACAATGGTATGTGCGGTAAAGCACTTTACCATTCCCTACGGCGTGGTGGAACTGGGCGACACCGGGGAGCTGTGCGCCATTGCGGAAAAGCCGGAGATGAACTTCCTCACCAATACGGGGCTGTACGTGGTGGAGCCCTCGGTGATCGAGAGCCTGCGGCCGAACGAGCCCGTTCCGTTTACGGATGTGATCGAAAGGGTGCGCACGTCGGGCGGGCGCGTGGGGGTATACCCCGTCAGCGAGCACAGCTGGATGGACATGGGCCAGTTGGAGGAGCTGGACAACATGCGCCGCCGGCTGGAGATGCCATAAAGGCGAAATGCTTTACAATTTGCAGGAAGGAAAACGGGGAGAGGAATTTCATAGCGGTGTACGCCGGAGGGAATGCTTCGGGCGGTGCTGCAAATGCAGCTGCGCCCGGCTGGATCGACTCGAAAGGATGTGGCTGCGATGAATTGGAAAAAGCTGATCGCCCCGCTTTTGGGCTATGCGCTGCTCTGCGCGGTTTACAGTTTTCGCACCGGCGATTTTCTGGGGCTGGGGCTCGTGTGGAATATCGGCCTGGCCCTGCTGCCGCTGCCGGTGTTCAGGCTTGCGCAGCGGCAGAAGAACATGGCTGCAAAATGGGTGCTCCTGCTGGTTTGGGTGCTGCTTTTGCCCAACACGTTTTATATGATCACCGATTTGCTCCATGTGCCTTCGGACATGGAGTGGGTGGGATATACGCAGGACGGGCGTGCGGCGGTGATGCACTCGCCCTATGTGCGTGACTGGACGCTGATGCTGCTGCTGGGCATGGGGGCGTTTATGGCCGTGATGCTGGGCTGCCGGGCGCTTTCTGCATTTGAAAAATCGCTGCCGGAATCGGTCGGCCCGGCGGGGCGGCAGGCGAGTATCGCCGTGCTGAGCTTTTTGTGCGGCGTGGGCATCTACATCGGCCGGTTTTTGCGGTTCAACAGCTGGGATATCCGGGCGCCCATCTATCTGCTGCGGGTGTTTTGGGAAAGTCTGGATACGCTTGCGGTGCTGTTTATTGTGCTGATGTCGTACAGTATCTTTTTGCTGTATTATTTTTACCGGCGGTTTTGCGCGTGAGGAACAAATTTGATGGATTGCGCAGCCCCATATTCATTTCAGAAGGAAAGGCTGTTGCCGAAGCATGGGCACAGAGTGGGCGGCAGAGACGAAAAAATGAAAAAGGCAGGGGAACAAAATGGGCGTATTGATCATTGCCGAGGCGGGTGTGAACCATAACGGGAGCTTGACGATGGCGAAAGAGCTGGCGGCTGCGGCGCTGGCGGCGGGCGCGGATGTGGTGAAGTATCAGACAGCCGTGCCGGAGCTGGTGATCAGCCGGTTTGCCGAAAAGGCCGAATACCAAAAGGCGCAGACGGATGCCGGCGAGAGCCAGCTGGAGATGATCCGGCGGCTGCACTTCGGCTTTGACGCGCACCGGGAGCTGAAAGCGTATTGCGGGGAGATCGGCATCGAGTATCTCTCCACGCCGTTCGATCTTGCGAGCGTCGATTTTCTGGCGTCGCTCGATCTGCCGGTGTATAAGGTTCCGTCGGGCGAGATCACGAACCTGCCGTATCTGGAACGCATCGCGGCGCTGAAAAAGCCGGTGATCCTCTCCACGGGCATGAGCACGCTGCCCGAGATTGAGGACGCGCTCTCGGTGCTGGAAAACGGCGGCGCGGGCGAGGTAACGCTCTTGCACTGCAACACCGAATACCCCACGCCGTTTGCGGATGCGAACCTGCGCGCGATGCTCGATTTGAAGGAGCATTTCGGCTGCCCGGTGGGTTATTCCGACCACACGCCGGGATGGGAGGCCGCCGTCGCGGCCGTTGCGCTGGGCGCGTGCGTCATTGAAAAGCACTTTACACTGGATAAAACGCTCGAAGGGCCCGACCACAAGGCAAGCCTTGAACCGGACGAGCTGGCGGCGCTGGTACGCGCCGTGCGCAACACGGAGCTTGCCCTCGGCGACGGGCGCAAGCACGTGACGCCCAGCGAGGCGAAGAACAAATCCGTTGCGCGCAAGAGCATTGTGGCAAAACGGCGCATCGCGGCGGGCGAGGTGTTCACCGAGGAGAACATTACCACCAAGCGCCCGGGCGACGGCGTTTCGCCCATGCGCTGGCACGAGGTGCTGGGCACAAAGGCCAGGCGCGCGTTTGACGAGGACGAGAAGATCGAGCTTTGAATGCAGCTTTGCGGAAGCTGTCCGGCGGGCATGCTTGGTGGGCGGAGAGATCCGAATGGGATCAAATCGTTGGAGGCGGATGATACGCGACCGGGAAGTTTGGAATCGATTGACAAGATAAATTTGCCGGCCGGATGATATGTCCGGGGATCGATTGAGAGGTTCCCCGGATGCGGCGTTTTCAGCCGAAACGAGAAGCTTTTGGGAAGATGAGGCTTTGTGATGCAAAAAAAGACGGTGTGCGTTGTAACGGGAACGCGGGCGGAATACGGGCTTTTGCGGCCGGTGCTGCAAAAGCTGCTGCAAAGTGAGACACTGGAGCCGCGCCTTGTGGTGACGGGCACGCATCTCTCGGCGCAGTTCGGCAATACGGTAAACGAGATCGAGGCCGACGGCATGCCCATCGACGCGCGCATCCCCATTTTGAAATTCGGCGTCGATTCATCCCTCGCCACCGCGCGCACCGTGAGCTATACGATGGATCGCTTTACCGAATATCTTCATGAGCGCCGCCCGGACGCGATGCTGGTGCTGGGCGACCGGTACGAGATCTTCGCGGCGGGCGCGGCCGCGGCGCTGCTGGGCGTGCCGCTGGTGCACATCAGCGGCGGGGACGTGACGATGGGTGCGGCGGACGATTGGTTCCGCCACTGCCTGACGAAAATGGCGTCGCTGCATTTTCCCTCCTGCGAGACATACGCCCGCAGGGTGATCCGCATGGGCGAAGACCCGGCCACGGTGGAAAACGTCGGGGGGCTTGGCGACGAGAACCTGCGGAACATGGCGCTGATGCCGCGCGATGCGCTGGCGGAGAATATCGGCTTTGACCTCGCGCGCCCCTATGCGCTTGTCACATACCATCCCGAGACGGTGGGTACTGCCTCGCCCGTGGCGCAGTTCGACGCGCTGTGTGATGCGCTGGCGGAGTGCGGCCTTGCAGCGATCTTCACCAAAGCCAATGCCGACGCGGGCGGCGCGGACATCAACGCGCGCATCGACACGCTGTGCGCCGCGCACCCGGAAAAATACATCGCATTCGCGAGCATGGGCGTGCTGCGGTATCTTTCGGCGATGAAGTACTGCGCCGTCGTGGCGGGCAATTCATCGTCCGGCCTTGCCGAGACGCCGTCGATCGGCGTGCCGTGCGTGAACATCGGCGACAGGCAGAAGGGGCGCATCGTGTGCGGGAATATTGTCTGCTGCAAAGCGGATCCAGAGAGCATCCGCGCGGCGCTGCAAACGGCGCTGTCGCCGGCGTTTGCCGAAAAAGCGCGCAGCGTGAAAAGCCCGTTCAACGGCGGCGACACCAGCGGCCGGATCGTGCGCCGGCTGGAGGAATTTTTGGCGAGCGATGCGCCGGGCAGGCCGAAGGGCTTTTACGACGGGGAAGAGACGGGGAAAGGCAATTGATTCCGGATCATGCATGAATTTCCATGCGGAAATTTCTGTTCGGCTTTCTTTTCGGCCGGATAGCACCTGATGCAGACGGCATTGCAAAACCATCGCTGTGCGGGTTGGTTTTTGGCGGGCACAGGCTGCGGGGCGAAAAAGCGCCATGAGCAGAGGCGGGGCGTAAAAACCGCCGCAGACAAAAGAAAAATATAAAATTGCGGCAGGGGGAGACGGCTATGAGCGGACTGCGGGAGTTTTTGAAAACGATTTTTGATACGGCGAAAGAAGCGCTGCGCCAGATGGAGCTGGCCGCGCCGGATTACTGGGACGAGACAGTCGCCACCATTGCGCGCGCGGCGCTGCTGGCGCTGGCGCTGTTTGCGGCGGTGCTGTTTGTGCAGCTGATCATATTGCTGTTCACACGGCAAAAGGATTTGAAGAAGATCATCGCGTTTGCCGGGACGCTTGCAGCCGTGCTGGTACTGTTTGCGTGGGCGCACGAGCCGCTTATGGAAAAGGCGGGGGATGTCCCGCTTGGCTGGGGAGCACCCGGCGAAAGCGTTTCCGAACCGCCCGACGCATAGCGGGCGGCGGCAATCAGGGGAATCAACACATCGGACGGAGGCGGCGGAATGAATATTTTAATCGTAGGGCTCGGCAGCATGGGCAAACGGCGGGCGCGGCTGATCCGGCAGGCACGGCCGGAGGCGGCGCTTGCGGGCGTGGATTTTGCGCCCGCGCGGCGCGAGGAGGCGCAGGGCCTCGGCATCACGCCGTACGAGAGTATGCAAGCCGCCGTAGCCGCGCAAAAATTTGACGCGGCGTTTGTCTGCACCGCGCCGCTCACGCACGCGGGCATCATCGATACGCTGCTGGACGCGGGCCTGCCCGTGTTCACCGAGCTGAACCTTGTGGACGACGGCTACGACGCGCTGACGGCCAAGGCCGCCGCGAAAAATCTGCCGCTCTTTTTGAGCAGTACGATGCTCTACCGCGGCGAAACGCAATACATCAAGCAGCAGGTGGCGGCGTTCGGAAAGCCTGTGAATTATATCTATCACATCGGCCAGTACCTGCCCGATTGGCACCCGTGGGAGAATTATAAAAACTTCTTTGTGGGCGACCGCCGCACGGGCGGCGTGCGCGAGATCTTCGGCATCGACCTGCCATGGCTGCTGGACGCGTTTGGCCCGGTGACGGCTGTGACGGCGCAAAAGGACAAGCTGAGCGGCCTGGAGATCGATTACCCGGACAGCTACTTTGTGCTGCTGCGCCACGCAAACGGCACCAAGGGCATGCTGGCAGCGGACGTGGTAAGCCCGAAGGCCGTGCGCAATTTTGAGGTGTTCGGCGAGGGACTGCACCTGTTCTGGGAGGGCAACCCCAAGGCGCTCTACCGCTATGATGCCGGAACAAAGGAGAAAACGCCTGTCAGCACCTGCGATCGCTTTGAGCATGACCCGCGCTACAGCGACAACATCGTCGAGAACGCCTATGTGGACGAGATTGTCAACTTCTTCGGCGTATTGGAGGGAAGGGAAACACCCCGCTGGTCGTTCGAAAAAGACAAAGCGGTGATTGGGCTGATCGAAAAGATCGAGGGGAATGCTTACTATTTTTGAGAATATTTCCTGATGGTTTAAAAAGCGATACGGAACAAACGATTTAAAAAAGCGATATGGAACAAAGGAAAATCAAAATTGAACAGATTCCCACTGTCATATGGGGTCCGCCGTCGGAGAAGGTCTATCTGTTTGTACACGGCAAAATGTCCTGCAAAGAGGCGGCGGAGGAGTTTGCCGGAATTGCGGCGGAAAAGGGGTATCAGACCGTCAGCTTTGATCTGCCGGCGCACGGGGAACGCGTGGACGAGGCGGAGCGCTGCGATATCTGGAACGGCATGCGCGATCTCACGATAGCCGGCGACTA
The DNA here is from genome assembly GCA_014799685.1 of Subdoligranulum sp. Lineage (GTDB taxonomy): Bacteria > Bacillota > Clostridia > Oscillospirales > Ruminococcaceae > Ruthenibacterium. The sequence goes on along the minus strand of JAAVHN010000029.1, from coordinate 28,127 downwards.
TGTGTTTTCTCACTGGAAAGCGGTATCCCTTTACGCGTGCAGTCTGGGCGCGTATTTCAGCCTGAATGCCTATCCGGGCCGCGCGCTTCAAAAATGCCTGTTTCAATCGCCGGTTTTGGATATGGAGTATCTGATCGGGCAGATGATGCTTTGGTTCGACGTGCCGGAGGAACGGCTTGCCCGGGAAAAAGAGGTCGATACGCCTATTGATGTGCTCTCGTGGGATTATTGGCAGTATGTCAAAACGCACCCTGTCCGGGAGTGGCGCGCGCCAACATGCATTTTGTACGGCGGAAAGGATACGCTGCAATCCCGGCAGGTTGTGCAGAATTTTGCCAAGCGTTTTCAATGTACACTTACGGTGTCGGAGGAGAGCGACCACCCTTTCATGGCCCAAACAGACGCGCCTATCGTGCGCAAATGGCTGCGGGAGAACATCGGGTGATCGCCTGAGATCGCACAGCGTTCTTTTTCCTCAATGATGAATTGTGAATTATGAATTATGAACTGGAAAAAGGAGTGCGGCATCAATGAACGTTTTATTCACCGGCCTTGGCAGCATCGGCACGCGGCATCTGAAAAACCTGCACGCCGTGGCGGCCGAAAAGGGCATCCCCGTGCGGGCGTGGGCGCTGCGTTCTTCGGCGCGCCAGCTGCCGGAGGAAACGCGCGCGCTGCTGGCGGGCGAAATGACGGAGCTGCCCGCGGGCGCGCACTATGACGCGGCATTCATCACAAACCCCACGCACCTGCATTTTGATACGCTGCAAATGCTGCGCGGCAAAGCGGATGCGCTGTTCATCGAAAAGCCGATTTTTGAGCGAACCGACCGCCGCCTTGCAGATTGCCTTTTGCCCGGCCAAAAGGCCTATGTGGCCGCGCCGATGCGCTGGTGCGGTACGATGCTGGCGCTGAAGGAAGTGCTGCCGAGTCTTTCGGTGTATTCCGCGCGCGTGATCTGCTCGTCGTATCTACCCGACTGGCGGCCGAATGTGGATTACCGCGCGGTGTATTCCGCGCACCGGGATATGGGCGGCGGCGTCGCCATTGATCTCATCCACGAATGGGACTATCTGGCCGAGCTGTTCGGCACGCCGGAGGAGATCTGCTGCTTCAAGGGGACCTACAGCCATCTGGAGATCGATTCCGACGATCTGGCCGTCTACATCGCGCGGTATCCGTCGCTGCTGTGCGAGGTGCATCTCGATTACTTCGGGCGGCAGTACCGGCGCGCGATTGAGCTGTTTTGCAGGAACGGCACCGTGACGGCCGATTTCGGCGCGGGCACGCTGACGCTTGAGGACGGCACGGTGAAAGAATATCCCGAGCCGGGGAACGAGCGCTATCTGCGGGAAATGGCATATTTTTTAGATTATGCGCAGGGTGGTGCGGGCGCGGAGGAAAGTGCTGGCGCGGACGCGGACGAACATGCGGACGCGGGAGCAAACAGCACGAATTCAGGGGCCGGCATAGGCGCGGACGAAAGTGCAGACGCAGGGAGAAGCGGCGGCGCGAGTAAAAGCGTCAACCCGCCCGAAACGGCGCTGGATGTATTAAAACTGACATTGGGGGAACGGTAAGGATGGAACAAAAACGAGTGCTTCTTACGATCTGCGGCCGCGCGGGCAGCAAGGGCTTTCAGAATAAGAATTTGAAGATGTTCAACGGCTATCCGCTGGCGCATTACAGCCTTTCGGCGGCGATGCTGTTCATCGGGAGCCGGCCGGACGCGTTGGTGGACATCTGCGTGAACACCGACAGCATGCCGCTGGCCGATCTGATCAGCGCCAAGTACCCGGAGGTGACGGTGCTGCCCCGCCCCGGGGAGCTGTGCGGCGATGTGGTGCCCAAGATGGCTGTTTATCAGCACAGCCTGCGCGAGATGGAGCGGCAGAAGGGCTGCCGGTACGATTATCTGATCGACCTCGACATCACCAGCCCCCTGCGCCAGGCACAGGACGTCGCGGGTGCGTTCGATTTGAAGGAATCGCGGCCCGACCTGGATCTGGTGCTGTCCGTCACGCCGGGGCGCCGCAACCCGTATATGAACATGGCACAGCAGGACGGCGATGCGCTGCGGCCCGTGATCGAAAACCGCAACACGGCGCGCCAGCAGACGCCGCCCGTGTTCGACATCAACGCCTCGATTTATGTGTTCGAGCGCCGTTTCCTCGTGGAGAACACCACGAGCTTTCTGTGGGACGGCCGCGTCGGCGGATACGAGATGTTCGACACCGGCATCATCGACATTGATTCCGAGGAGGACTATCTGCTGATGGAGGCCATTGCGCGCTATCTGTACGAAACCTATCCCGCGTTCGGGGCGATCCGGGAGAATATCAGAAAATAAAAAGCTTTGCGGCGGCCTGCCGGGCGTGTGCCCGGTGAAAAGCAGGCGCAGGCTTTGGGGCATTTTGCCAGGAAAGGAAGCATATGGCCACACCGAGCGAAAAGCACGAGATCCACTGCGAGAAACGGTATCTGGAATACACCGAGACGCCGTTCTACCGCGCGTTCCGGGATAAGACGAACCCCGATAGCTATGAATCCAACTATGCGGTGCTCAAGCGCATGGAGGAGGCAAAGCAAAGCCTCGAAGAGGTGGAGCGCTATTACGCGGGCCTCGGCATCACGCCGAAGTTCTATTCCAAACCCGACAGCGTGACATTGGAGGAGAGCCGCGCCTTTTTTGAGGCGCACGGCTATGAGATTTATGCGTATGAGGAGCAGCGCATGATGCTGCTGACGCAGACAAGCAGCGCGCTGCAGGTGCAAAAATGCCCCGTGCGCCTTGTCACCGGCAGGCAGCTTTCGGGCGCCGAGGCGCAGCTGGTGCGTGAGAGCAACGGCGATCAGGAGTACGGCCTGCGGCGCATGAACCGGCAGCTTGCCGCCGGCGCGCGCGTTTCGTTTGCCTACAACCACGCCGAGATCCCCGTCAGCTTTTGTGTGGGCGAGGGGTACGGCAGCGCGTTTTATCTTTCGGATATCTATACAGACCCCAAGTTTCGCAGGCAGGGGTATGCCGCCGCCGTGATTGTGGCGATGCTCGGCTATGCGGGAGACCCGGAGCTGCGCTATACGGATATTTTTCTGCACGCATCTTCGCCGGACGCGATCCGGCTGTATGAAAAGCTGGGCTTCCGCGGCTCGGCCGTGCAGGTTTACTGCGCGTTCAAGGGCGGGCTGCCCGAATATTACAAAAATATGGGGAAATAGGCGGTGGGCCTGCGGGGCAAAAGCAGGCTCTCCTTTTTGGCGGCCGTTTCCCAAATCGACGCGTCCGCCGCTTTGCCCAACCTGTGGAAAAATATCATCGGTGACAGGGAGGCCGTGTGCGGATGGATGAAAAACGCCGGGTACTGGAGCTCTGCGTGGACGCGGGGGAGACGCTGCTTGCAAACGGGGCGGAAATTTACCGCGCGCAGCAGACAATGGAGCTGATCGCCCGCAGCTACGGCGCCGGGGACTTCAACGCCTACGTACTTACCAACGGGCTGTTCGCCTCGATGCGCATTGGGGATGTCGAGGAGCATGCGGCCGTGCGCAACACGCCGCGCGTATCAATGAATCTGGGCCGCATCTCGGCCGTGAACGCGCTCTCGCGCGAGATCGTGGCGGGGTCGCTCTCTGTGGAAGAGGCATTCCTGCGCCTTGCCGAGATCCGCGCGATGCGCGGGTATCCCGGCTGGCTGATGGCCATTGCCACGGCCGTGTCGGCGGCAAGCTTCGGCTACCTGATGGGCGGCACGATATTGGACGCAATGGCTGCACTGCCGGCCGGGCTTGCCGTCGGACTGTTTGTGCTGCGGCTGGCCAGAACGCGCGCGCCGCTGAACAAGCTGGTCTCGAACATGCTCTCGGCGGGCGTGGTGGCGCTCGTCAGCCTGCTGTGCGTGTGGATGCTGGGTCTTGTGGGGCTGCGCTGCGACCTCGACATGGTGATCATCGGCGGCATCGTCTCGCTGATGCCCGGCATCGCTTTGACGAACGGCATCCGCGACGTTGCGAACTGTGATTATCTGTCCGGCACCATCCGCGCCATCGACGCGGTGCTCATTGCGGCGGGCATCGCGCTGGGTGTGGGTATTGTGCTGCGCCTTGCCGCGCTTTTACCGGGGGTGCGTATTTGATGAGAGAACTCTGTGCGCAATGTATCGTCGCATTCCTGGCGACGGTTTCCTTTGCGGTGCTGGTAAACGCGCCGCGCAGCGAGTTTCTGTGCGCGGGCATCACGGGTACGGCCGGCTGGCTGGTGTACTGCCTGTGCCTGCGCGGCGGCTTTTCAGCCGTGGGCGCGGTATTCCTGGCCGCGCTGGCGCTGGCGTTTGTCTCGCGCATTTTTGCCGTGGCGCGCCAATGCCCGGCCACGGTGTTCCTCATCAGCGGTATTTTTGCGCTGGTGCCGGGCGCGGGCGTCTATTATATGGCATATTATTTTATACAGGGCGATAATCAGGCGGCGTTCGAAAGCGGCTTTGGCGCGCTGCAGGTGGCCATCGCGCTGGCCGTGGGCATCGTGCTCGTGATGGCACTGCCGGGGCGGCTGTTCCGGGTGCTTGCGCCGGGGAAACAAGGGCGGAAGTGATCCGTCTTTTTCTCTGTGGGGCGCCGGGAAATCCTGCCCGCTGCCCGCGCCGGAGGCAGGGCCTGAAAATGCCGCCGGGACGCGCGCGGCGGTTTATGCAGAGGTTCCCAAGATGCAATCAAACCAAGAGGCAGTAAAACAATGAAGAAAATAGAAAAAAGCCCGTTTTACGGGCAGATCGGAAGGCTGGTCACGCCCATCGTGCTGCAAAACCTGCTGAGTGCGGCGGTGAGCTCGGCGGACGTGATCATGCTGAATTTTGTGGGACAATCGGCGATCTCTGCCGTGAGCCTTGCCAGCCAGTATGCCAGCGTGCTCTTTATGGTGTTTTACGGCCTCGGCACCGGGGCCACCATGCTCTGCGCGCAGTATTTCGGCAAGAAGGACTACCGGGCCATCGAGGTGGTGCAGGGCATCGCGCTGCGCTTTTCCGTGGCCATCTCGGCGCTGTTCGCGCTGCTGGCGCTGCTGGTGCCGGAGGGCATGATGTCGGTTTTTACAAACGACGCCGAGCTCATTGCGCTGGGCGCCGGGTATATCCGCATTCTGAGCGTCTGCTACCTGTGCTGGGGCGTGACGGAGGTGTACCTGAGCGTGCTGCGCAGCGTGGGCCGGGTGGCCGTCGGTACGGTGCTGAACAGCGTGGCGGTGGGCCTGAATGTGCTGCTGAACGCGGTGTTCATTTTTGGCTGGCTGGGCGCGCCGAAGCTGGGCGTCCGGGGCGTGGCACTGGCGACGTCCCTTTCCCGCCTGGCGGAGCTGGGGCTGTGCTTTGTGGTCTCGGCCCGCTCCGAACACATCAAGCTGAAGTTTTCCGCCATGTTTGTGCGCCAAAAGGAGCTCTTTTCCGATTTTTTACGGCTTTCCCTGCCGGCACTGGCGAATGATGTGATCTGGGGCGTGGCCTTTTCCGTCTATTCCGTGATTTTGGGGCATCTGGGCAACGATGCCGTGGCGGCGAACTCTCTGGCCGCCGTGGTGCGCAATTTCGGCACGATTTTGTGCTTCGGCCTTGCCAGCGCCGGCGGCGTGCTGCTGGGGCAGAAGATCGGCGAGGGCAGACTGGAGGAGGCCCGCGCCGACGGCCGGCGGCTGCTGTGGCTCACCGTGGCCTCGTGCGTCGTGGGCGGCGTGCTTGTTCTGACGGCGCGCCCGTTCGTGCTGCGGTATGCCGGCAGCAATTTTTCCGAAACGGCCCTGCACTACCTGAGCGTGATGCTGCTCATCAACTCGTACTACATTATGGGCGCAGGCGTAAATACCACGCTCATCGCCGGCGCGTTCCGGGCCGGGGGCGACAGCCGCTTTGGGCTTATCTGCGATTCGATCACAATGTGGGGATACGCGGTGCCGCTGGGCTTCTTTGCGGCGTTTGTGCTGAAGCTGCCGGTGCTGTGGGTGTACTTCCTGCTCTGTACGGACGAGTTTGTGAAATGGCCCTGGGTGCTGCGGCATTACGCCAGCGGCAAGTGGCTGAAAAATATCACGCGCGACGATTTGTTTGGGGATGCAAAGGCGCAGGCTTGAAATTTTGCTTTTTCGCAAATCAGGGATATAAAAATAACTGCCCGCCGGAGAGAAGCGTTCTTCCCGGTGGGCAGTTTTTCTGGTTGGCAGATGGCCGGCAGCTTTTAAAACAACGGGATCCTTTTCCGTTTTTCCTGCGCCGTGCCGCCGTCCGGCCATTCAAGCAGATAGCGCTCATAGGCGTTGATGATCGTGGTTTCGCCGCGGGTGTGCTCGCGCACCAGATCGGCCACATAGCTGGCGTGCACATGGCCGTGAATCAAATAATGGGGATGGTATTGGTCGATCAGATCGAGCATGCAGGCAAAGCCCCGGTGGGCGCGGTCCTCGCCGTCGCCGTAGCCCTGCGCGGGGGCGTGCGTGAGTACGATGTCCACGCCGCCGGCCTTCCAAAGCTGGAACCGCAGCCGCCGGATGCGCCGCGCCATCTGCTCCTCGGTATACTGGTGCGGCCCGCCGTTGTACTGGATGCAGCCGCCCAGCCCCAGGATGCGCAGCCCTTTTACGGTGACGAGCTTGTCCTCGATGCACTCGCACCCCTCGGGCGGGGTGCGGATATAGTTTTTGTCGTGGTTTCCGTGCACGTACAAAAGCGGCACGGCGCCCATGGTGACAAGGAAGGAGAGGTAATGTGCGTTCAGATCGCCGCACGAGAGGATCAGATCGATATCCGCCAGCCGTCCCGGCTGGTAGTAATCCCACAGATATTCGCTCTCGCGGTCGGAGACGAGCAGAAGCTTCACAGGATCGTGGCCTCCTTCTCCGGCGGGAGGTGATCCCGGTCGAGACCCTGCAGCCGGACGATGGGCCGCGCAAAGGGCAAAAGTTCTTCGAATTTGGGAATGGAGCCGTCCACATTATCGCACAGCCAATCCATGTGCAGAATTTCCTCCGGGCTAAACCAGCGGCCGCCGTCGGTGCGCAAAGTGCCGTCCTGCGAGTGGATGGTGCGGTGGAACGGCCGGAGCGAGCCGTTTTCGATATCGCGCTGCAAAAGCTCTGCCAGCTGCCGGATGCCGGCGGGGATCTCGTCGGCCAGCAAAATGCCTACGACGCGGCTGTACATGCCCCACCAGTAGTTCACGGCGCGGCCGTCCTGCGATTTCAGCGCGTCCCAGCCGCCGCTGAACATGCTTTTCACGAGCTTTACGTAGAAATTCCCCCAGTGCCAGTACGGCGCCGCCAGCGGGCGCAGCGAGCCGTCCGGATCGGCAGCGCATAGGCCCCACGGCTCGCACATGCGGTCGGGCGTGGGCAGATCGCGGTTGCAGATCAGGCGCAGGCCCTCTTTTGCCATTGCGCCCATCGGGTCCTGCTCTACGCAGGACCAGCGCAGCTCGATGCGTGCGCGCGGGTTCGTCATCTGCGCGCCGAGCGCAAACGCATTGATGCTGGCCGGCACGCCGAAAATCGGGCTGGAGGCAACATAGCCGATGCGGTCGCTCTGGGACAGCGCGCCCGCGATGACGCCGGCGATGAACTTGCCCTCATACAGACGGCTGTAATAGGTGCGCACGCCCGCATACGGCATTGAGACCGAGCAGTTCAAAATGCGCACGTCGGGGTGCCTGGCCGCCGCCTTGCGGCACGCGCTGATGAGCGACGGCGTGGTGGCGAACACCACCTGCGCGCCCTCCCGGATGGCTGTCTCCATCGCCTCGTCCGCCTGTTCGGGCGTGCGCAGGCCATAGAAGGCGCGCGTCGTCACGCGGTCCTCCAGCACGGTTTCCAGATATTCGCGGCCCAGGTCGTGCGCGCGGATCCAATCGCTTTCGTCGGGCTGATACTCGTTCAGGAACGCGATGCGCAGCTTTGCGGGCCGCGTGCCGAGCAGACGCCCCAAAAGGCCGGGGCCCTCCGCGGCATCCGCGTCCTCTGCGGCGTCCTCCGGCGACTCGATGGAGACGGCGATGGGCTCCGGCTGCAGCAGGCCCCGGATATCCGGCCACACCGTGGCGACCGATTTGTTGATCTCTGCGGCGGGGGCGTCCAGCAGGCGCTGGAACGGGTAGACCTTCAGCCATACCAGCAGCGCGTCCGCCACCGCAAGGGGCAGGCGATCGCCGCCCTGCTTGCGGTATGCCTCGCGGAAGCGGGCAAAGCCGGAGGCAAACAGCCGGCGCTCGTCCTCGGTCCACACATGGTCGGGATCGTAGCCCAGCGCCGTCTGCAGCTTGAGGAAGCTGCCCGGGCGGGTGAAGCGCGTTTGATACAGCCGCGTCAGTGGATAGGATTCGGAAAACTCGTAATAGGCGCGGATGCCCGGATCGTCCGACCAGGCGGGGATTACGCGGATCACCGAGCCGGAAATGCTGGCGGCGCCGTAGCTGCGCAGTACGCTCACGCGCTTGTTGCCCTCCAACACATAAAAGCGGCCCATATATTCATAGCAATGGATCGGGTCGCGGATGCCCTCATTGGAAAGGTGCGCCTCGCACAGGGCCATCCATTTCAGCGCGAATTCCGAATCCGGCGGCAGCAGCGGCATAAAATCGGCGGAAAAGGCCGAGCGCCGCCCCTCGGTTTTGGTGCCGACGATCGCATCCATCGGGATCTCGATCACGCCCACATCCACATGGCCGGCTGCCATGCGGTCGTCCAGAATTTCATCCAAAATTTGCAGATAGGGGTATTCGCCCCGCGTCAGGCGCTCGCTGCAGGTCTTGCGGCCCTGCTTCAGCGCCTTGGTGTACTGATTGACGGTTTCTCCTCTGCTCACGGTACTTTATCCTCCTTTGCGGGATGCCGCCGTGCGGCGCCCGGGTGTAAAATGCCATACCCCATTGTATGCACCGGCAGGCCGCTGCAAACATAAGCGGCGGCGGGGCGCGCCGGGCCGGCGGCGTTCAGAATGCTTTGCCGGGAAAGGGACGGGAAAGGGAAAAGACAAAGCGCCGTGCCGCCCTGCCGAGGCATCGGCGGCGCGGCACGGCGCAAGGGTGTTTTATCGGTCCAGATCCTCTTCATTTTCCAGGTTGTGCCAGATGTTCTGCACGTCGTCGTCATCCTCCAGATGATCGAGCAGCAGGCCCATTTTTTTCAGATCGTCCGGGTCGGACAGCGCCGTCGTGGTGGAGGGCACCATCGCGACATCGGCGGAGAGGAACTCGTACCCCTTTTCTTCCAGCGCGGCGCGTACCTCGCTGAACGCCTCCGGGCTGGTTTTTACCTCGGCCACGCCGTCGCCCATGTCGAAGTCCTCCGCGCCCGCGTCGAAGACGTCCTCCATTACGGCCTCTTCCTCTTTGCCCTCCACGTCCAGCACGATCACGCCCTGCTGGCTGAACAAAAAGCTCACGCAGCCATTGTTGCCGAGGTTGCCGCCAAATTTATCGAAGTAATGGCGCAGGTTGGCCGCCGTGCGGTTGCGGTTATCGGTGAGCGTTTCCACCATCATGGCCACGCCGGACGGGCCGTAGCCCTCGTAGGTGATGCTCTCGTAGTTATCCTTTTCGCCGCCCTCGGCCTTTTTGATGATGCGCTGGATGTTATCGTTCGGAACATTCAGGCTTTTGGCCTTGGCGATGAGGTCGCGCAGCTTGCCGTTTACGTTGGGATCGCTGCCGCCCGCCTTAACGCATACCGACATCTCGCGCCCGATCTTGGTGAAGATCTTGGCGCGCTGGCCGTCGGTTTTTTCCTTCTTGCGCTTGATGTTGTTCCATTTGCTGTGCCCTGACATAAAGAATCCCCCTAAACAACAGAACGCGCCGTTTTGCAAAGAAAGCCCCGGCCGGCCGCCGCCATGCATCCGCCGGCATGTGCGGCGCGTGCGGTATATGCGGCGTTTTGCCCGGGAGCATTTCTGACGCGCCGGTCTTTTTTACAGTCTCTTACCGAATTATAGCATGAATCCGGTGCGTGCGCAAGATTTTCTGCAAAAAAGCGCCGCGGCAAAATGCCGCGGCGCGGTTTGCGATGCGTGTGGCATGCCGGCCTCAGGCATTCGCCTGGGCCATCGCTTCCTCCAGAGCCAGTGCGATCTGATCCGGGCACGAGGTGGGCTTGCTGCCGCAGGTGAGCCCCTTCAGGCGCGAAACGGCGTCTTCGGCGCGCAGGCCCTGCAGCAGGCTGCAAACGCCTTTCAGGTTGCCGTTGCAGCCGCCCACTACCGCGATGGATTCGATCACGCCGTCCTCCGTCAGCGATACCTCGGTGGACAGCGAGCAAACTCCTTTGTTTTTGCGTGAATACGTCATGGTCGTTTCCTCCGAACATCTTTTTCATAGGATCCCGCCCGGCTTTTCTGCAAGCCGCAGCCGCCGGAGCAATTTGCTGTGCGGGTACAAAGCGGCGCGCAGTGCAGCGTCCCGAACGGTTTGCCGTGCCGGACGCGGGCGCAGCGGCCCACTTGCCTGCGCACGTTCCGCTTGTTCCATTATAGCAAGAGATCGGGGCAAATACAATCAAGAAAGCCGCCGCGGCGCGGGATTTGTCGGATTTTCAGAGAAATTTCCGAAATTTTTGTGTTTCCTCCGCCCTTTTTGGGCAAGAAACCGTGTGCAATATGCACAAAAGATGGCTTTTATTTCTGTGCACGCCGCTGTGCGGCCAGCGAAAGAATACGCGCGATGTTGGCGTCGTCGGTGGTGCAGGTGCCCAGCGGCAGCGGGTGGCTGCTGTGCATGCCGTGAAAATCCGTGCCGCCCGTCACGATCAGGTCGTACTGCCGCGCCAGCGCGCGCAGCGTCTCCTTGTCTTCGGGCGTGTTGCGCGGGTGCTCGATCTCGATGCCGTCGACGAGCCCCTGCCGGGCCAGCTCCCGCGCAAGCGCCATGCTGTCATAAACGCTGGGATGCGCCAGCACCGCCACGCCGCAGGCTTCGCGTACCATTTGCAGCGCGCTGTATACGTCCTCGTACGACGGCTCGTGCAGCACCAGGCCGCCGGGGATGCCGAACAGCTTGCGGTACAGCGCGCCGTAGACGGCGTCGGCGTAGCCGCAATCGTACAGCTCGCGCATCAGGTGTGTTTTAAACGTGACGCCGCTGCGCGCGCCGTAGGCCAGCGCCCCCTCGCGCGTGAACAGCGGAAACATCGCCTCCAGCTCGGCCATGCTGCGGTGCGTCGTCTCGTTGCGCCGCTGTGCAATGCCCTCGCAAAAGGCGGTGAGTGCGGGCGTCTCCTCGGGGCAATAGCATAGAATGTGCGCGCGCCGTCCGTTTGCGGGGTCGCAGCACGAGAGCTCGGCCGCGGGCAGCAGCGTGACGCCCCCGACTACCGGGTGCTCCCTGGCCCAGCGGATGGAATGCAGCGAATCGTGATCGGAAACGGCAAGGTGTGTGAGCCCCGCGCGCTTCGCCCAGACGGGCAGGCGCTCGATATCGGCAGAGCCGTCCGAAAAATTGGTGTGTGAATGCAGATCTCCAGCCATAAAGGCCGCCTCCTTGCCTTGTGCTTGATTTTCCTTATTTTACTCCGTTCGCGCCCAGTTGGCAAGCGTGGGGATCCATTTTCCGGATGCGGGCCTGCCCGGGTGCGGATCGCACCTGTGTTACGCCCGGAAAGCCCGGATGCAGCGGCCGTCTTTGGAGCGGTCCAGCACGGCGTGGAACACGGAATCGAAAGAATGCCCCATGCCCTCCTGCAAAAGCTCTTTCCACCAGGCCGCAATCTCGTCCGGGTCGTTCCGGAACACACCGCAGCCATAAGCGCCAAGGATCAGATGCTTTGCCCCGTGCTGTGCAAAGATCCCCAGCGCCAGCTGCATTCTCCGGCGCATCACGCTTTTGGCCCGGGCGGCATTTTCTCCCTTTAAGAGTACCTGCCCCATATTGACGGCCGGCAGGGTGAGCACAGAGGCCTTTACGGGCGTCCCGGTCAATTGAAACGCCCCGTCGCGGAAAAACACGACGTCCGGGGAATAGATGGCGTAATTCAGATACATCATGGAGGGATGCGACCGGTTGGCCCTGTAATATTCCTCATGTGCTGTCAATGTGGGATAGAGCGTGCTGGAATAAGCCAGGCTCTCTTCCTGCGCCATGGCCCCGTTCAAAAAGCCGCCGCCCGGATTTTTTGCACTTGCAAAATTCAAAACGCCGATATCGGTTTTGTGCTCCGCGGCCAGCATGCGGATGGCGTCCACGGTGGAGAGATTGTCCACGCGGGTATCCGGCAGGGCACATTTTGTATTTGCACGGCAGGTTTCGAGGATCTTCTCTCCGTCTGCGGGGGTGATCAATGTACTGTACCGGATGGAGCGCTCCAGATCTTCTTTTATGATGATCTTTGTTTTTGTGCCGGCTTTCGAATCGGATGCCGGTTCGTAATATCCCTGTTCCATGATGGCCAGGGTTTCTTTTGCCATTGCTTTTCTGTCCATGATGTTCCTCCGTTTTTAAGGGGATGGATCGCGGGTACGATAAAAGTCGTGCCTGTACGATACGCAGGGGCTCAGGCTTTTCCATCCCTGATTTGTTTAGAAACGATGCCTCTTTTTGAGGCGCTGGCGGCAGATCTGCCGGGGAAAGCTCCCAATCAATTTCCGCAAATTTTGGTTTGCGGATGCTTTTCATTGACGAAAAAGGAAAGAGACGGTATAATTACCATGAAATACCTTCAAAGCTTTTCGCCCTTGCTTTGAAATTTTTTGCGCGAAATCATGCGCGTGATATCTGCAAAAGGGAGGACTTCTGATGAAAAAGACCGGGATCGCTGCGCTGTGCTCCTGCGCCGTATTGTTCGCGCTGCTGTTTTCCGCGTGCGGAAAGACGCCGTCTTCTTCCGGCGGGCAAGGCAATTCTGTTTTGGCGCAGGATGCTTCGGATCCTTTGCCTGCGCTGTCCGCGCCGGAATCGCCCGCGGCATCCGCTTCGGCTGCGTCCGCGCAGGAACCGGCCGAAAGCGCGCCGCCGCAGATTGCGCTGAGCACGTCGCCCAGCTTTGTCTCACTGCCCGTTACCGAGGCGGGCGGCGCCGAGGGCGAAAAGGCGCTGGTCGTGCTGCATGTGCCGGAGGGCTGGTCGTTCGATCAGTACACCACCTTTTCGCGCGGAGAGATCAAAATTGCCGAGTTCCCGCGCCTCTGGCGTGCGCCGGAGGAGGGGCCGCCGTTTTCCACAGAGATGATGGCCCCGTATCAGAGCGACGGGATGTCGCCGGAGGACGCGGTGACGGCCGATGATCTGGAGCTTGACGGCAACCGGCTGCGCGTTCTGCACCTGAAGACCTGGATGGCCGGCTCGGATGATATCTGGTATTTGCACTGCGCATTTTATGCAGCGGACGGGTATGTGGTGGAGGTACATCTGTACACAGTACAGGCCTGGGGCGATACCGACAGCGAGGAGCTGCTGGCCGCGCTGCGCACGCTGGAGGTGCATACCAGCGAGGAAAATGCCGGAGCATAATCAGGGAAGCTCTGATTAAATCGACATGTCGGATCGGCGAGCAAGTTTTGCGTCTGGCGAAGTCCCAAAATCGCAGGAATACCCTATGTATTTCAAGATTTTGGGGCAAGGACAGACGGTGTCGGCCGCATAAGGAACTTGCGACCGACATTTCCCCGCGGGAATATGCGGGGTCAAATTTGTCGCCGGGACGCGCGCGGCGATTTATTCAGAGGTTCCTTAGAGTTTAGAGGCCGGGTTTCAGCATCTGGAGAAAAAACGCTGCGCGTCCATTGTTTATTTTATGGATACAAAAGGATTCATCATTCAGTCCCCGGTTTTGTTCCCCAGATTATGGATTATGAATTATGAATTGTGAATTATGAATTGTAAAAACCGGCCGACAGGTTCCGGGGCGATCAGCCTTTCGGAATATGCCGGCCGTTGTGTTTTGGATTCGGGGATTCCCTGCGGCGCTGCCGCCGGTCAGACGCCTTGGTGGGGGAAGCGTACGGTGAACGTATTGCCGTCCGGCTGGGGGGTTACGGTGACGGTGGCGCCATAGTTGCCGGCGATGTGCTTGACGATGGCGAGGCCCAGCCCTGCGCTGCCCGGCGATTTGCCGCGGCCGATGCGGTAGAAACGCTCGAAGATGCGGCGCGCCTGATCGGGCGGGATGGGATCGCCGGTGTTTGCTACGCGCAGGCAGGGGGCGCTGTTTTCGATGGTGAGGCTTACGGCCACGCGGCCGCCCGCGCGGTTGTAGCGCAGGGCGTTGTCTAAAAGGTCGGCGGTGAGCTCGTTCATCTCCCAGAGCGAGGCGACGAGCGGGCAGGGTGTGAGCGTGCAGCTGAGGCTGACGCCCAGATGCTGTGCGCGCTGTGCTGCATTGTCGCAGCAGGAATTTACGACATCGGCAAGATCCAGCGGTACGCGCGAGAATGAGAGATCGCCGTTTTCCATGCGGCTCAAAACGATCAGCTTGCCGATCAGCTGGTTCAGGTTGGCCGCCTCGCGCAGCATCCGCTTGGAGATCTCCTGCTGCTTGTTGCCGCCCAGCGGCATATCGCTGGCCAGCAGATCGGCAAAGCCCTTGATGTTCTGGGCCGGGACGCGCAGGGTCTCTTCGGCGCTGGCAAAGAACTGCCGCCGCACTTCGGTGGATTCGCGCTCGGCGGTCACGTCCAGAATCACGATGAGCGCGCCGCCCGCCGGGCCGCCGGCAGAGAACGGAAAGACGGATGCCCGCCCTGTGCGCCCGTCCGGCAGGGGCAGATCGACGGAGCCGGGTTCGCCGCGCTCCAGTGCCGCGGTGACGTTTGTGCGCAGCGGGGCTGCAGCCGGTGCGGCGGCAACGGTCTGGCCAAGCAGTGTTTTTCGGTCGATATACAGGGCCGTACAGGCGGCGGTGTTGGCGTACCACACCTTTGCGGCGGGATCCAGCACTAAAATGCCCTCGGCGAGGCAATCAAGCGTATTGGCAAGGCGGTCGCGTTCATGCACAAGCCGCGCTTGCTCGTGCTCGGCATCCTGCGCAGTTTGTTCGGCGGCATGCAGGGCGAGGGCCGCCGCAGCAGCAAAGCCAAGCAGCCCTGCCGCCGGCAAAGCGATCCAGGGGCCGGCGTGCAAGGCCATCAACAGCGCCGCCGCCGCAACACACACGGCCACCGCCGCGCCCATCGCGGGCAGCATGCTCCTAAAAATCCGCTTTTTCACAGTTCCTCGCCCCTTTGGATTTCGATAAAATAAAGATATTTCGCCGCGCGGCCGGCAAAGCGGCCGCGGGAGGCCGGCTTGTACATTTTACGCCCCGAAACCGGTGATATCCGCGGTGAGAAGCCGCACGGCTTCGCCCGCAAGCAGCATCCCCGCGACGCCCGGCACCCAGCTGACGCTGCCCGGCGCGGGCCGGCCTGCCGTGCCCTTTGTTTCGCCGCCCGCGCGGGGCGTGATCGCGGGCGCGGTGCTGCACACCACCCGCAGGCTTTCTACGCCGCGCCGCCGCAACTCGCGCCGCAGCACGCGGGCGAGCGGGTCGTTCTGTGTTTTGTAAAGATCCGTGACGGTGAATTTCGTCGCATCCAGCCGGTTGCCGCAGCCCATCGCGCTGACGATGGGCACGCCGAAGCGCCCGGCACGCACGATCAGCTCGATTTTCGCGCTGACGGTATCGATGGCGTCGACAATGCAGTCGTAGCCGGAGAGCGGGTATTCGTCCGCATTTTCCGGCGTATAAAACACGCGCAGGCTCGTCACCCCAGCGGCGGGGTTGATCTCGCGGATGCGCGCCGCCATCACATCGGCTTTATATTGGCCCACCGTGGCGTGTGTGGCGGCCAGCTGGCGGTTGATGTTCGAGAGCGCCACTGTGTCGCTGTCGAACAGCGTCAGTCTCCCGATGCCGGCGCGTGCGAGCGTCTCGGCCGCGTGGCCGCCGACGCCGCCGATGCCGAACACCGCCACATGCGCGCCGGCAAGGCGCTCGAGCGCCTCGTCTCCCAGCAAAAGCGCGCTGCGCTTGAATGCCTCATCCATCGTGTTTGCTTCCTCCCGATTGTATTCCATGCGGGGCGGGGCTCTTCCGCCTTGTTCCCAACGCGCTTCCCGGTTTGGTGATCCCTCGCGGAAATCAAAATTCCGGGAAGCGGACCGGCGCCTTTGTGGGGCGCGCCGCTCCGGCAATGCGCACCCGAATCGGGATTTTGCCGTCAGCTGTGCGGCGCCCCGCGCTGTTTCTTTGCCGCCGGTACGCTGCCGGAAAGCGGCGCATCCGCCGAAGGAGCGCCCGCCGGGGAGATACCCGCGAAAGAGGCAGCTGCCGGCGCCATGCCCGCCGCAGCCCCGTCTCCGCGCTCTTTTTTGGCCGGCTTGCCCGGCCGGACGAACAGGAACACCGCGCCTGCAAGGCACACGGCGTACAGGCAGAATTTTACGCCCGCCGATGCCCCGGCCAGCGCGGCCGAGATGGCGGGCCAGCTGTGCCCGGCCAGCGCGCCCGCGCCCACCAGCAGAATATTCCACAGCGTACTGCCCGCCGTGGTGAGCAGCAGGAACGGCGCCAGGCGCATGCCTGCCATGCCGGCGGGAATCGAGATCAGGCTGCGCAAAATGGGGATGCACCGGCAATAAAACACGCTCGGCCATCCGTGCGCGGCAAACCAGCCGGACGCCTTGTGCACGTCGTCTGCCTCCAGCTTCAAAAGCTGCCCCACGCGTCCGCGCAGCAGCTTTTCCAGCCGTTCGGGCGCGAGCAGGCGGCCCACCCCGTACAAAACCAGCGCGCCTGCCACACTGCCGCCGGTGGCGGCAAGCACCACGCCCGCCGGGCGCATGGCCGTATACGTGGTGAGAAAGCCCCCGAAGGTGAGGATCACCTCGCTGGGGATCGGCGGGAACAGGTTTTCCACCGCGATCAGCAGCAGCACGCCCCAATAGCCGAATTGGTCGATCAGCCGCGTTATCAGATTTTCCATCGCGCATCCCTCTTTCGCAAACGGGGCGGGCACGTTGCCCGGCCCATCCCCTTATCGCAAGGATATGCGCGAAAAAAAGGCGGAATGACGCGCGCAGAAATGGCGGATTGTATCTTTTGCCAAAATGGTATATACTGAAAGGAGAATGTACGCGGGCGGCCTGCGCCCGGAAAGGAATTTTTATGGAAAATGACGGCAAGGTCATCGCATTGCTGATCGACGCGGAAAACGTATCCCCCAAGTATATCAAGACAATTGTGGACGAGGTGAGCATGTACGGCACACCGGCCTACAAGCGCATTTACGGCGACTGGACGGCGCCCGATATGGTGAGCTGGAAAAAGGTGCTGCTGGAGCACAACCTGACGCCCATCCAGCAGTTCAGCTATACGCAGGGCAAAAATGCCTCGGATTCAGCCATGATCATCGACGCGATGGACATCCTCTACACAAAAAACGTGGACGGCTTTTGCATCGTGAGCTCGGATTCCGATTTTACGCGGCTGGCGGCGCGCCTGCGCGAGAGCCGCATGTTCGTTATCGGCATGGGCGAGAGCAAGACGCCCACGGCGTTCAAATCCGCGTGCGATACGTTTAAGTATCTGGACGTGCTGATGGGCATGAAGAAGGAGCAGCCCGCAGCCGCGCCCAAGGCGCAAAAGCAGCCCGCCAAGACGGCGAAAAAGCAGGGGCCGGCCCCGCAGAAAACGTCTGCGAAAAAGACTGCGCAGCCCGAGCCCGTGCCAGCCGTGCCGCTGGAGCCGCACCACGACGACGAGCTGGCGGCGGCGTTCGTGCCGCTTGCTGAGATTGTGGAAAAGATCCGCGAGATCGTCGACCACGATTCCGACGAGGACGGCTACATGCCGCTTTCTCAGGTGGGCGTGATGCTCTCGCGCATTTACGCCGATTTCGATTCGCGCAACTACGGCTTCTCGAAGCTGCACAAGCTGATTGAGGACACCGGGGAATTTGAGACGCACTACGAGCAGCTGCCCAGCGGCGGCAAGAACCTGGTGATCCGGAATAAATAAAGGATACACAGGAAAAGAGGCCCCCAAGAGGGAAGCCCCGGCAGGTGTGCTTACTTTTCCTTGTCCACCAGCGATTCGCTTGTTTTGATGAGGTTTAAAAGGCTGGTGGAATACAGCGGATAGTCGCGCGAGAGGCTCTCGGTGGTCATGGTGAACGAGGAGGTATCCTTCAGCGGCGTGCCCTGGCCGATGTCCTCGCCCGCTAAGATGGCGCGCACATTCGCCTCCGCCGTGTGCATGGCGGCGTCCGAATAGCCGCCGTACAGGCTCTGCCGCACGCTGAACATGCTGCTCGCGTTCTTCGGCCCGGCGCTGTAGACGAGCCGGAACATTTTGTAAACGGCCAGCATCAGGTAATTGGAGATCTCCCGCACAAGCCCCGCATTCGGACAGGCGTTCAGCTTGTCGTACAGGATGTTCAGGCTGTTCGAGATGAGCTTTTTGTTGAATGTCGGCAGGATGCTGCCGCGGTAGACGCCGTCGCGCGCGCCCTCGGGGTTCGGGATCTCCTCTACCGAGAGCGTCAGGCCGCTGCGGTCCGCACTGCGGCCCAGCAGATAATCGCACGAGACGCCGTAATAATCGGCCACCCGCACGACAAATTCCAGCCCGCATTCGCGGATGCCCTTTTCGTAGTGCGACAAAAGCGCCTGCGAGACGCCCAGCTCCGCCGCAGCCTGTTTTTGTGTCACGCCTTTTTCTTTGCGCAGCAGCGTGATGATCCTGCTGAATTCCGAACCCATATTCCGCATCCTTTTTCCTTTTGAAAAATAAGCCGGGCTGCAACAGCGGCATCTGCCGCCGCGCGGCCCGAACCGAGAGAACCCCTTTACATACCGTAAATTATATCTGAATCAAAACCTTTTGTAAATATCAAAAATTCGTCCCCGGCGGCCAAACCGGCGCTGCGCCAAAACGGTGTGCCCATATCTTTGATGCGCCGCGCGGGGGATGTCTAAATATAGTGTGGGCTGTGTCAAAAATGGCCAAAAATAGACAAAAAAGAGTATGAAAACCGCCGAAAATTCGGCGATGGCGATTTTGTGATTTTTCCCCGATTCGGCGGTGCATGGCCGGGGTGACGCGTCTTCGGAAATCGCCTGCCCGCCTGTGCGTTTCCCGGGGTTTGATTTCCGGCGATTGGAAACCGAATTTGGGAATTATGTTTATGATCATTGCGGGAAGCCGCCTTTGCAGCCGGCACTGCGCAGCCCGGTGTGCCGGGCTGGGGGGCTTTCCGGCATCCGGAGGAGATACGATGAAAAATTACCGCCTGTACCTTGTTCGCCACGGCGTCACGCAGGGCAACCTCGACGGCATCTATATGGGCAGCGGCACCGACCAGCCGCTGTGCGCCGCGGGCGAGGCGCAGCTGCGCGAATTGGCCGCCCGTTTTGCGTATCCGCACGCGAATACAGTGTTTTCCAGCCCCATGCGCCGCGCGGTGGAGACCGTGGAGGTATTGTTCCCCGACGCGAAGGACAAGATCATTTTGGCCGACCTGCGCGAAAACGCGTTCGGCGAATTTGAGGGGAGAAAGATTACCGAGCTGACGCAGGACCCGCACTTTGCCGCGTGGATGGACCCCGCGCAGCACTATACGCCCGAGGGGGGCGAGCCCGCGGCGGAATTCCACCTGCGCTGCGCCAAGGTGCTGATGGGCATGTTCGAGTTTTTGATGCGGCGCGGCGTGGACGAGGCGGCCTGCGTGACGCACGGCGGCGTGATTATGAGCATGCTGGCGCAGTGCGCCATGCCGCGCCGCGCGCCCGAGCAGTGGATGGCCGACAGCGGCTGCGGCTACGTGCTGCAGTGCAGCCCCGAGCAATGGATGCGCGACGGCATCGTGGAGGCGACGGATATTATACCATTTGGATATTTGGATGAATAAATTACAAATATTCAAATCATGGTAACGCGCGACAGGGAAAATACGGCTTGCCGCCCGGGGAAGCACCCGTGTGCCGGGCGGGTCCGGCAGGGTATTTTCACCGTTTGGTCGGCGTGGGCACCCCGCTTGCCGGGCGGGAAAGAGTGACGTTACGAGTCCTCAATCAAACAGCAGTTCGCACAAAATGCTGTTTTGCACCAGCAGGCCGCGGGGCGTTAAGCGCAGGGTATCGCCGGTGAATTCCGCAAGGCCGTGCTGCGCCAGTTGGCGGCAAAATTGCAGCTGACGCGCCGAAAAATCCGTGCCGTACCGGCTGCGCAGCGCAGGGAGCGAAAGCCCATGCGACAGCCGCAACTGCAGCATGATGAAATCCCCGGCGGTGCATTCGCCCTGCGGCGTGTACACGGCGGGTGCGTCCAGAAACGCGGCGGCGCCCGCCGGCGAGGAAAAACGCCTGCCCGCAAGGCAGCCATGCGCGGCCGGGCCGATGCCGATGTAATCGTTGCAGTTCCAGTAGACGAGATTGTGGCGGCTCTCGTACCCCGGCCGCGCGAAGTTGGAGATCTCGTACTGCGCATAGCCCAGCGCCGCCAGCTGTTCGATGGCGGCCAGATAGAAATCCGCCGCCGCGTCGTCGTCGGGCAGGTGCGCGGGCGGGCGTTTGCCGAAGACCGTGTCCGGCTCGATTTTTAAGAGATACGCGCTGATGTGGGCGCAGCCGCCCTCTGAAAGCAGCGCCAGTGTCTCGCGCAGCTCGTCCATCGTATAACCGGGCAGCGCGAGCATCGCGTCGCCGCTGATGTTGGAAAAGCCGGCCTGGCACGCCATGCGCAGCGCATCGCGGCTTTGCTGCGCCGTATGGCGGCGGCCCAGCCGCGCAAGGCTGTCGTCTCGCGCGGTCTGCACGCCGAGCGAAAGCCGGTTCGCGCCCGCGCGCAGCCAGCCCGCCAGCGCCCCGGGCGATACGGTGTCGGGGTTTGCCTCCAGCGTCACCTCCGCGCCGGGCTTCGGCGCAGCTGTCCGGATCATGCGCGCCAGCTGTCCGGGCTGCAGCAGCGACGGCGTGCCGCCGCCAAAATACAGCGTATCCGGCCGGGGCAGGGCGCCGTCCGCGTAAAAGCGCGCGATCTCGCGGCAGACGGCGTCGATATAGGCATCCGGCACGCCGCCGGGGCACGCGGCGGAATAAAAATCGCAGTACCGGCATTTGGAGCGGCAATAGGGGATGTGGATGTAAAGTCCGAGCATGGCAGGCCTCCGGGGGAGTATTTGGATGCGCGATCGATCATTCGGAAGGGACGTTTCCGGGTGATTTTCTTTTACACGCGGGAGATCCATAGGGCATGCAACCGCCGGTTGACAAATTGCATGGCCGTGATTGGTGGCGCGCAACCGGGTTTGACGGTATGCTGGATGCAGACCGGAGGCCCGAAGCTGGAAGGTTCCGTGCAGGCCCCGCATATTCCCGCGGGGTCTGCCGAATGCCGCTCCG
The DNA here is from genome assembly GCA_014799685.1 of Subdoligranulum sp. Taxonomy (GTDB): domain Bacteria; phylum Bacillota; class Clostridia; order Oscillospirales; family Ruminococcaceae; genus Ruthenibacterium. The sequence goes on along the minus strand of JAAVHN010000029.1, from coordinate 6,791 downwards.
CTTGCATTCGGCATGCGGCGCTGTTCTCCAACAAATCGGGAAAACACCCAAATCAAAGATTTGGGCAGCACGCAGCAGCAGACCGCAGCAGAGAGGCCACCGGAAAATTTGGGGACGGGTACCGGGCACGGGGGCACCCAAACAGGCAAGGGGCAACCAAAATCCCTTTACAGGCTGTTTGGGCCGGCGAAGCCATCCGGCGGCGTCCCGCAAGAAAGGCGAGGGAAAAGAAATGATCTTTGCGGACAAATTGATCGAGCTGCGCAAGAAAAACGGATGGTCGCAGGAGGAGCTGGCTGAAAAGCTGAATGTGACGCGGCAGTCGGTATCGAAGTGGGAGGGTGCGCAGTCCATCCCGGAATTATCCAAAATTTTGCAGATGTCGCAGCTGTTCGGCGTCACCACCGATTATCTGCTGCGGGACGAGATCGAGGCCGTGGAATGCACCGAGGCCGAGGAATGGGAGCGCCCTGCCCTGCGGCGCGTCTCGCTGGAGGAGGCCGACGCGTTTTTGCGCGTCAAGCGCGAGACCGGCAAGTGGATTGCCTTTGCAGTTGCGCTGTGCATCCTCTCGCCCGTCTGCCTCATCCTGCTGGCCGCCGTTTCGGAAACGCAGCTGCTGCCCATCAGCGAAAACATGGCGGGCGGGCTGGGCATGGTGATCCTGCTGCTGCTTGTCGCGCCTGCGGTAGCCGTTTTCATTTCGTGCGGCGCCAAAACGAGCGCCTACGAATTTCTGGAGACGGAGCTGTTTGAAACCGAGTACGGCGTCACCGGCATGGTGCGCGAGCGGCAAAAGCAGTATCGCGATACCTACACGCGGTACAACATCTTCGGCGTGTGCGGTTGCATTCTGGCGGTGGTGCCGCTGTTCGCGGGCATCGTGTTTTTCGAGGATGAGTTTTTCCTGTGCGTGATGCTCTGCCTGATGCTGGCGCTGCTCAGCGTGAGCGTGGCGGTGCTGATTTTGGGCGGCATCCCCTGGGCCAGCATGGAAAAGCTGCTGGAAGAGGGCGACTATACCCGCGAGAAAAAGCAGGAGAACGCGCGGCTGCGGAATATGAGCGTTGTGTACTGGATGCTGGTGACGGCGCTGTTCCTCGTTTTGGGCTTCGCCGCGGGGGATACGAGGGAAACATGGGCTGTGTGCTCGGCGGTTTGGCCTGTTGCGGGCGTGCTGTATATGCCCGTGCGCATCGTGTGCGGCGCGCTGATGGGACGTAAGCGCTGAGGCGGGCGGCGCGATTTCAAATTTTCATACCAAGCCGCTCTTGCGCATGGTATCTTCATTCGGTACTGTATCGCTGGTGCGGGGAAATCAATTTTCGGAGGATGATCCCGTAAAGGCAGGGATCATCCGCCCGTTTTTAACGGAATATTCTGCTTTTTCGGGGGACGGGCTGATGTCTGCCCCTCAAAAATCGATCTCCGTGTCGCCGGTGTGATGCATCCGGCCCAAAACGGATATCCATTCCGATCGATCCCGGCCCTATATATTTTGGGATCGGTAATACGCAGCCGGATGGGGAGGCTGCTGTCAGGTCTGTTGGTGGTGCATGGAGGCCACCTGGCACTCCGGGCACACCTCCACATAGCAGTTGCCCTCCATAAAGTCCATCATCTCCCACGAGAGCTTGGCCACAAGCTTCATGGGCTTTCCGCAATCGGGACAGGGGGTGTATTCCCAGTCCTGGATCCAGAAGGGGAAACCGCCAATGGTACTGGTCTTGTCCCAGTCCGCTCCATAGAAGAGCGGAGCGGGCTGACCGGACAGCACATAGGGGTTCTCCCCCATTTGCTCGACACCTTCATCCGGCATGGCATCCACGCAGCCGTCCTCATAGGGGAAAATGGGGGTGCTGCCTCCGTCCAGGGTGAAACGGGAGTAGGACGGGCTGGCCCAGGGGATGCAGCCAAGGCAGGCGGTGGCGGTGAAGATGCCGTCGATGCCCAGAAAGCGCAGGCGCTTGTCCCGGCCGTCCAGCACCAGAAAGTCCGACAGCCTGCCGCCGCATTTCGGACACCGGTCCTTCCGGGGGCGGAAAATACGGGCGGCACCGCTTTGGGCCTGTTCCCCTTTGACGAGGGGATAGCAGGTATCGAAGTTCAGCTGCCGCCGCCTCCCGGCCTTGTCAAAGGTCCAGCCGCCGCACTGGGCGTACACGGAGGGGTCTACATAGAGCTTTTCCCGCCAGGGGCGGGGATGCTGCTCTAACTCATAGAGCGTCTTTAAAGCCGTATCATCCCCCTGCATCGCCAGGCAACACATCAGATTTCCCGCAGTGCGGGGATCCTCCGTCTCCAGGAGCCTGGCGATCAAGCCATCGCGCACGTCCTCCGGGGCGTGGTAATAGATCTCGCTGGGGCGATATACTTCTTTCTTCAGAGCCGCCCGGGCCAGCTCCGGGGAGAAGATGCCGTGGACATTGATGAGGCCTTTCAAATCGTCGTCCCACCAGTGGTCGTTCAAACGCTCCACATGATCGATGAGATCCTGTAATTTTGCTCTGACCTGCTCCGGGGTCCAGTCTTTGGGCGGGATATAGGGGGATCCGGCCATGATGATCAACTCCTTGTATGACTTGTATAAAGAGAAAATATATGGGATCAGGCGCGCAGGCGGTTCTGCACCCTTCCGTTTGTCAGATGGTTTCGGCGCGCTCCCTCTTGAAGCATTTTGTCCAAATCCCTTTGATGCCCCACACGATGCCGGCGGCGGCCAGGCATACGGCAAGCCGGAGCAGAACGTCGAGCATCCAGCTCACTTTTCCGTGCCGGTACATATCCAGCACGTAAACCGGGTCGACGGCATAGTCTTTGGCCATCCGGTCCAGCATCCGGCGTTCCTCGGTGGTGGTATAGCGGAGATAGCCGGTGGGATAATTTTCTGCTTGTGTCCATGCCAGATAGTCGTCAAAATAGACGCACAGCCAGGAGCCGTCCGGCAGCTGTGCCAGGTAATAGCGGTTATAGTAGCCGCCCACAAGGCTCTGGAGAAATTGCTGGAAAGGCGGAACCGGATAATCTGCGTACATGTATTCCGAAACATACACCGAGTGTTTTCCGCTGCTGCCTTGATGCGTGTGCACGCCCTCTTGTGATACGTCCCGCAGGCGGGCCAGCGGGCAGGAAACCAGCGCATCGCCGCTTACGGTGGCGGGGGTGCTGCTTAAAAAGAAGGATTCAATCTCCTCCTGCCGCTGCAGCTGTCGGACATCTCCACTGGGCTGCTGGCCCTGCTCCGTTCCCGTGCCGGCCCACAGGTCGTACAGCCATCCGGTGGGCACGGCCAGCAGCATTAGAAGAACCAGGACGGCACAAACCGTATTTTGCAGGATTGTGAGGAAAGAAGATGCTTTTTTCATAGATACACCGCTTTGCTTTTTGATTTATTGTTTACAGAATAGCATATCCGGGACGATTTTTCCAGCACAAGGGGCGGAAAAATCGTCCCGGCACTGTTTGTAAGGCGATTTTTGTGATACAATAAGAAAAACAAAAAGCGCCAATTCGTTTCCCGAAAATGGTCTGCGGATGCGGGGCGTAAGATTCTGGGGAGCGCAGGGGCGATTTTTGGGGGATGCGTCGACCCGGCAAATGCAAAACCGGATCGGGGTAAAAGGGCGAACCAAGACAGGCGCGCTGAATTGGGTGCATCCGAAAGGGGGAGACTGCCATGGACAAAGAGGACGAAGCAGGGACGCCGGCGGCGATCACAGGCCGGGCAAACGCAGGCCGGGCGATCACAGACCGGGCAAACGCAGGCCGGGCAAACGCAGGCCAGGCGATCACAGGCCGGGCAAACGCAGGCCAGGCGATCACAGGCCGGGCAAACGCAGGCCGGGCGATCACAGGTCAGGTGATCACAAACGAGATGGTGTTTGCCGCACTGCCGCCGCGCGCGCCGGAGAGCCACAAGGGAACCTATGGCCGCGTGCTGGCTGTGTGCGGCTGCCCCGCGTACCGGGGTGCGGCGGCGCTCTCCGCGCTGGGCGCGCTGCGGGCCGGGGCGGGCATCGTCACGCTGGCCGCGCCCGAGGCGGTGATCGCCAGTGTTGCCGCGCGCATCCTGGAGGCGACGTTCCTGCCCCTGCCGGAGGACGCGGTGGTCGCCTCGGCCGCGCTGGCGGACGCGGCGCGCAGGGCGACGGTGTGCCTGGGCGGCTGCGGGTACGAGCCGGACGAAACGGCCGCACGCGAGATGCGCCTGCTTTTGCACCACGCGGCCGGGACGGTGGTGCTGGACGCGGGCGGGCTGTGCAGCCTTGCCGCGGAGCCCGATACGCTGCGCGAAGCCGCGGGGAGGCTGATCATTACGCCGCATCCCGGCGAGATGGCGCGCCTTGCGGACCGGCCGACCGCGCACATTCTGCAGGCCCCGGCACAGATCGCGTGCGGCATGGCAAAGCGGCTGGGCGCGGTGGTGGTGCTGAAGGGCCACCGAACGCTCGTTGCCACGCCCGCCGGGCAGCTGTACGAAAACCGCACGGGCAATGCCGGCCTTGCGCGCGGCGGAAGCGGCGATGTGCTGGCGGGCATCATTGCCGGGCTGGCGGCGCAGGGGCTCACGCCCGTACAGGCGGCGGTGTGCGGCGTTTATCTGCACGGCCTTGCCGCCGACCGCTGCGCCGCGCGCCTTTCGATGCAGGGCATGCTGCCGGAGGATATTTTATCCGATCTGTGCGCGGTGTATCTTGAAAACGGCCGGTGAATATGCTACAATGGCTGTAATGCCTGTCGGTGGGATCTGCGGTCGCTGGCCGCTGTCTGCTGACTGTCGGCTGGCGGCTGCCGGGGATCAGGTGTTGGATGCCGGGTGCCGAGTATGGGAAGCCGGGTGTCGGGCGCCGGCCATGGGCCGGGTACCGGGATGCAGATGCCGGACTGCCGGTGTTCCCGAAAATCGCGGGCAGGCGATATCGAATTTATCAAAAGAGAGGTGCTTCTTAATGAACGGAGTGTCCGGAATGGATCCGATGATGTACGAAAACGATCCCATGTCGTTTGGCGTGGAGGCCGAGCCGCTGCATCTGTATGCGGCGAAAACATTTGGCTGGATGTTCGTGGGGCTGCTGATCACGTTTGTGTCGGCCATTGTGTTTGCCGTCAGCGGCGGGCTGTACCTGCTGTATTCGATGGGCATGGCCGGGGTGCTGCTGCTGGCCGTGGCCGAGGTGCTGCTTGTGGTGGTGCTGTCCTCCAGGCTCGATACGCTGAGCATCGGCGCTGCGCGCGGTCTGTTTTTCCTGTATGCGGTGATCAATGGTTTGACGTTCTCCTCCATTTTGATCCTGTTCGATCTGCAGACGCTGCTGCTGGTGTTCCTGATGACGTCGGCCTATTTCGGCGTACTGGCCGCCTATGGCTGGCTGACGAAGCGCGACATTTCGCGCATCGCGCCGATCCTCATCGCCGGGCTGGTGGTGCTGGCGGTGTTCTGGCTGCTGTCGCTGTTCTTCCCAATCGCCGCGCTCGACCGCGTGATCTGCTTTGTCGGCCTTGCGATCTTTATGGGACTGACAGCCTATGACGTGCAGAAGCTGAAGTACTGGCACGCGCAGTATGCGAATGATTATGAGATGTCCAAAAAGTCGTCCATTTTCGGCGCGCTGCAGCTGTACCTCGATTTCCTGAACATCTTCCTGTATATCCTGCGCCTGCTGGCCCGCAACAGCCGCAGCAGCAATTAACAAAGGGCGTTTTCTGAAAGAATCTGGCCGGCCCGTGCGCTTTTCGTACGGGCCGGCGGTTTTTAGTGCTGAGCACGGAAAAAACGGAAAAAATTTGTTTTTCTGCGGCTTCAGCGGTTGACAACGGCCGGCAAGTGTGGTATCATATTTCTCGCACCGGAAAAAAGGGTGCTATGCGCTGATAGCTCAGCTGGATAGAGTGTCTGGCTACGAACCAGAAGGTCGGGGGTTCGAGTCCCTTTCAGCGCACCACGTCGCCGCAAGCTTTATTTCGCTTGCGGCGATTTTTTTGTAAGTGATAAAAGGCCGTTGGGCTGCTCCCTGTACTGCGGTGCCGGATAAGACCCAAAAGGGGATGAAGATGGAAAACAAACAAAACCAAAGCAGCAGTGATATCAGGCTGGGAAGATTCCTCAGTCTAATTTTGAGACATGACCCTGCCGCGGCAGGAATTTCACTGGACGGGCACGGTTGGGCGGACGTGCAGGAATTGTTGGCAGGGGTGCGCCGCAGCGGCCGGCAGATCAGCATGGAAACACTGGAGCGTATCGTTCAGGAAAACAACAAGCAGCGCTATTCCTTCAATGCGGATCATACAAAGATCCGTGCCAACCAGGGGCATTCCGTTCCGGTCGATGTGGAGCTGACTGCGGCAGCCCCGCCCCATTATCTGTACCATGGCACGGCGGCAAGATTCCTTGCGGCGATCCGGCAGGAGGGCATCCGGAAGATGGGCCGTCAATACGTCCATCTTTCCGGCGATTTTCAAACCGCAATGGAGGTAGGCCGCAGGCATGGGCCGCCTGTGGTGATTACGGTCGATGCGCAGGCGATGGCGCAGGATGGAGCAGTTTTCTATCGATCGGAAAACGGCGTGTGGCTGTGCGAGCATGTGGCGCCTGCGTATTTTGTCATGGAAGATTAAGGAAGCTCTGATTAAATCGACGTGTCGGATTGGCGAGCAGATTTTTCGACTGTCAAGGCCCCAAAATTGCAGATAACGCCTGCGGCGCCCGCAGCTTGCCGGCCAAGACGATGGCCGGCATCCCGCCTTCGGCGGGCACGCTGTACTTTGTGTCCCCGCAAGGGGGATGCCAAAAT
>JAAVHN010000028.1 GCA_014799685.1 Subdoligranulum sp. | reverse complement strand
GTCGGCCGCATAAGGAACTTGCGGCCGACATTTCCCCGCGGGAATATGCGGGGTCATCGGCCGCATAAGGAACTTGCGGCCGACATTTCCCCGCGGGAATATGCGGGGTCATCGGCCGCATAAGGAATGTACGGCCGATATTCCCTGCGGGAATATGCGGGGTCAAATTTGCCGACGAGATACGTATTGGCAATTTTGAGAAGTGCCATAGATAGGACGATCAGCCAGAAGCGCCGAACCCGGCATAGAACCGCTACGGGAGCCGTGTTGATCGTGGACGTTTACAAGGATTGAACTCGGCAGAGAACCGTGAGGAGTCCGGCTAACAACGTACCTTTCCAGAAATGGAAAGGCGAGGTTAGCCGGGCTTTTTTATTTGCAATTTTTGGGAACCTCGTTATTTGAAATCTTCGGCAGACTGTGGGGACGGCGGTTGATGCGGTATTCTACTGTGGACAAATGCGGATCGTTTACAATCTCTGGCCGCTTGCCGAGCCCCAGATATCCGGAATCTCCATATGCAGCCTCGTCGTCTTCCCGTATCAGCTTTGCCGCCACAGTGATATCATGTACATTAGCAGCAGTCACTTCCATGCTGTGGACGTACCCACTTCCGGCGTCAACTCCGATGTGGCACAAGTGAGAAAATTGCCCGGTGGATGGACAAATATGGATACAAGTGTTACAATAGCAGCAATACAATGACAAACATTGTAAGGCTGCGGATGAAGTGGGGTACCCTGCATCAATCGGTGCAGGGGCAACACGGTGTTGCCGTAAGCGCTCAATCGCTTGCGGCGCTTTTCGTTATATGGATGGTCCAAACAACACGGTGCAAAACCGCAATGCCGGCAAAGACAGGCGGTAAATCTGCCGCCAGGACGCGCGCGGCGATCTATTCAGAGTTTCCTTAAAAATCGCTATCATGGGAGAATCATATGCATCTCATTTCTGTTTTCAAAAAGGATCCCTTCTACAAACAACTCAATTCTTTGGTATTTCCGATCATGATCCAATCCTTCATGCTGGCTCTGGTGAGTGCCACCGACGCCGGGATGCTGGGGATGGTAAGCCAGGAATCCTTATCGGCTGTATCTCTGGCGGGGCAAGTGCAGTTTGTGCTCACCCTCTTTGTTACAGGGATCACCGTCGGAACCGGGATCATCGCCGCCCAGTACTGGGGCAAGGAGGATCCCGATTCCATTGAACGGGTGATCCCTGTCGTGCTCCGGGCCAACCTGATCTGCGGTGTGCTGTTCACATTCGGCGCCTTTTTCATTCCCGAATCACTGATGCGCATCTTCACCAATGAGCTTTCTCTTCTGGAACTGGGTGCAGCCTACCTGCGGGTGGTGTCTCCCTCTTATTTGCTGTGTGCCGTTTCCCAGATTTATCTCGTCGTTCTGAAGAACACCGGCGCGGCGGCAGACAGCTCCCGCATCAGCTCTTTTACTGTGGTACTGAATATTGTCCTCAATGCGGTGCTTATTTTTGGATTGTTCGGCCTCCCGGCTTTGGGGGTACGAGGGGCGGCCCTTGCCACCTCTGTGGCCCGTGCGGTGGAGCTTGGATGGAGTATGTGGATCGTTGGCCGCAGGCGTGTGGTGCGGGTGCGATGGGAAAGCCTGCACCGGCGCGATCCCGTTCTGGCCGGGGATTTCTGGAAGTACACCCGTCCTGTTCTGGCTGCCTCCATGGTTTGGGGGATCGCCTTCACACTCTATTCCGTCATCATCGGCCATATGGGTACGGACGCAGTCACCGCCAATTCCATTGTCAGCATTGCCAAAAGCCTGCTCTCCTGCCTGATCCGGGGCGTAGGCGGCGGTGCGGGCATCATGATCGGCAATTTGCTTGGGGCGGGGGAATTGGAGAAAGCGCGGGAATACGGCGGACGGCTCACCCGGCTGGCGATTTGCATCGGGTGCCTTTCCGGGGGTGCGCTGATGCTGCTCTCTCCCTGGATTGTCCGCATGGTGGGCTATGGGGAAACGGCGTCCCGCTATCTTCAGGGAATGCTGCTGTTCTGTGGGGTCAATATGGCCTTTCAGGCAGTAAACCATGTGGTATTGGACGGTATATTCTGTGCCGGGGGAGATTCCAGATTTGACATGGTGGGCAACATCGGGGCCATGTGGTGTTTTTCTGTGCCAATGGGTTTTTTGGCTGCCTTNTGGCTCAAGCTTCCGGTTCTGGCGGTGTATTGCATTGTCAATATGGACGAGATCGTCAAGATCCCGGCGGTGTACATCCACTACAAAAAGTACATCTGGCTGCGCAACATTACCCGGCAGGAATAACAGANNGCAAGGACATTATANANACAATGCGCGGCCCCGCTGAAAACCAAGTGCTTTGACTTTTTTCAAAACACGATTATTCGACAGAGGTAAAACGCATGTTTCAAGCGAGGGGATGGAACCAAACCGCCCGCCGTTTTCCGGTGTTGGTTTGCGTTTTGCGGAAATTTTACGAAGATAGACAGCGGCCTGATGGACGAGACCTTCGATATGTGGTAAAATAACCTCAGAGCCTTTCGCCGGCAGCGAAAGGGNGTGGACGCGGGCAAGACNATGCCGGATCGGATCCACGCAATGCATGCCGCGCGTCTGTCACCTGTGGGCGCAACCGTATGATCANCAATCGCGCCGCCCAGGGGCGAGACACAGGTAAAACGGATCCCGCGGTTTTCTTACGGCCACGCGGATTTTTGATTACAAAAAAAGAGGAGCAGAACAAATGGAACTTTTGCACTACGAAAAGGAGCACTTGAACCGCTGCCGCGCGCTTGCGCCGGAATGTATGGTGCTGCTGAAGAAAAACGGTGATTTTCCGCTGGAGGCGCCGGGCGNGATCGCGCTGTATGGCNGCGGTGCAAGGCGCACCGTGAAGGGCGGCACCGGCTCGGGCGATGTGAATTCGCGGCACTTTACCACCATTGAGGAGGGCCTGGAGCATGCGGGCTTCACCGTGACGACAAAAGCATGGCTGGACGGCTATGAGCAGGAATGGCAAAAGGGCCGGCAGGCGTTTGTTGCGGACATCCGGCGGCAGGCGAAGGAGCAGCACACGCAGGCGTTGCTTTTGGGCATGGGCGCCGTGATGCCGGAGCCGGAATATACGCTGCCCCTCGCCGGCNCAGGGGATACGGCTGTCTATGTGGTTTCCCGCATTTCGGGCGAGGGAAACGACCGCAAGCCGCAGGCGGGCGACCTCTGCCTTACCGACACCGAAATTCGGGATATTTTGGCCTGCCAAAAGCAGTATCAGCGCTTTTTGCTGGTGCTGAACGTGGGCGGTGTGGTGGATCTTTCGCCGGTGCTGGCGGTGGAGAACATCCTGGTGCTCTCGCAGCTGGGCGCGGTGACCGGCGACGCATTTGCGGATGTGCTGTTGGGCAAAGCGAGCCCATCCGGCAGGCTGACCACCACATGGGCCAGCGCCGCCGAAACCGCCGGCGCAGTGCGGGAATTTGGCGGCCGCGACGAGACCCGTTATTATGAGGGAATCTACGTAGGCTACCGCTACTATGAAAGCGCGGGCAAAACGCCGCTGTTCCCGTTCGGCCACGGCCTCAGCTATACAGACTTTGCGGTTTCACACACAAAAACGACCGTCGACGGAACCGCCGTCACCGTCTCGGCCACGGTGAAAAACTGCGGGCANTACCCCGGCAAAGAGGTGTTGCAGCTATANGTNACCGCGCCGTGGGGCGAGCTGGATCAGCCCTACCGCCGTCTGGCGGGNTTTGCCAAGACAAAAGAGCTTGCCCCGGGCGAGGTTTGCGAGGCAGAGGTTACATTCCGCATGGAGCAGCTGGCCTCTTTTGATNCGAAAAAATCTGCCTCTGTGCTCGAACAGGGCGACTATATCCTGCGGCTGGGGGATACGCCCTGCGCCGTTCTCGCGCTGCCCGAAACGGTGTGCCTGCGCAAACTGGACCACATCGGCGGCGCGGATGNGTTTGCGGATTGGAAGCCGGAGCACACNTGGGCGGACGAGGCGCTGCCGGAGCTTGNGCGCCTGCCGCTCGANCCNGCNGCGTTTGCAGCGCTCAGCTGGCCCGCGCCTGCCGCAATNGAGGAAGAGATCAAGGGCATCGTGGCAGCCCTCAGTGATAAGCAGCTNGTGCATCTGNNAATCGGCGCCGCGCACGAGGGCGGCGGCCTTGCGTCCATCATCGGTTCGGCCTCCAGCAGTGTGGCCGGAGCCGCCGGGGAAAGCTATGCCAAGGTGCTGGGAGTGCCCAAAATCGTGATGGCCGACGGCCCTGCCGGGCTGCGGCTTTCCCGGCACTACACAAAAGACGAAAAGGGCATCCATCCTGTCGGCGAGACGCTGCCGGCGGGCTTCACCGACTTCCTGCCGCCCATCGCCCAATGGGGGATGGCCCTCATCAGCGGCAAAGCGCCCAAGGGCGAGGTGCTGGACCAGTACTGTACCGCCATTCCCATCGGCACCGCGCTGGCGCAAAGCTGGAACGCGGAGGTGTGGGAGGCCTGCGGCGACATCGTCGGCGAGGAGATGGAGCGCTTCGGCGTGCACCTGTGGCTGGCCCCGGCGTTCAATATCCACCGCAGCCCGCTCTGCGGCCGGAACTTTGAATACTGCTCGGAGGATCCGCTGCTGTCCGGCCTTGTGGGTGCAGGCATCACAAAAGGCGTGCAAAAACATCCCGGCAAGGGCGTCACGATCAAGCATTTCTGTGCCAACAATCAGGAGACAAACCGCTATCAATCGAACAGCGTCGTTTCTGAGCGAGCCCTGCGCGAGATTTACCTGAAGCCGTTCGAGGTGTGCATCCGCGAGGCGGACCCCGCCGCACTGATGACATCGTATAACCTTTTGAACGGCACGCATACCTCGGAGCGCGCGGATATCCTGAAGGGCTTTTTGCGCGAGGAGCTGGGCTGGAACGGGCTTGTGATGAGCGACTGGGTCGTGGACATGGTGAGCAGCAAGGGCAGCACGTACCGCACGGCAAAGGCGGCGCCGTCGGTAAAGGCGGGCAACGATCTGTTTATGCCGGGCAGCAAGGCCAATTACAAGGATGTGCTGACGGCCTTGCAGGGCAAAAACAGCGAAACCACCCTCACGCGTGCGGATTTGGAAACCTGCGCGGCGCACATTGTGAAAACGGCGCTGAAGTGCAATTGACGGGGCAGGCCGAATGGTGCATGGTTGGATGTGCTGTCCGTTTCTTATGGAACAGGGGAAATTGAATTGAACGAAAAGCAAGTGGTTCTCGGCATCGAGCTCGGCTCCACACGGATCAAGGCGGTGACGGTGGATCACCGTCATGTGCCCGTCTCGTCCGGAGATCACACATGGGCCAGCAGCTATGAAAGCGGTGTCCGGACCTATTCATTCGACGAGGTGTGGCAGGGCCTGAAAGCCGCGCTGGCCGGGCTGGAGGGCCGGGAGAACATCTGTGCCATGGGCGTTTCCGCCATGATGCACGGCTACCTGGCCTTCGACAAAGACTGGAACCTGCTGGCGCCGTTCCGCACCTGGCAGAACACCATCACCGGCCCGGCAGCCGCGGAGCTGACCGCGCTGTTCGGCTTCAATATCCCGCAGCGCTGGAGCATCGCGCACTTGTATCAGGCGCTGCTCGAAGTGGAAAAAACGGCGGTTGGGCTTCTGTAAGGCCGCCTGCGGCTGGCCTGCCGGAACATCCACTGCGTGAAGCCCATCCTGCCCATGCCAAACCTGCCCTGCGGCGCGCGTGATGCGGCAGGCAGAACCGAGTCTGCCCACCGGCCCCGGGGTGCTGGATCACGGCGGCGCACACCACACGGTGCGGAGCGATGAGGTTACCGCTGCGCAGCCGAAGGACGGGGCAGCAATGAGGAGAATCGAATTCGTGCATATCACCAGGGACATGACCGTGGAATCGCAGGAGGCAACAGCGTTCCACAATGACCTTGTGTGGAAACTGAAATAGGGCGGTGTGCATATGTTGGAAGAATTGAAGCGGCAGGTCTGCGCCGCAAACCTGCTGCTGCCGAAGCATAGCCTTGTCACCTTTACCTGGGGCAATGTCTCCGGGGTGGACAGGGAACAGGGACTGATGGTAATCAAGCCCTCCGGCGTGGAATACGACGGCATGACCCCGGAGGATATGGTGGTGGTGCGCCTTTCAGACGGCGAGCGTGTGGAAGGAAAGTGGAAGCCCTCCAGCGATACCGAGACCCACCGGGTGCTCTACAACGCGTTCCCGGCCCTGGGCGGCATTGTCCACACCCACAGCCGCTGGGCGGCGACCTTTGCGCAGGCCGGGCACGGCGTGCCTGCCATGGGCACGACCCAGGCGGATTATTTCTACGGCGAGATCCCCTGCACCCGGCAGATGACGCCGGAGGAGATCGGCGGACGGTACGAGCTGGAGACCGGGAATGTGATCGTGGAAACTTTTTGCACCCGCGGCATCGACCCGGCCCAGGTTCCGGCCGTGTTGGTTCACAGCCACGGCCCATTTGCCTGGGGCGCCGACCCGCTGAACGCCGTCCACAATGCCGTGGTGCTGGAAGAGGTGGCCTTTATGAATTGGCACGCCCTGATGCTGCAGCCGGATAAGGGACCCATGCAGCAGGAGCTGCTGGATAAGCACTATCTGCGCAAGCACGGGCCGGGCGCATATTACGGGCAGGGATGAGGATGCGGCCATATGCTTTTGGGCCGGCGCCGAAATATTTGCCGCCGGGATGTGGCGGCGATGGATTCAGAGGATCTCTGGAATCCTGCATCTATCGTGTATCGCCCTGACGGTTTCCGGAATTGCTTCACGGGTTATCCCGTGGGGCATTTTTTATATCAAAAATAACAAAAGGCGCTGGCGATGCCTGCACTGTATTTTTATGACACTTCGTTTTCCGGCCGCGCGGAACCGGAACAACAACAGGCCGCCTCAGCGAAAAGCCGGGGCGGCCCTGTATGGTTCTGTATTGGAATGGTCAGAGGGTAAGTACCAGGTCGTTGGCAGACCAGATCACGCTGCGCAGGTTGCCCACTCTGGCGGCATCGCCGATGACAGCGATCTTTTTTGGCCGGGCCGCGCGTGCCGCCGTGTACTTTTTCTCGCAGAAGGTGCGCGGATTGAGGGCGCACATCCGGGGATCGGCATGCAGGGCCATATCCATCTCGACACCAACGCCCTTATAGGTCGCCACCGGCAGGCAGCCGCTGTGGCAGGAAATGCAGGGACGGATCTCCTGTTTTCCGTTTCGATCGTTTCAAAACTTTTTTTGCCCTTTCCGTCTTTTTCCCAGATCCGTCAGACGCTTCATACGAAATAAGCATTGAAAAAGGCCCTTTTCGTAGTATAATGATAACAGCAGGGGAATTGCCCATAGAAATCAGGAGGGATCATCATGAAAATACTGGTGTGTATCAAGCAGGTGCCCGGCTCGAGCAATGTGGAGGTGGATCCCGTCACCGGTGTGTTGAAGCGGGACGGCGTGGCCAGCAAAATGAATCCCTATGACCTCTATGGGCTGGAGCTTGCCATGACTTTGGCCGAACGGTACGGCGGCAGTGTGGAGACGATCACCATGGGCCCGCCGCAGGCAAAAGCCGTGATCGTGGAATCCATTTGCATGGGCGCCGGGTGCGGAACTGTGCTGAGCGACCGGAAATTTGCCGGGGCGGATGTATTGGCGACGGCCTATACGGTCTCGCAGGGGATCCGCAATGCGGGAACGTTCGATCTGATCATATGCGGCAAGCAGACCACGGACGGAGATACCGCGCAGGTGGGCGCCGAGGTTGCGGAATATCTGGATCTTCCCAATGTATCCAATGTGTTGTCCGTTGAGGAGATCCGGGACGGAAAAATCTGCCTGACTGCCCTGCTGGACAATCAGGTGATCCGGCAGCGCATCCGGATGCCATGCCTCATCAGCGTAGACGGGGATATCAATTCGCCCCGGTTGCCGTCCTATAAACTCCGGCAGGGCGTGAAGGACGAGCAGGTGAAGTTTGTCTCCTTTGCGGATTTCGAAGATCAGGATGAGACCCACTATGGATTGAACGGATCCGCAACGCAGGTAGAGCGTATCTTTCCGCCGGAGAAAAATACAGAAAAGCATACCATCACCGGCAATGCGGGGGAACAGGCGGATGCGATTTTTGCCCTGCTGCAAAGCAGGAAGCTGCTGTAAAAGGGAGGGATCAGGATGGGCGCATTGAAAATCAACCAATGTCTTGTCACCGCGGAAAGGGCGCAGGCACTGACAGAGATTTGTCCCTTTGGGGCGATCGGGTATCAGGACGGAACGCTGGAGATCTCCGCCGCCTGTAGGATGTGTAAGCTGTGTGTGCGCAAAGGCCCGGAGGGCGTTGTTACATACGAAGAGGATACGGCGCCGGGCGGCATTGACAAATCCCAATGGAACGGAATCTGCGTTTACGCGGACTGTGCCGGCGGCAAAATTCACCGCGTGACGTATGAATTAATCGGCAAGGCCAGAGAGCTTGCGGCTGTGACCGGCCACCCGGTTTATGCGCTTTTGATCGGCAGCGGCACGCGGGAGACGGCAAAAAGGCTGCTGCACTACGGCGCCGACAGGATCTATGTGTACGATCATCCGCAGCTGGCGGATTTTCGCATCGAGCCATACACGGCTGCGTTCTGCGATTTTATCGAAAAGGTCAAACCCTCCAGCATTCTGGTTGGGGCAACGCATTTGGGCAGGCAGCTGGCGCCGCGTGTCGCCGCGCGCTGCCGCACCGGCCTTACCGCAGACTGCACCGTGCTGGAAATGAAGGAAAATACCGACCTCGTGCAGATCCGCCCGGCCTTTGGCGGGAATATCATGGCGCAGATCGTCTCTCCCGCGCACCGGCCGCAATTCTGCACCGTGCGGTATAAGGTGTTTGCCGAACCTGCGCCGTTCGAGGAGGAAAGCGGCGAGATCGTTTTGATGCAGCCGGATGCAGACAGGCTGCACAGCGCCATCGAGATCGTCAGCAAGACAGAGAAGCCGAAGGACATCGATATTTCGGAGGCCGACATGATTGTGGCCGTGGGGCGCGGCGCCATGAATGAGGCCGGCCGCGCCATGGCGCAGGAGCTCGCGGATGCGCTCGGCGGCGTGGTTGCCTGCACCCGCCCGCTGGTGGAGGAAAATATCATGGACGCAAAGCATCAGATCGGCCTGTCCGGACGGACCGTAAAGCCGAAATTGATTTTTTGTTTGGGAATCTCCGGTTCCGTGCAGTTTGCGGCGGGCATGAAGTCTTCCGATTGTATCGTCGCGATCAACAGCGACAAGAACGCGCCGATCTTTGATGTGGCGCACTACGGCGTGGTGGGGGACGTATCCCGGATCGTTCCCCGGCTGCTGGAAAAAATCAGGGAGGTGCAAAGCCATGTATCATAAGATCACCGGGCAGGATCTCGCAGCACTCCGCGGGATTGCCGGCGCGGAATTTGTCCTTGGCGGCGAGGCGATCAGCCGGGACTATGGGCACGACGAGCTTGGCGGGATCGACCGTATGCCGGAAGCACTGGTGCGCCCGCATACAACGGAGGAGATCTCCGCCATCATGAAATACGCCTATGCCAACACCATCCCTGTCACCGTGCGCGGCAGCGGCACCGGGCTTGTCGGCGCCGCCGTTGCGGTAGAGGGCGGCATTCTGTTGGAGACCACCCGGATGAATCAGATCCTGGAGCTGGACGAAAACAACCTCACCGTCACGGTGCAGCCCGGCGTGCTTTTGATGGAGCTTGCCGCTTTCGCGGAGGAGCATGATTTTTTATANCCGCCCGANCCGGGNGAAAAATCNGCNACCATCGGNGGGAANATTTCCACNAATGCGGGCGGCATGCGNGCGGTGAAGTACGGTGTGACGCGGGACTATGTCCGGGCGCTGACCGTTGTGCTGCCGGACGGGGAAATTATGAAGTTAGGCGGCAAGGTGGCCAAAAACAGCACCGGCTACAGCCTGAAGGATCTGGTGATCGGATCCGAGGGGACACTTGCCGTCATTACCGAGGCGATCCTGAAGCTGGTGCCGCTGCCAAAGCTTTCCGTGAGCCTGCTGGTGCCCTTTGCCGATATGAAAAGCGCGATCGAGGCGGTTCCGCACATCATCCGCTCCAAGGTAACGCTTACGGCCATTGAGTACATGTCCCGGGACACCATCCTCTTTTCCGAAAGCTATCTGGGCAAAAAATTCCCGGATTCCAAAAACGACGCCTATATCCTGCTCACCTTTGACGGAAACACGCAGCAGCAGATCGAGGACGATATGCAGACGATCGCGGANCTCTGCCTNGAGATCGGAGCCCTGGATGTGTACATCGTGGATACGGAGGAGCGCAAAAAATCGGTGTGGTCGGCACGCAGCGCATTTTTGGANGCGATTAAGGCCTCCACCACGCAGATGGACGAGTGCGATGTGGTGGTGCCNGGCAGCAAGGTGGACGAATTCATCAAATACACCCATCAGATCGCGGAAGAGACCGGTGTGCGCATCCCCAGCTTCGGCCATGCGGGAGACGGCAATCTGCATGTCTATATCTGCAGAGACCAGTTGGATGATGCGCAGTGGGAGACGGTTTTGAACCATTGCTTTGATTTGATGTATGCCAAGGCGGTGGAATTGGGCGGTTTGGTCTCCGGGGAACACGGCATCGGCTATGCCAAGAAGAAATATATGCGCAGGCAGTACGGGGAGAGCCAGCTGGCCCTGATGCAGGGGATCAAGCAGGTATTTGATCGGAAAAATATTCTGAACCCGGGCAAGGTGTGCTTCTGATCATCGCCTGTATACAAAANGATATGCCAAAGCATCCNAAAAGCCGGGACGGCANNAATGCGGAAAATTCCGCAAATGCCGTCCCGGCTTTTTGTGGTTTNNGTGCTTTCAGCCTTACGNTCTTTCCCACTTGACGCAGGAAACGGACGGGAACTCCATCTGTGCGACAGGCTCTCCCGGCGCGCCNGTTTGCGCATCCAGAGGGAAAACAGCCACATTTCCGCTCTGCTGGTTTGNGACAGCCAGATATTTTTCATCCGGGCTCAAATCAAAGCTCCGGGGCCACCGTCCCGCGCAGGGATAACTCCCTGTTTTGGAAAGCCTGCCGCCATCCTCCAGCACACGGAAGCAGANGATCCGGTCCTCCCCGCGCACAGAGGCGTAGAGGGTCTTGCCGTCGCCGGTGATATGGATATCGGCCGCATAANTATCGNTGGGGCAGCCTTGTTCGCAAAGAGGGTATTCTCCCGCATACGTCAGGACNGAAGCCGATGCGTCGTACCGGTAGACCAGCAGCGAATTGCCAAGCTCGGTGACAAGATAAAGCCATTTTCCGTTGGGATGGAACAGGAAATGCCGGGGGCCCCGGCCGGGGCCGGTCTCNGCCCAGGGCTGGGNGGCGTGCGCNGTCAGAANCCCGTTTTCCTGCACGTCGTACTGGTAAAGACGGTCGGTTCCGAGGTCCGCCACGAACAGATGCCTGCCGTCCGGCGAGGGGTTGGCCGAATGAACGTGAGGCGCCTCCTGGCGGGCGGGATCGGAGCCGCTGCCCTCGTGCCGAAGGAAGCAGACGACCGTTCCGTCTTCGCGCAGCCCTGTCAGGCAGCCGCCCGCGTATCCGGAGGCATAGAGCCAATTTTGGCAGCGGACAAGATGACACAGCCCGGCGCCGGGAATGACATACCGCTCGCCCTCGCCCCCTGCCAGGGGATATTTGATTACNGCNGCCCCGTCGTCAAGCTCTTCCACCCCGTAAAGGAATTCCTTTTCCAAAAGAAGATAGGAGGGNTTCACCGCCGGGCCGTATGTTCCGGCCTCCCGGAGCATATTTTCGCAGAATTCCATCCGTTTGACGCCGTTTCCCGGCTCGTTTCCGGTATAGGCGGAAGCGTACAATACATACTTCATTTCATCAAAGCCTCCTTCGTTTTCACAGCAGCATAAAACCGGAAACCCCCGCAAAGATTTCTCCGGTACAATGTCATTTTACTTGCCCGNTCCCTCCCTTGTCAAGAAGGGCCGCCGTTTTGCCGGGGGTGTTTGCAGGGCGCTGTTCGCAGGGGATCAGCAAGGCCCATTGCGGTTCATTTTGCAAAACAGACCGGGCAAAGCAGGCCGCGNATGCTTCGATGGATCGGATGCCGGGCAGGGATAGTTGCCAATGGATCCCTGCAAAAAATTATGGGTTGATTTCCAATTAACCATGTTATATAATTGGTTTAATGCCTGANGGAGGTGCGCTATGCTGGTTTCAACAAAGGGACGATATGCNTTNAGAGTNATGGCCGACCTTGCCGAACATCCATCGGAAGGATATACCCCTCTCAAGGAGATCGCGCAAAGGCAGGAGATCTCGGAAAAATATCTGGAAGCCATCATCAAAATTTTGGTTAAGGCCAGGCTGCTCAGCGGTGTTCGGGGAAAGGGCGGCGGTTATAAGCTGACGCGTGCCCCGGAGCAGTACACGGTTGGATCTATTTTGCGCCTGACAGAAGATACCCTGGCCCCGGTCGCCTGCCTGGAAGAAGATGCTTCCCCCTGTTCCCGCGCGGCGGATTGCCGGACGCTGCCCCTGTGGAAAGGGCTGGACCGGGTGATAGGNGAGTATCTGGACAATATTACGCTTGCGGATCTGCTGCAGTGGGAAACGCAGGAAGAGAAAGCGTGACATGATGCGGGAATATTGACTCTGCGTGTTCCATGCAGGGTACAAAGAGCCGGTTTTGGATCCGGCTCTTTTTCGTATCAAAAACCGCAGCACGCCGATGACATGTTGCGGCGAGCTGCGGCGAAAAGCTTTATTTTTCCTGCGGGTATACAAGCCCCCACTGGCGGCGGATATAATCCATCAGTTCCATCACCTGTACGGTGTTTTCAAGCGGCATGGAATCGCTCTCGGTCTTTCCGGCCCGGATGCAGCGCACCGCCTCTGCGAATTGGTACTCATAGCCGCTGATCTGCGGCGGCACCGTGTGTGTTTCGATCAGGCGGTCGTTCAGATCAAAGACGGAAATGCTCTGCGGGTTGTTGATGTTCTCCACAACGAGGTAGCCCTTGTCGCCGTAAATGATGCCCTTGCGGTCCGACCGGGCGTAGATCCCGTGCGTCAGCACCGCCATGCGTCCGTCCTTGTAGAAAATCGTGATCGTTTCCATGCCGTCCACGCCGGTTCCGGTCATCTGTACGGCGGATTCGATGCGCTCGATCTCCGCGCCGAAATGCATCAGCGCGAAGTTCAGGCCATATACGCCCACATCAAGCAGGGCCCCGCCGGCCAGCGCGGGATCCATAATGCGCTGGCTCTGGTGGATCACATACGAAAGGTTTGCCGTCAGAATATTCGGCCGGCCGATCACGCCGCCGGCAAGGATATCGTCGATGATTGCCCGGGAGGGCATGTACCGCGTCCAGATCGCCTCGGCCACATACAGTCCGTGTCCGGCAGCATAATCCCGCACTTTTTTGGCCTGCGCCGCGTTCATCGTAAATGCCTTTTCGCAGAGAATATGCTTGCCGTGCGCGAGCGAAAGCATCATGTGCTCGTAATGGTGGGAATGCGGCGTCGCGACATATACCAGATCTACCGCCGGATCCTGCAGCATTTCCTCGTAGCTGCCATACGCTTTTTCAAAGCCGAATTTCTGTGCAAAAGCCTCTGCCTTTTGCAGCGACCGTGACGCCGCCGCATAGCATTCGATCTCCGGCAGCGCGGCCATCGTGGGCGCCGTTACCGCGGCGATCCCGCCGGCCCCAAGAATACCCAATTTCATCTTCACAACAACTCCTGTTCTTTCTATGATAGAACTGCCCGCTTCCTGAATAAAGCGCAGTGCGTTTTGGTGTATCCGGCACAAGTCTGTTCCGGTGTGCCGGCTGTGTGATAAAATGCAGCGTATTGGAGGATCTGCGGAATCGAGCTTTCAAGCGCATCCCGGCGGATCTGGGGCCGCAGAAAAATTTGCCCGCCGATCAGGCCCGCTGATCGGAACGGCGCTTTTTGGCGCGGGCCCCTCTGCGGATCAGGCTGTGAACAAAAAACCGGAACACACCAAAAGTGTATTCCGGTATGGTCGGAGTATTGAGATTTGAACTCAAGGCCTCTGCGTCCCGAACGCAGCGCGCTACCATCTGCGCTATACCCCGTAGAAAAACGGCAGCATATGCTGCCGTTTGGTTGCGGAAGAAGGATTCGAACCCTCACAATGCGAGTCAGAGTCGCAGGTGCTACCATTACACAATTCCGCATCACAGTGCTTTATTATTATACGAAAAACGTTATGCGTTGTCAATACCTTTTCGAAAGAAATTTTGAGGAAATTTCGAAAATTTTGAGTTTTGCGGCGGGTTTTCACAGGCGTTTCTGCATGGCTGTTTTGTATCGCCCATTTTTTTCATCGCGCCGACGGGAGACTTGCGGACAGAACCGATTTTGTGTTATAATGCACACGGTTTGCACCGGTGTGCCGCTGCAGAAGAGGGAAACAGGCGCCATTTGCCGCGGCTTTCAGTACAGGCGGGGAAGGGCGGGGCAAGCGTATCTTCTCTTTCCTCTAAAGGTTGTCCGCAGCGCCGGTACGGGAAGGGAAGGCAGGAACCGGAAAACCGGAACAGGAAATCAAAAAACGCAGACAAAATCAGACAGGGATCGGAGGGCGGCTGCATGCGCATCAAGGCGGCTGTTTTTGATATTGACGGAACACTCGTCCCGCGCGGCCGGGGGGTTCCAAGTCCTGCCACGGCGCAGGCGCTGCATGCGCTTTCGCAAAGCGGCGTGGCTGTCATCATCGCCACGGGACGGGCGCGCTATACGGCTGAGCCGGTGCTTGGCGGGATACGCCCGGATTATTTTGTGGCGGCAAACGGGTGCGACATCACGGACGCGGCAGGCCGCCCCATCTGGAGCAGCCGCATGACAGAGCAGGAGATGTACGCGCTGGTGGATTTTTGCGAGGATTACAGCCTGCCGCTGGAATTCATCTTTGGGGACGCATACCATGCCTATGTGGGCTACGACGCTTTGGCGCAGCGTTACAGCAGGTTCGGTGCGGATCACTCTCTTGCGCGCGTTCTGCGCGACGGCGAGGATCAGACGCGCCATCTGCAGGATATGCCGTTTTCCGCCTGCGCGGCAATGCAGGCCGGGGACGTGCAGCGGTTCACACAGAAGTATGGCCATCTTGGCCTGCGCTTTCTGGCCTTTGCGGAGGGCTGGTACGATATTTTGCGCGCAGACGCCGACAAGGCCGTGGGCGTGGGAATGCTGCTGGAGCGCCTCGGCATCGCATGGGACGAGACGGCGGCGTTCGGCGATGGCAGCAACGACGCCGGTATGCTGCAGGCCGCCGGCCTTGGGGTGGCGATGGCAAATGGCTCTGCCGGGCTGCGCGCTCTTGCGGATCTCGTCGCACCGGACGCGGGCGAGGATGGGGTTGCGCGCGTGGTGAAGGAGTACTTATTGGAAAACTCTGCATCCATTGCCGATCCAATCCGTTGATTGAATCCAGAGCTTCCGGAATAACAGAAGATAGGATAACAGACAATAAAAGACGCTGAAAGCAGCGGAAAGCCGGGCCGCCTGTGCCGGACCCGGTATGCATCTCATCGTCTGCGGCGCAGGAGCGCAAAAGTACAAAGGGGAAAACCGCATGTCATTTGCACCGGTCTGTGACAAAAATTCACATACGCTGATCGTCGGCACATGGCCCAGCCCGAAGAGCCGGGAGCAGGGCTTTTATTACGGGCACCCGCAAAACCGCTTCTGGCCGCTGATGGCGCGCCTGCTGGGCGAGGCCGTGCCGCAGACGATCCCGGAGAAAAAGGCCATGCTGCTCCGGCATGGCCTCGCACTGTGGGATACCATCGAAAGCTGCACCATCACCGGCGCGTCGGACGCCTCCATCCGGGACGTTNTACCCACCGATATCGCCGCGCTGGCGCACGGCAGCGNCATCCGGCGCGTTTTGTGCAACGGCGCCACGGCCTGGCGNCTGTACGAAACCTACAGCGCCGTGCCGGGCCTTGCAGCCGTCAAGCTNCCAAGCACCAGCCCGGCCAACGCCGCATGGTCGATGGAGCGTTTGGCCGCGGCGTGGGGGGAATATGTCGGGCCGCAAGCAATCACAGATTTGCAAANCAAAGGCTCCGCCTGAAAAAAGGGCGGAGCCTTTGCTTTGCGGGCCGGGTTTGTGTGTTTGAAAAGAAGCGAAAANTCAATCCGATCCNGTGCCGTGATTGTTCCGGCTTTCCAGCACCTGCCGGATGGTGGATTTGAGATTGTCGATCTGGACCGGCTTGGCGATATGGGCATCCATACCGGATTCGATGGCATCCCGCACGTCGTCCACAAAGGCGTTGGCCGTCATGGCGATAATCGGCACNGTCTTTGCCTCCGGGTGCGTCCCTGCCCGGATGGCGCGGGTGGCTGCGTAGCCGTCCATCACCGGCATTTGTACGTCCATCAGGATCAAATCGTAGTCTCCGGTCTGTGAGGCCTCGAATTTTTCCACAGCCTCCCGACCGTCTCCGGCCGTGTCACACACCGCGCCCAACGTGCCGAGGATTTTTACCAGAATGATCCGGTTGACCTCGATGTCATCCACGACCAGGACGCGTTTGTCCCGTACNACNTCGGACTGAACGTTCTCTTCCTTCTTTTGGCTGCCCTGAATGCGGCGGATGGCCTCCTTAAAAGTGCTCATAAAGAATGGCTTGGGCATGAAGTGGTTGATGCCGATCTCCATNGCCTCCTGCTCGATCTCGCTCCAGTCATAAGCTGTCAGCAGCAGGATGGGGATCTCGTCGGAATACTCCTTCCGGATCATCCGGGCTGTTTCCAGACCGCTCTGCCCCGGCATCTGCCAGTCCAAGAGAACCAGATCATAGGGCCGGCCGGTATTCTGGCCCTCCTGCATCATCCGGAGAGCCGATTCGCCGTCAGTCGCCCAGGCGCAGTCTACACCCACCNCAGACATGGTGCGGACNATGCTGCGGCAGACCGCCTCGTCGTCGTCCGCCACAATCATGCGGGTTACTTTGTAGTCCGTCCAGAACCGGGAATCGTCCTCCTGCTCCTGAATGCGCAGCTCCAATTCCACGGTAAAGATNCTGCCCTCTCCCGGGACGCTCTCCACGCGGATGGTGCCGCCCATCAGGTCCACCAGGCTCTTGGTAATNGCCATGCCCAGACCGGTGCCCTGGATCTGACGGGTGGCCTTGTTTTCCTCCCGGGTGAAGGGATCAAAGATGACCTTTAAATAATCCGCACTCATGCCCATGCCGTTGTCGCTGACGGTAAAGCGGACACGGCTGTAATTGTCCACCACCTGGGGCAGTTCCTCCACGCGCAGCTGGAGCGCGCCGGCCTTTGGCGTATACTTTACGGCATTGGAGAGCAGGTTGATGAGAATCTGGTTGATCCGCAGCTTGTCCCCGATCAGGTGTTCATAGTTCATATGGGGGACGAAGATATCGAAGGTCTGGTTCTTCGCCCTGGACTGGGGCCGGATGATTGTNTTGATCTCTTCAATGACGTCCGCNAGATTCATTTCCGAGAGATTCAGCGTAGCGCCGCCGCTCTCGATCTTGTTCATATCCAGCACATCGTTGATGAGCCCCAGCANGTGCTGGCTGGCGGCATCGATGCGCTGGGTATACTCCCGCACAATGTCGGGGTTTTCTGCCTCATCCCGCATCAGGGACAAAAATCCGATGATGGCATTCATAGGCGTGCGGATATCATGGCTCATATTGCTTAAAAAGGCGGTTTTGGCCTCGCTGGCGGCCTGCGCCATCTGCAGCGCTTCCGACAGGGAATCCTGTACCTTCTGCTCCTTCGTGCGGTCCGAGATGCAGCAGACGCGTTTGATCCGGCCCTGGATGTCGGTACAGTAGGCCCGTTCCCAAAAATACTTTCGCTCTCCGGTCCGGGGATCGATCCGCTGCGTATTCCGGGGCGCAACCGATTCGCCGGGGCGCATGGCGTTGAGCTGTTCGTAATAAGCCAAGGTCGCCTCGGCATCGTTTTCCATGTCGGAAGAACGGATATAGTCAAACAGCTTTTCCCCGCTGACGCCCAGTACCCGCTCCACATTGGGGCTGATGTATTCCAGCTTCTCCGTCTTGTGATCCAGCATGAGGTACACATCGTCCTGATTGCCGGCCAGATAAGAGGCAAAAACTTCAAACAGTCTGGCCTGGTATTTGACCTCCCTGTCCTTGGCGTCCATATCCTTTTGTGTCCGCCACATCAGCAGAGAGAATATCGCGCAGAGGATCAAAATCACGGCCAGAAGCGCCAGCGTCGTTTGGGTGCCCTGCACCATTCGATCCGATTCGTCCCGGATCGCTTCCTCCGGTACGATCGAAAGCAGATACCACCCCTCCACACTTTCCACCGGGGTATATGTATAGATGAAGCGGCCGCTGTCCCCGTTTACAATGATGCTTCCTGTTTCCTGCCTTTTCATTGCTTCCCGGAAGGAGCTGATCTCCTCCTGGGGCGTGTGGGTATCTGTCAGTGCGGCAAACACGTTATCATATGTTTCGCTGNCGCTGTTCTGGACGGACCGNATCANAATATCTCCATTTTGATCCAGAATATACCCGTACCCCTGTCCATTGTAAAGGGAGAGGGAGAAGGTCTCCAGCACCTTGCTCCGGTCATAGGTTTTTTGGACAATTCCCGAATGCCCGTTCCGGAAGGTAAAGGTTTCATAAAATGCAAATTTCGGAACACCGGATGTGAGCCCGATATAATTGTCACGAATTCCGCTGCCGGACAGGCTGTTGTATTCATCCATCTCTCCCGGCCCCGAATGGATGACTTTGCCGTACTTGCTGCTGCAGGTCCAGCTATCCTCCAAACATGTAATCGCGAAGTTTGCGTCCGTTCCCGCAAAGACGGCCAGCAGATCCTGAAGGTCCTCTGCGGAGTCGTGNCCATTTTGCGAAAAATACGCAGCACAGTCGTGCAGACGCTCCCGTTCCATGGAAATGAAATTATCGAAGGACTGCTTTTGCTGCAGTGTGACGTTCATCACATCCTGGACCGCGGTGCCCAGGAGATTGTTCTGCAATTTTTTAAAATACCAAACGCCGCCGATCAGGGCGGCCCCCATGCAAACGGCGATCANGGNGGCCAGCAGTGCTCGCTGATGCTTTTTGATTTTTTCAAGCATCTTTGTCTCATTCCCTTCTTTTTCAGGATCCCGCGGGTAAAATTATCCGGTGCGGCTGTTTTGTCCAACAGATGAAAAACGGCCCGTGGATTTGATATCTTTATGACAGGCGATAGGGCGTTATTCAGAAAAACAGATCTTTGCTGGGATACATCGCCTCGGAGGTGAGGCGCAGGCCCATTTTGCGCAATGTGCCCTCGTCGCCCGAGTGCAGCATGCAGGTGCTGTGCATCTCGCAGTCGCGCAGCTTGGGCAGGGCGGCCATTGCGCGCGCCGTCAGCGTATTGGTGGCGGCTGTGATTGAAAGCGCCGCCAGCACGTCGTCCACCTTCAGCACGCTCGAGCGGCTGCCGAGGATGTCGATCTTCAGCTTGAGGATCGGCTCNAAAATAATAGGGCTGATGAGCGTGAGCGAATCGTCGATGCCGGCGATGGCCTTGATGGCGTTGAGCACGCANGAGGAACANGCGCTCATCAGGCTGCTGGCGCGTCCGGTGACGATCTTGCCGTCCGGCAGNTGAATGGCCGCCGCCGCAACACCGGCGCGCCGGCTCTTTTCCAGCGCCGGGCCGACGACCGCGCGATCCTCCGCCGTGAGCGAGAGCTCCTGCATGATGCGGCTGATCTTATCCACGGCCTCCGGCGATCCCTTGCCCTGCTTTTGNTCGCACAGGGCCTTGAAATAACGGCGGATGATCTCCTGTTCGGCGGCGCGGCGCACGGCCCCGTCGTCGATCACGGCGTAGCCCGCCATGTTCACGCCCATNTCGGTGGGGGATTTGTATACATTGTCGTCGCCCATNATGCGCGAAAGGATGTTGCGCACGATGGGGAACGCCTCCACATCGCGGTTGTAGTTCACCGTGGTGACGCCGTACGCCTCTAAATGGAACGGGTCGATCATGTTCACATCCGCGAGGTCGGCCGTGGCCGCCTCGTAGGCCAGGTTGACCGGGTGCTTGAGCGGCAGGTTCCAGATGGGGAACGTCTCAAATTTGGCGTAGCCGGCAACGCGTCCCTGCCGGATTTCGTGATACACCTGCGANAGGCATGTGGCGAGCTTGCCGGAGCCCGGCCCCGGCGCCGTGACGACGACGAGCGGGCGCGTCGTCTCGATGTAGGGGTTCGCGCCGTAGCCCTCGTCGCTGCAGATGTGGGCGATGTCCGCAGGATACCCCCGGATCGGACGGTGGATGTAATTTTTTACGCCGCGCGTCGTCAGCTTCTGTGCAAAGCCGTCGGCCGCAGCCTGCCCGGTGTACTGCGTGATGACGACGCTGTTCACCTGAATGCCCATGCTTGAGATGTCGTCGATCAGGCGCAGCACCTCCATGTCGTAGCTGATGCCGAGATCGGCGCGCATCTTTGTCTTTTCGATGTCGCCCGCCGAGATGGCGAAGATGATCTCGGCCTGCTCGCGCAGTTCGTACAGCAGCCGGATCTTGCCGTTGGCATCAAAGCCCGGCAGCACGCGCGCGGCGTGATAGTCGTCGAAGAGCTTGCCGCCAAACTCCAGATACAGCTTGCCGCCCCACTGCTCGATGCGCTGGCGGATATGCTCCGTCTGCTTGTGAATATAAAGACTGTTGTCAAACCCTGTTTCCACGCTGATCCATCCTTTCNTTGACCCGGAAAAAAATAGTCCCCTTTTCCTCCACTTTATAGCATAGCATTTCCGCGTGCCGCGCGCAAGAAGTCCGGCGAAAAAAATCGCTGTTTTTGGCAGGGGATGTCTTTTCGGGGGTTTGGAGCGGGGTGTGACCGGGCNACCGCCGAAAACGAAGCGTAAAATAAGCGATGAAGACAGCGAGGATAGGCATTTTTTTGAACTTTGTGCAAAATAGATAAAATTTCGCGCAAAGAAATATCAATTTTGCGCCACAAACCCGGATTTTAAACGTTGCATTTGCTGATGAATTTTGTTAAACTATTAGGGTAAACGAAAATGAATGCCCGGACGGGTAAAAGGGGGCGCCGCATGAAAAAGGACGGCTGGTTCGCGGCGCTGCAAAACCTCACGTGGCTTACGCAGCTGGGGCTGTCCCTCGCGGTGCCGCCCGTTTTATGCCTGCTGGCGGCCGATTGGCTTTCGAAGCGGTTCGGCCTGGGCGAATGGGTGTTCATCATCGCCATCATTTTGGGCGTCGGCGGCGCTGTCAGCACCTTTGCCGAGTTTGCGCGGATGTTTGCGCGCAAAAACGGGAAGAAGTAGCGCCGGGGCGCGCCGCGTGCGGCTTTTCCGCTGCGGCTGTTGCGGCGCGAGCCGAGAGGATCGGTACGATTATATATACTATTAAAGTAAGACCGGTGTTGGAACAATGAAGCTACAGGAAGCATCAAAGCGCGAAGCGATGCATATCGCGGTGGGAACACTTGTTTTTTCGTGTATCATGAACGGCGTGTTCGCTCTTTTGGGCCAGTGGAACCTCACGGTGCTGTGGGGCACGCTGCTGGGCGGCGGCTTTGCGGTGCTGAATTTTATTTTGCTCGCGCTCTCGGTGCAAAAGCTTGCGGCCGAGACGGACGAAAAAAAGGGCAAGGCATGGATGCAGATGTCCTATCAGATGCGGATGATCGCGACGGTCGTTGTGGGCATCATCGGCGTCAGTGTTCCATGCTTTCACTGGGTGGCGGTGCTTATCCCGCTGCTGTTCCCGCGCATTACAATTTTAGCCATGCAGCTTTTGGGGATGTACAAACCCGAAAAGCTCCGGAAGAATGAAGAAGGAGGCGATGAATCGGTATGAACGTCGATATCAACGGCGCGCGGATCTTTTTTACGATCCCCATCTTTGGCGGAATACCGATCACGGCGACGATCGTGGATGCCCTGCTGGTGACGGTGATCGTGCTTGGCACCTGCGCGTTTTTGACGCGGGGGCTGCAGGTGCGCGCTGTGACAAAGCGGCAGGTGGTGGCGGAGTTCCTCGTCGAGACGGCGCAGAATTTCGTCAACGGCAATATGGGTGAAAAATTCGCCTATTACGCTCCATTTGTGTCGGCGCTGTTCGTGTCGTCACTGCTCGGCAGTCTGCTCAGCCTTGTCACGCTGTTCCCGCCGACGGGCGACGTATCCACCACGATGGCGTGGGCGATCATTGTATTTATCCTGATCACCTACACCAAAATCAAGACCGGCGGCATCGGCGGCTATCTGAAGGGCTTTACGCAGCCCATTCCCGTGCTGACGCCGTTCAACATCCTGTCCGAGCTGGCGACGCCCATTTCGATGGCGTTCCGTCACTTCGGCAACATCGTGTCGGGCACCGTCATCACGGCGCTGCTCTACTGGGCGCTCTCTGTGGCCAGCACGGCGTTGATCGGCCTTATCGGCAGAAGCATCATTGTGGCGGCC
Source organism: Subdoligranulum sp. (assembly GCA_014799685.1). GTDB lineage: Bacteria > Bacillota > Clostridia > Oscillospirales > Ruminococcaceae > Ruthenibacterium. Next base: position 111,784 of record JAAVHN010000028.1, on the reverse strand, counting down.
ATCGTGTTGGCGCTGGGCGTGTTTTTGCTGGAAAAGTACATCGTGGCGAAAAAAGCGGGCACTGGCAAGCTGATGCAGTGCATCGGCGCGGTTGCATGCCTGGTGCTGGGCGGCCTCGGATGCCTTACGCAGCTGGATCAGTGCTTCACGCAGATTCCCGTGCTGCAGCTCGGTATTCCCGCGGTATTCAGCGTGTATTTCGATCTTTTCTCCAGCGCGATGCAGGCGTTTATCTTCTGTATGCTGACGACGCTGTATATTGCCAACGCGGCGGAGGAATAACCTTTGTGTTTCGCGCCCCACAGCGGGCGCTGAACGATATTACATTTTAGATCAGGGAGGAACCTACTGTATGGAAATGGCAAAAGCTATTATCATGGCGGGCTGCGCGATCGGCGCCGGCCTCGCGCTCATCGCGGGTATCGGCCCCGGTATCGGCGAAGGCAACGCAGTCGCGAAGGCGCTGGAGGCCATCGGCCGCCAGCCGGAATGCAAGGGCGATGTGACCAGCACGATGCTGCTTGGCTGCGCGATCGCCGAGACGACGGGTATTTACGGCTTCGTTACGGGCCTGCTGCTCATTTTCGTCGCGCCCGGCATCTTCATCGGCAGACTGTAAAAGACAGCGAAGGCAGAGGGAGCAGTGCGCGGCGCGGCGTGACGCCGTTTTGCGCAAGGCTCCAAAGGAGGAGACAGAATGAAAGTATTTCAGGATCTCGTCACCTTCGCTCCGTGGACTTTTATCTTCCAGATCTGCAACCTGCTGATTCTGACGGCGGGCATCAAGCATTTTCTGTTTAAGCCCGTGCAGGAGATTTTAGCCAAGCGCAAGGAGCAGATCGAGGCCTCTTATGCAGAGGCGGAAAAGGCCGAGGGTGACGCGCAGGCAATGAAGGAAGAATACGAGACCCGTCTTGCCAGCGCGAAAGAGGAAGCGTCGGAGATCGTCAAGACCGCAACTGCGCGCGCCACTGCCCGCAGCGAGGAAATGGTGAACACCGCGCGCGCCGAGGCCGCCGCGATCAAGAGCAAGGCCGACGCCGAGATCGAGAGTGAACGGCGCAGAGCCGCCGGCGAGCTGAAGAACGATATCTCCGAGCTCGCTCTGGAATTGGCCGGCCGTGTGGTGGAAAAAGAGATCGACCCGAAGGTACACAAGGGAATGATCGACGATTTCATCAGCCGGGTGGGTGACGCGTCATGACGGCAGCGGAGAAGGAATACGGCGGGGCGCTCTACGACCTTGCCGTGGAAGAGCACTGTGAGGATGCGGTGCTGGAGGGCTTTGCGCTGGCGGCGGATGCCTTTGAGCAGACGCCCGAGTATTTAAAGTTGGTGCAGAACCCGGCCGTGCCGCTGGCCGAGCGCCTGGCCCTGCTGGACGAGGCCTTCGGCGAGGCGCACGCGTATGTGCGCAGCATGCTGAAGATCCTGTGCGAGAAATCGGCGCTGGGCATTGTGCCCGGCTGTCTGCAGGAATATCGCACGCGCTTCAATGCGGCGCGCGGCATCCTGCCGGTGGAGGCGGTTACGGCCGTGCCGCTGGACGAAGCACAGAAAAAGGCGCTTTGCGAAAAGCTGCTGGAGCAGCTGGGCGGCGCCGTGCGCAGCATTCAGCTGAAAAACGTGGTGGATCCGTCCGTGATGGGCGGCGTGCGGCTGCGCTATGAAGGCAAGGAGCTGGACGGCACGGCAGCCGGACGCCTGGCCGCGCTGCGGCGTGTGTTGACGCAGGCGTAAGGTCAAACCGTTTCAAAAGACGCTTTCTTTATTAATTGACAGGAAAAGCGCCGCATACGCTTCATTTGGAGACGGTTTGGAGTTGAACGTAGGAGAGTTGGTGAGACTATGCAGTTAAAACCTGAGGACATCAGCAAGATCATTAAAAGCCAGATCAAGAATTACGCGAACCGGATCGAGAGCGCCGAGACAGGCACGGTCATCCTCGTGGGCGACGGCATTGCGCGCGCCTACGGCTTGGAAAAGTGCATGGCGAACGAGCTGGTGGAATTCGAGAACGGCGAATACGGCATGGCCCTGAACCTTGAGGAGAACAGCGTCGCCATCGTGTTGCTGGGCTCCGACGAGGGCATCAAGGAGGGCGATACGGTCAAACGGACAGGCCGTGTCGTCAGCGTGCCGGTGGGCGATGCGATGGTGGGCCGCGTGGTGAACGCGCTGGGCCAGCCCATCGACGGCAAGGGCCCCATCGAGGCCACCGAGACGCGCCCCATTGAGCGCAAAGCGCCCGGCATCATCGAGCGCAAGAGCGTTTCCGTCCCGCTGCAAACGGGTATCAAGGCCATCGACAGCATGATCCCCATCGGCCGCGGCCAGCGCGAGCTGATCATCGGCGACCGCCAGACGGGCAAAACCGTCATTGCGACGGATACGATCATCAATCAAAAGGGCAAGGACGTTATCTGTATTTACGTGGCCATCGGCCAGAAGCGATCCACCGTGGCGCAGGTGGTGGATATGCTTACCACCGCGGGCGCGATGGATTACACCATCGTTGTCGCGGCCTCGGCCAGCGAGCTTGCGCCGGTGCAGTACATTGCGCCGTATGCCGGCTGCGCGATGGGCGAATATTTCATGGACAAGGGCAAGGACGTGCTCGTCATCTACGACGACCTTTCGAAGCACGCGGTGGCTTACCGTGCGCTGTCCCTGCTGATCCGCCGCCCGCCCGGACGCGAGGCGTACCCCGGCGACGTATTCTACCTGCACAGCCGCCTGCTCGAGCGCGCGGCGCGTGTTGCGCCTGAATACGGCGGCGGCAGCCTGACGGCACTGCCCATCATCGAGACACAGGCGGGCGACGTTTCCGCCTACATCCCCACGAACGTCATTTCCATCACCGACGGCCAGATTTTCCTGCAGTCCGAGCTGTTCCACTCCGGCGTCATGCCGGCGGTAGACCCGGGCATCTCGGTGTCCCGCGTGGGCGGCAACGCACAGATCAAGGCCATGAAGAAGGTGGCCGGCTCGCTGAAGCTGCTGTATTCGCAGTACCGTGAGCTGCAGTCGTTCGCGCAGTTCGGCTCGGACCTCGACGCCGACACCAAGCGCCGTCTGGCGCAGGGCGAGCGCATCGTGGAGGTGCTCAAGCAGCCGCGCAACGAGCCTGTGCCCGTGGAGCTGCAGGTGTGCATCCTGTACGCCGTCACGAACGACTATCTGGTCGATGTGCCGGTCGAGCTGGTCGGCACCTACGAGCAGGAAATGTACGAGGAAATGGGCAACCTGCATGAGGCGGACGTGCTGGATCCGATCCGCTCCACCGGGGCGCTTTCGGACGAGACGAAGGCGGCGCTGGACAAGGCGCTGACGGACTTCACGGCGGCGTTCTTAAAAACTCACGCGTAAAGGAGGCACGGCATCATGGCGGCATCGTCCATGAAGGATATCAAGCTGCGCATCAAAAGTGTGAGTAGCACCATGCAGATCACCAAGGCGATGGAGCTTGTGGCGTCCTCGAAGCTGCGCCGCGCAAAGGCGCGCGCCGAGGCCACGCGGCCATATTTTACCACGCTGCATGCCACGCTGACGGATATCGCCTACGGCAATACCGAGTTTTCGTCCCCGTTCGTGCAGCAGCGCGAGGTGAAAAAGGCCTGCTATATCATGGTCGCGGGCGACCGCGGCATGGCCGGCGGCTATAACACGAACCTGTTCAAGACCGTGGTGGCGCACATGGGCGAAAAGAATGTCTGTGTGCTGCCCATCGGCAAAAAGGCGGTGGAGTACTGCCAGCATCACGGGCTGGAGCTTGTGACGGAGAGCTACGCGGTGGCGGAGAATGTTTCGCTCGGTGATTGCTTTTCCATCGCGCACATGCTGTGCGATATGTTCCGCAAGGGCGAATTCGACGAGCTGTATGTCGGCTATACGAATTTTGTCTCGATGCTGACGCAGCAGCCCGCCGTGCTGAAAATGCTGCCCATCCGCTACGAGCGCTCCGAGGCCAAAAACACGGCCGAAAGCCTCACGCTGTACGAGCCATCGAGCGAGGCGGTGTACGACGCGATCGTGCCGGAATACGTGGGCGGCCTTTTGTGGGGCGCCATGGCCGAGAGCGTGGCCAGCGAACAGGGCGCGCGCCGCACCGCGATGGATGCGGCCAGCAAGAACGCGGGCGAGATGATCGAGGATCTNTCACTGAAGTATAACCGCGCGCGGCAGGGCGCGATCACGCAGGAGATCACAGAGATCGTGGCGGGCGCCGAGGCGTAGGNTGCCCCGGCGCGGCGGGAAAAGACTGTTCTGCCTGTTCTGTATATGTGCGCGTTTGTGTGCGCATGGCGGGCAGGGGAGTGTTCCCGCCAGTCTGNCCCTGCAATTGTTTTCATCCGATTCAAAGGAGAGAAGCCAATGAGCAATCAAAATATCGGCACAGTTACCCAGATCATCGGGCCTGTGCTGGACATTAAATTCCCCAATGGCCAGCTGCCGGGGCTGCTCAACGCCATTACGGTGGAAAACGGCTCGGAGACCATCACGCTCGAGGTGGCGCAGCANATCGGCGACGANGTCGTGCGNTGCATCGCCATGTCGAGNACGGACGGCCTTGTGCGCGGCGCGAAGGCCGTGGATACGGGCGGCCCCATCACGGTGCCTGTGGGCGAGGAGTGCCTGGGGCGCATCTTCAACCTGCTGGGCGACCCGGTGGATAACCAGCCCGCTCCCGAAGCGAAAGAGCGCTGGCCCATCCACCGCCCGGCCCCCACGTATGACGAGCAGGAATCCACCACCGAGATTCTGGAGACCGGCATCAAGGTCGTTGACCTGATTGCGCCGTACGCCAAGGGCGGCAAGATTGGTCTGTTCGGCGGCGCGGGCGTCGGCAAGACGGTTTTGATCATGGAGCTGATCAACAACGTTGCGAAGGAGCACGGCGGCCTGTCNGTGTTTACGGGCGTCGGCGAGCGCACCCGCGAGGGCAACGATCTGTACAACGAAATGAAGGAGAGCGGCGTGCTTTCCAAGACGGCGCTGGTCTACGGCCAGATGAACGAGCCGCCGGGAGCGCGTATGCGCGTNGGCCTTTCGGGCCTGACGATGGCGGAGTATTTCCGCGACCGCGAGAATCAGGACGTGCTGCTCTTCATCGACAACATCTTCCGCTTCACGCAGGCCGGCTCCGAGGTATCGGCGCTTTTGGGCCGTATGCCCAGCGCCGTTGGCTACCAGCCCACGCTGGCCACCGAGATGGGCGCCCTGCAGGAGCGCATCACCTCCACGAAGAAGGGNTCGATCACNTCCGTGCAGGCCGTCTANGTGCCTGCCGACGACCTGACCGACCCGGCTCCGGCCACGACGTTTGCGCACCTTGACGCNACGACCGTTCTGGACCGCGGCATCGCCAGCCTTGGCATTTACCCGGCGGTGGATCCGCTGGAATCNACGTCCCGCATCCTGACGCCGGACGTTGTCGGGCGCGAGCACTACGAGGTCGCGCGCGGCGTGCAGCGCATTCTGCAGCGCTACAAGGAGCTGCAGGACATCATCGCCATCATGGGCATGGATGAGCTTTCCGAGGAGGATAAGCTGATCGTTTCCCGCGCGCGTAAGATCCAGCGCTTCCTGTCGCAGCCGTTCAGCGTTGCCGAGCAGTTCACCGGCATGCAGGGCCGCTATGTGCCGCTGAAGGAGACGATTCGCGGCTTCAAGGAGATCATCGAGGGCAAGCATGACGATCTGCCGGAATCCGCTTTCCTGTTCGCCGGAACCATCGACGACGTGCTGGAAAAGGCCAAAACGCTGTAAGGGGGAGGCATTATGTCAACCTTTCATCTGCAGATCGTGACACCGGACGGCGGCTTTTTTGACGGCGAGGCCGAAAAGCTGATTGTGCGCGCGATCGACGGCAACGTGTGCATTCTGCCGCGCCATTCCCCGTATGTATCGGCGCTTGGCACGGGCGAGGCCTGCGCGGTGATCGACGGTGTGCGCCGCCGCGCCGCCTGCGCGGGCGGCATGCTCGCGGTGACGAAGGACAACGTGCGCCTGGTCGCCACCACCTTCGAGTGGGCCGAGGATATCGACACGGATCGTGCGCAGCGCGCGAAAGAGCGTGCTGAGGACGTGCTGCAAAAAGCCACCGAAAAGGCCGAGATTGACCGCGCACAGGCAAAGCTGAAGCGCGCCTTAACGAGGCTTTCGGTTACGGCACGCTGAATCACATTCTCAATTCTCATACGAAACAAGCCACCGGGACTGGCGCAGAAAAGTGCGTGTTCCGGTGGCTGTTTTTATCTTTTGGGATGCATTCTGTGAATATTTCAAGACAAACGGAAGTAAGAGCTGCAGCTGATTTGTCGAAAATACCCTGATCATGAAACTTTTTGCGTGTTTGGAGCGTATATAAAATAGAGAAAAATTCTCTTTGGGAAGGGAAGTGCTTTGCTTTGAAAAGACAGATGGCGGCGCTTTGCGCGCTGATGTTTTGTGTGATTTTGCTGTTTTCGGCATGCTCCGGAAAACAGGATACGCCTTTTTCGCAGCCGGTACAGGGGGCGGCGCCCTCGGAGCCGTATGTCGCGCAGCCAAACACGCCGGCAGATCCCGCGCCGGACGGGACGACCGACCCCACGCACCCCTTCGGCAGCGCTTCGACGGCGGAGCCGCCGGCATCTTCGGATGCTTCCTCGTCTGCCGCCGGCAGTGCGTCATCCTCGTCGCCCGCCCAGAACACGGGCGGGAATACGTCTTCTTCCTCCGGCAGCCAGAACAGCTCCGGATCCGCAAGCACCGGCAGCCGCGGCGCGACGGTGCGTGCGGACGGCGGCCTGCGCCTGCGGGCATCGGCCAGCACGGACAGCGACACCCTGCTGACGATCCCGGACGGCACGCATATCACCTGCACCGGCTGGCAGGCCGGCTGGGCGCAAACAACGTATGACGGCAAATCGGGCTATGTTTCAGCCACGTACTTATTGATTGACGGCAAGGTGAGCGCGAACGGCGGCCTGCGGCTGCGGGCATCGGCCACTACGGACAGCGATAGTCTGCTGACGATCCCGGACGGAACGACACTCGCTTTCACCGAGCAGAAGGACGGCTGGCTGAAAACAACGTACGAAGGCAAAACAGGCTACGTCTCGCAGGATTATATTGCCATCTCTGCCACAGTAAACGCCGGCCCGGGCCTGAACCTGCGCGAGACCGCGAGCGAAACCGGCACCAAAATCACAACGATCCCGAACGGCTCTACCGTACAGTGCATCGGCAACCGGGACGGCGATTGGGTGAAGGTGAAATACAGCAGCTATGAGGGATATGTATCCGCGCAGTATCTTTCGTTTGGATAATTCCGTTTTGTATTATACAAAACGATAACATGATTGATAAATACAACAAACCGTATACTGTATATCGAATCGGTATTTTGCAGTCTTCATTTCGTTTTGCGCTCCCGTCCGGCGGGGGGCAGCGGAGGACAGCACTTTGAAAGGGTGTTCGCAGCGGCACAACACAGCCTGCAAACCGGAAATTTGTTCAATAGCGGTTTTGAACCATTGATCCGTGACTCATTCATTTGTAAATCAAAGACAGGACGCCCTTCTTTGTGAGCGGGCGTCCTGTTTCTTTTACAGCAGCATTTTGATCAGAGAGCTTTTGCCAAGGGGAATATTTTATTTTGAAAGGTGATAATGAAAGGGGATCGCCTGCACATCCGCAGGCAGCGTCTGATCGGCTTTATCGTATGCGTATTATCTGGGCAAGCCGGTCAATACTGCCCCAATGTCTCCATCAATACAAATGGATTGTTTTTCAATTTCGCGCGGACAAACCGCCTCGCCAAAATTGATACAGGCGTAGGTGGCCATAGCGTTTGCGGCGGTCATCCTCCAGAACGGGTATTTGATAATGACAGGCGTATTGTAGCCCACGCCCAGCTCCAGAAACAGGACAGCCGTATCCTTATGGCGGCGCAGGAAATCGGAATACCGTTTGGAAGCCGAGTGCCAGCCGTCATCTTCCACAAACGTATCGTCCGCCCGAAGATTCATCGTCATGGGTTTGCCGCAGTGGGGACAGCGGGGAACGAGCGGCGATGGAATACGCATATTCTGCTGCTGCTCCATCATGGCCTTTATGATGCTCTCGTTGTCAAAGGTTTCCAGGCAGCAGGGTTCGCTGCACTGGAACAGTCCATAGTCCCCCTGGGTGTAGAACAGCCGCTTTTTGTCAAAGCCGGCCTTCTGAAAACAGTGGTCTACATTGGTGGTCAGTACAAAATAGTCTTTGTCCTGCACCAATTCCAACAGATCATGATAGACAGGTTTGGGCGGGTCTGTATAGCGGTTGATCGTAATATAGCGGCTCCAGTAGGCCCAATATTCCTCCGGGGTATGGTATGGATAAAAACCCCCGGAATACATATCCCGAAAACCGTACTTAGCGGCAAAATCCGAAAAATATTGTTCAAATCGCTCTCCGGTGTAGACAAATCCCGCCGAGGTGGAAAGGCCCGCGCCGGCCCCGATCACAACGGCATCGGCAGTATCCAGCGTTGCTCTCAGACGTTCAATTTGCTGTGAGGATGTCCCGGTAGATTTTGTAATCGAGATCTTTGAAAACATTGAAGATCACCTTTTGAATGGAAGATTGCGTTTTGAGAAAGTCTGTCACGGCCTTAACCGCGATCTCGGCGGCTTCCTGATTGGGAAAATGAAATACCCCGGTAGAAATACAGCAGAACGCTACGCTTTCCAGGTTTTTTTCTGCAGCTAATTCCAGACAGGAGCGGTAACAGGAGGCCAACAGCTCCCGGTCATGCCGNGTCACGCGCCCTTCAATGATNGGGCCAACGGTATGCAGGATATATCGGCTGGGCAGGTTAAAGGCCGGAGTGATTTTGGCCTGCCCGGCAGGTTCCTCATATCCCTGCCNGTTCATCATTTCATCGCAGTATAGCCGCAACTGGATACCGCTTTTGCTGTGGATGATGTTATCAATGCAGGAATGGAGCGCGCGGAAACAGCCNCTCATGCCGCTGTTCGCCGCATTTACAATGGCATCCACCTTTAAGGTCGTAATATCTCCCTGCCACAGGATGATCCGTTCATCGGAAAGGAGAGGAGGGAGAGCGTTGCCATCGATAACTCCCGTTATATCCCGCTCTGTCGATAAATACGCATCCTGAACGCGCAAAAATTCCTCACCNATGGGCATGGGCGGACGGACATTCATCAGGGAGCGAAGGAGCCGNTTTTGCTCTGCGGGATCTGCCGGAACAGCCAGNCCACGATACCGGGGCTGTTCGGCAAGCAGTTCTTTGATCAAATAAATCCGCCGGTCTGTCTGGGTCATAGAAACCTCCTATTCTACGATCATACAGCGTCCCGCCCGGCGGGGCTTTCCGCTTGGATGCTCGCCCTNTNCATAGCCCAGCAACACAAAGCACCGGGCAACGTAGTTTTCGGGAATACCCCANTCGCGGAGCAGANCCGCTCCCGCTTCGCTGTCAAAGGTTTCCTCTCCCCGTGCCACAATGCAGGAGGAAATGCCCAGCGCTGCCGCCATCAGCACCATATTTTCCGCACAGCAGAAAGCGTCCGGGATGCTGTAAAGAAAATCTTTCTGTGCAAAGACGATACAAACCGANGGCGCGCCATAAAAACCGCTTTTTATGCCGGGGTCGTCTATAATGCTGGGCTGCTCTCCGGACACATAAGAACCGGACAGCCTGCTCCTGTCAAACCGGGCGATGTTCATTTTGCCGATCTTCCCGGCCAGAGCAGCATTATGAANACCCACGATCGTGCTCCGCTGACCGCCTCCGGCGTTGGGAGCATACGTTCCGGCCTCGATGATCGCTTCCAGATCAGCCCTTGTNATCTGCCGGTCCTGATACTTGCGGATGGANCGGCGGTATTTCATCAGTNCCAACAGGTCCATCACTCCACCTCTTTCCAGCACTGAGGGTCGGCATCATAAAAATCCCCCCGTGCNCCGCTGGCCACAGCAGGGCAGCCGCGGCACCATGCCAGCAGCTCNCACCTGGAGCATTTCCGAAACCTTGCATAATCCCGGTAAGCCTCCATTTCACAGACCCACACATCGGCCAGTCTGTCCTCAAAGATATTGCCCACTTTGCTGTTCTGTACCCGGCGGCATGCAAACACATCGCCGGTGGGCAAAATCGTCAAATGNCAGTTCCCGCAGTTGCAGCCGCCATAGATCGTACCGTCCCGGGCGTCATCCGGGATTTTGAAATCGCCGGTTTCGTATTNGTACAGTGTCCAAAGATGNTCTTTTTTGTTAAAGTAGGTTTTACACCCTGCCGCCNCGTATGCCTTGAATTTTTTATCGCAGAGTGTAAGNAATTCCCGGTATTCCTGCGGGGTCATGCCGGTATCCTTTTCCCNGCCGGTGGGGCAGTACCGGGCAAAAGCATATACATCCACACCATATTCTGCCACAGTATCGATGATGTCGGGAACCTCATTGATGTTGGCGCCGGATACGGTAGTCATAATGACGCTGCGGATGCCGGCATTTTTGATACAGGAGATCTTTTCAAGAGTGCAGTCAAAAGAACCGGGCTTGCGGAACCAGTCGTGCGTCTCCCGCATACCGTCCAGAGAGAGCTGATACTTTTGACAGCCATAGGATTTCAGCCGTTTGCAGACTTCATCCGTCAGGTGGAACGGATTGCCCATGAGGGTAAAGGGAATATTCTGTTCCTTCAATAAGCCCAGCAGCTGCCAGAAGTTGGGGTGCAGGATCGGGTCGCCCCCGGTGATATAGAAATAGGGCAGACGGTCATACATCGCACAAAAGTCCAGGCAGTTATCCACAGTGTCCTGCATCTGCACCCAGGTCATTGCATCCGGCTTTTTGTGATTATTCTCCGAGAAAATATAGCAATGCCTGCACCGCTGGTCGCATTCATCTGTAATATGCCATTGAAACGAAAAATACTGTTTCATTTCGGATTTCCTTCCTATAAAAACGGCAAAAGCCGGGTACATTTAAAATTCCCCCGGCAAAGGCCGACTTTGCCGGGGGGCAGCGCAGAGTTACTTGTCGCCGGCGCCGCAGGCAGAACCGCAGGCAGCGGGATTATCCTCCGGCTTGTCGGATGTGCCGCAGGCAGAACCGCAGGCGGCGGGCGTTTCCTCCGGCTTGTCGGACGCGCCGCAGGCGGAACCGCAGGCAGCAGGCTTTTCCTCCGGCTTGTCGGATGCGCCGCAGGCGGAGCCGGCCCAAGCGGACAGATCAGAAAGTGCCATCATTGTTTGCCTCCTACTAAATTTGTCGAACATTTTGTCCGCAAATTTATCTTATCGTGATATTGGAAGCGGCTCAAGTACGCACTTTTTTATTACTCAGTTACCTTTTTGTAACCCGTTGCATAAATTGCGATCCCACATTATAATTTGAATACAACATTCTATTTTAAACTTATAGGAGGCTCTACTGCTATGCTGACAAAAGACGAACTGCCCATCTGCCCGGTCGCCACCACAGTACAAATCATCGGCAGTAAGTGGAAACTGCTGATCTTACGCAATCTGCTGCAGCGTCCCTGGCGGTTCAACGAATTGAGGAAAGATCTGGAGGGGATCAGTCAGAAGGTGCTTACCGACAGCCTGCGGTCGATGGAGGCGGATGGGATCATTGACCGCACGGTTTATGCGGAAGTGCCGCCCCGTGTTGAGTATGCGCTGAATGATTTGGGTGAAACGCTGCGCCCGATCATGAAAGCGATGGAAGACTGGGGATCGGGCTATCAGGAAAAGGTGCGAAACGACGGATAAACGCGGCGGCATCCGTTTCGGGCGCCGGCGTTTTCCCTGTTTGCAATGGGCTGTCAATGCCCCCTGTGCTTTGCCTTTCGTTTTTGCTGCTTTAAATCAAACCGGTGCTGCTTTTTGGCCTCCTGCCGTTCTTTTCCGGTTTGCTTTCTTTGCAGTTTCCCTTCCTCCCGCTGCATCTGCAACGCCTGCTGCGATTTTGTGCCGACGCCTGCAGCCTGCAGCTGCTTTTTAGCGCTGCGCTGCCGTCGCTTTGGGTTATCAGCTGTTTGCCTCACCTCGGTTTCAATGGGCGGACTGAATTTCAGCGCATCGTAATGTTTGAGGATGAACTCCCAGACTTCATAGTCCTTCGGCTCTGCGCCGAATGTGATTTTACACACGGACAGTTTACCGCCCGAGATCCGCTCTAAAACACCCACCCAAAAAGGGTCCTCAAAAAATACGGTCAATTTTACACACTCTGTGTCCATACGCTTCCCTCCTGAAAATGCGTGATGGACAAAGAACGGACAACCCAGGAGGGGCAGGTTACTTACCTTGTCGGCAGGACAAGACGGCCGGGCTACCTACCGGCTCTGGCACACCCTTGCAGATGTGCGTTGCGTTTTTATCTTTGTCATGAATCGGAAAGAACCTCTTGGCAGGGTACCCAGTGAAGATGGTCTGCCGGGTTTACCCATATTCCGTATAGGCCTACAGAGCAAATTGCCCAATAGATCCGGATTTGCCAATCGGTTCCGGTTTCAGTATAACAAAAATGAGAACAGCATGCAATTGGAATTTGCGTATATTGTCTTTCTTTGCTGATTTGCTGCAAGTTCGCCTATATGAATATAGGCAAATCCGGCTAACCGTCCTGATCATTTGCTCCGTCTGCCTATTTCGCATATAGGCAAACCCGGCAGACCATCTTATAAGGCTTTCTTGAAAAGATCCTCAAAAGAGGTTTCCGATCCGATCTCAAAAAGACATCTCAAAAAGAATAAAAAATACTTTCCTTTTGCTGCAAAATCGTGCAAACTTACAAAAGTGCTTTTATGAGCTATATACTTTACCAATTTACTTGACTAAAGCGCTTGCGTCAGGTATACTATTTTTTAGAGAAATGCATGGGCGCTTCATACAATAAAAGCGTGTTCTATAACAAAAGCGTTTCATACAACAGGAGGAACTGCCTTGAAGATCGAGATCGGGCGGATGCCCAAGGACGAACAGCTGCCGCTGCTATTGTGCGGACTGTTCGAGCAGCGCGGCTACCGCCGCTACCGCATGAGCAATTTTGAAGCCTACGACCTGTACCGGGAAAACAAGAATTTTTTACAGAGCGAGGGCATCATCACCTTCACCGACGCGACAGGCCGCCTGATGGCTCTAAAGCCCGATGTGACGATGAGCATTGTCAAGCAGACAAAGCCGGACGCCGCCGAGCAAAAGCTCTACTATATCGAGCACGTATTCCGGATGGCGCCGCAGGGCGGGCGGTATCAGGAGATCAGCCAGATGGGCCTTGAGTATATCGGCGGGCAGGGCGGTTACCCCGAGGCCGAGGCCGTGGAACTTGCACTGAAAAGCCTTGCGGCCATCGGAGCACAGAGCATTTTGAATGTGGGGCATATGGGGTTTGTCACCGGTCTGCTCGATGCCCTCGGGTTGACGGGGGATGCACGCGCATCGGCATTGGCTGCGCTGCGTGATAAAAATATGCAGACCCTGCACGATATTGCAAACGAAAGCAGCTTGCCGGAAGAGCAGACAGAGCGCCTGTTCGAACTGATTTCATTGGCCGGTTGGTTTGGTAATATGCTGCATGCAGCTGCCGACATATTGGCGGATCTGAAAAAGGAAGCGGCTTTTCCGAAAACAGCGGATGTGCCCAAAGCAGCTGTTTCCCGGACAATGGCAGGCATTCAGGCAATGACTGTCGCGTTGGAGGAACTGTGGGATCTGTACGATGCACTGAATGCGCTTGGTGTAAGGGGCGTTTTACAGCTGGATTTCTCTACGCTGAACGATATGGACTACTATAACGGTGTTGTGTTCAAGGGTTANGTGAAGGGCGTGCCGCGTGCGGTGCTCTCGGGCGGCCGGTACGATCATCTGATGCGCCGTTTCGAAAAACCGCAGGCCGCGGTGGGGTTTGCGCTCTATCTCAGTGAGCTGAACCGGCTGTTTCAGGAAGAGCGGGAATATGATGTTGATACGCTGCTGCTGTATGACGGGCANANCCCATCCGGGCCGGTTGCGGCCGCCGTGCGCACGCTCTCGGCACAGGGCAGCGTATTCGCCGCATCGACGCAGCCGGAAGGCCTGCGCGCACGGCGGACAGTGCATCTGAAGGGAACTGCGTTTTTGCAGGAGCAGCCCGCCGGCAATTGGCAGGAAACACCGCGGGAAAAAGGAGGTGACGGCACATGCTGAATATTGCGCTGCCCAAGGGGCGGCTGGGGGATAAGGTGTATGAGCTGTTTTCCTCCATCGGGTACGATTGTGCCGCCATTTACGAGGACAACCGCAAGTTAGTGTTTGAAAATCCGGCAAACGGCGTGCGCTATCTGCTGGTGAAGCCCAGCGACGTGGCCATTTATGTGGAGCACGGCGCGGCGGATATCGGNGTNGTCGGCAAGGATGTGCTGCTGGAAACGCAGCCCGACGTCTATGAGCTGCTGGACCTCGATTTGGGCAAATGCCGNCTGGCCGTCGCCGCGAAAAACGGCTGGCAGGAAAATTTAAGCCTGCCGCTGCGCGTCGCGACAAAATATCCGCATGTGGCGAAGGAATACTACGAGGCGCAGGGGCGGCAGATCGAGATCATCAAGCTGAACGGCAGCATCGAGCTTGCGCCGCTGCTGGGGCTCTCGGACGTNATCGTCGATATCGTCGAGACGGGCACCACACTGAAAGAGAACAATTTGAGCGTATACGCGACGGTCGCACCCAGCAGCGCCCGCCTGATCGCCAACAAGGCAAGCTATCAGTTCAGCGCCGCCGAGATCGACGGCATCTGTGGAAAGTTGAGGGAAAAGCTATGATCCGTATTTTTGACAGCGCGCAGGTTTCGCGCGCGGACATTCTGTACCGGGGCGAATCCGGCAGCACGCAGGCCGTGGAACAGGCCGTGGCCGATATTCTNGCCGATGTGAAGGAAAACGGCGACGCGGCCGTGCTGCGCTATGCCGAAAAATTTGACGGCGTGAAGNTGGACGCGCTGCGCGTGCCGCAGCACGAGATCGACGCCGCCTATGACGCGGCCGACCCCGAGTTNATCCGCACGCTGACGATGAGCGCCGCAAACATCGAGGCGTTCCACAAGCGGCAGATCCGGCAGAATTTCATCATCAACGATACGCCGGGCNTCGTGCTGGGGCAGAAGGTGACGCCCATTGAGCGTGTCGGCCTGTACGTGCCGGGCGGCACGGCCAGCTATCCCTCGAGCGTGTTGATGAACGCCATCCCGGCAAAGCTCGCGGGCGTATCCGACATCATCATGGCGACGCCGCCCGCAAAGGACGGCAAGGTCGCNCCGGCCATTTTGACGGCGGCCAAGGTCGCGGGCGTCACAGCCATTTACAAAATGGGCGGTGCGCAGGCCGTAGGGGCGCTTGCCTACGGCACGCAGAGCGTGCCCAAGGTGGATAAGATCGTNGGCCCGGGCAATATTTTTGTTGCGGCCGCAAAGCGCCGCGTGTACGGCATCGTCGATATCGATATGATTGCCGGGCCCAGCGAGATCCTTGTGCTGGCGGACGCGGCGGCGAACCCCGCCTATGTGGCTGCCGACCTGCTCAGCCAGGCCGAGCACGACAAGCTTGCCACGGCCGTGCTCGTGTGCGACAGCATGGCGCTGGCGGAGGCGGTGCAGGCCGAATTGGAGCGGCAGATTCCGCTTTTGCCGCGTGCAGAGATCGCGCGCGCATCTATTGACACAAACGGCAAANTCATTGTGGTAAAGGATCTTGCCGANGGCGTGGAGATCGCGAATGAGATTGCGCCCGAACACCTGGAGGTGTGTGTGGACGAGCCGTTCCGCCTTTTGAACGACATCAAAAACGCGGGCAGCATTTTCCTCGGCAAGAATGTGCCCGAGGCGCTGGGTGATTATTTCGCCGGGCCGAACCACACGCTGCCGACGCTGGGCACGGCGCGCTTTTCCAGCCCGCTCTCGGTAGATGATTTCGTCAAGAAATCGAGCTTTATCTATTATACCAAAGAGGCGCTGGGCAAGGTACAGGAGCGCATCGTCGATTTCGCTGAACGCGAGGGCCTGCATGCCCACGGCAAGAGCGTATCGATCCGGTTCGAGGANGAAAAGGAGTAAGCGGCCGGCATGGATGATTTGTTCGCGGACGATGGATTTGTGGAAGATTGGTTTACGGCAGAGCAGCTGGACGAAGGCACCTATGTCATCAGCGAGTACCGCCACTGGGAGGAGACGCACTGCTATCTGCTCTGCGGCGCGGAACGCGCCATTTTGATCGATACGGGGCTGGGCGTCGGTGAGATTGGCCGCGTGGTGCGGCGGCTGACGGNGCTTCCGGTGCAGGTGATAACAACGCACGCACANTGGGATCATATCGGCGGGCACCGCTGCTTTACGGATATTGCGGTGCATGAGGCCGAGCGGGATTGGGTGGCGGGGCATTTTCCGCTGCCGCGGCAGGCGGTGCTGCAAAATCTGATGCGCCCGCCGCATGATTTCCCGCCGGATTTCGGTTCGGAACAGACGGAACAGTATCAAATCTACGCGGGCGGCGCGCAGACGCTGCTGCGCGATGGCGACTGTATTGCGCTGGGCGGCCGCAGCCTGCAGGTNCTGCACACGCCCGGCCATTCCCCCGGCCACTGCTGCTTTTTCGAGCCGGAGCGCGGCTGGNTGTATGCGGGGGATCTCGTCTATCTGGGCTGTCTGGACGCGTTCTATCCCACGACAGACCCGGTGCTGTTTTATCATTCCGTGCAAAAGCTGCTGCCGCTTCCGGTGCGGCGTATTTTGCCGGGACATCATGCGCTGGNNGTNCCANTCGATNTGCCCGAGCGCATCGCGCATGCGTTCAGCGGCCTCGAGCGGGCCGGAACGCTGCGGCAGGGCGNNGGCATATTNGATTTTGGGGANTTTNAGCTTCNTTTGTAATTTTCATATGTTGCAACATGATTTTTGCGGGGGAAAATGGAATGAGAAGACGCGACAGGGAGATCACCGATCCCGAAAAGATGCTGGCAATNGTAAAGGCGTGCGATTGCTGCCGTCTGGGCTTTGTGGATGACGCGGGCGCATACATCGTGCCGATGAATTTCGGCTATGAGGTGCAAAACGGAACGCTCACATTTTATTTTCACAGCGCGCAGGAAGGGAAAAAGCAGGAGCTGATGCGCACGCAGAAAGCGGCTTCCTTTGAAATGGATACAGGACATGCGCCGATCGAACGGAACACCGCGTGCGGATGCACNTTNTTGTACCAGAGCGTGATGGGGCACGGTGTTCTGCGGACGATGGAGCTCTATGAAGAAAAGTGCCATGCACTTGGGATGATTTTAGAGCGCTATGTTCCCGGCCGGGTGTGGACATTTCCGGAGGATGCCGTGCGAAATGTATCCATTTTCCGNTTGGATGTAACCGATTGGTCCTGCAAGGCGCATGAGTAGGAGAGGGAAGTTTTTTCATAATTCCCAATTTGGATCTGTATTGCTGGGCGATATGTNTTTGAAAAATCGGCGGTGTGCTTTCTGGAAAAATTTTTTCAGCAATACGAAACCGAATCGGTATTTTTATTAAAGCAAGAATACAGTGCTCTTGCGGAACGCTGCACAAGCGAATTGATTCTATATCGAATTCATGATACAATGAAAAGGTGGAAAAACGATGAGCCGTTTCTTTACGGGTGCGCTGNGNGCCTTGAAACCCTATACGCCCGGCGAGCAGCCGCGCGGCGTGGAAAACCTGATCAAGCTGAACACGAACGAAAGCCCATTNCCGCCCAGCCCCAAGGTGCTGGACGCGCTGACACGCGATGAGGCCGAAAAATTGCGCCTCTATTCCGACCCCGCGTGTACGGATTTTCTGTCCGCGCTGGCGCACAGCTATGGCGTGGCGGAAAATCAGGTGTTTGCCGGCAANGGATCCGACGAGGTGCTGGCGTTCACATTCCGCGCGTTCTGCGAAAAAGGCGCNGTGTTTGCCGATCTGACCTACGGCTTTTACCCCGTGTTCGCGCAGGTGTTCGGCGTGGCGGCAAAAGAAATTCNGCTGCGGGAGGATTTTACGCTTGCGGTGGAAGATTACGCGAACGAGACGGGAACGGTGTTCATTGCAAACCCGAACGCCCCGACAGGATTGTGTCTGCCGCTTNCTGAAATAGAGAAGCTGCTGCGGCAAAACCCGGACAGGCTCGTCGTCGTGGATGAGGCGTATGTTGATTTCGGCGGCGAAAGCGCCGTGGCGCTGCTGCCCGGGTACGATAACCTGCTGGTCGTGGGCACGTTTTCCAAAAGCCGCAGCCTCGCGGGCGCGCGGCTGGGCTACGCCATTGGCAGCGCGGCGCTGATCGCCGATCTGAACACNGTTAAATTCAGCTTCAATCCCTATAACATCAACCGTCTGACGCTGCTCGCGGGTACGGCGGCGCTGGCTGACGCGGCGTATTATCAAAGCTGCTGCGCCGAGATCGCCGCCGTGCGCGACGACACGGCCGGGGCGCTGCGCGCGCNGGGCTTTTGTGTGACGCAGAGCAAAACAAACTTCCTGTTCGCGGGCGCGAATCCGCGAATTTCGGGCGTGGATTATTACGCGCAGCTGCGCAAAAACAACATTCTGGTGCGNCANTTTGANGTGCCGCGCATCGCCGATTGGGTGCGCATNACCGTGGGTACGCGCGCGCAGATGGAGCGGCTGCTGGAAGTAACGCGGGGTCTGTTGTAGAATTTTNCCCTTAAAATCCATAATTCACANTTCATAATTTATAATTTGCAAATCAAAAAACGGAAATNAATTTACAATTTTTGCCAATGAGATTNGGCGGGAGAGTGAAGCGTTTGGAGAAATCACTCCGTATCCCGGTTTAGCAAAAAAAGCTGAGCGTTTTGAGAAGAATTTCTGCACATTTCATTTTCATTTAAAGAATTCATCCTTGGGGAATATACGGATGGAATAACGGGAGGAATTGACGACGATGCGCATTGTAACACTTGAGCGCAAAACTGCCGAGACGGATATCCAATTGACCTTGAATCTGGACGGCATCGGAAGCTATGAGATCGATACCGGATGCGGCTTTTTGAACCATATGNTGGAGCTGTTCACGCGGCANGGGCGGTTTGGTCTGAAGCTTGTTTGCCGCGGCGATACGCANGTGGACGATCACCACACCGTGGAGGATATCGCCATCGTGCTGGGCCGCGCGTTCAGCGAGGCGCTGGGTGACCGCGCGGGCATCCGCCGCTACGGCTCCTGCATTTTGCCGATGGACGAGGCCCTCATTCTGGCGGCGGTGGATATCAGCGGGCGCGCAGCCGTGGGCGACGCGNTGGCGATCCCGACGGAAAAGGTGGGTNCCTTCGATACGGAATTGGTGCACGAATTCCTGCTGGGCTTCGCGCGCAGCCTGGGCTGTGCGGTGCATGTGCGCCAGCTTGCGGGCGAGAACAGCCACCACATCATTGAGGGCGCGTTCAAGGCGCTGGCGCGCGCGCTGGCCGAGGCCGTCTCCATCGATGCGGCGCACGCGGACGAGATCCCGTCCACCAAGGGGACAATTCTGTAACGGGAAACACCCAATTCGGTTATGCATGGCCGATGCCAAAATTCAGGGCAGCGCAGCAGTGATTTTGAATGGAACGCATTGCCATAGCGATACAAACCCGAGTTGGGACACAGAAAAAGGAGGGGATGCCGCATGATCGCGGTGATCGATTACGGCGTGGGGAATCTGTTCAGCCTGTCGTCCTCGCTCTCGTTTTTGGGGCTGGAGAACAAAGTGACGAGCAGCGCGGCGGATGTGCGCGCGGCCTCGCATATCATCCTGCCGGGCGTCGGCGCGTTCGGCGACGCGATGGAAAAGCTCTCCGCAACGGGCCTTGTGCCGGTGCTGCGGGAGGAGGCGGCAAAGGGCAAGCCGCTGCTGGGCATCTGTCTTGGGATGCAGATGCTGTTTGAGAAAAGTTACGAATACGGTGAGCACAAGGGTCTTTGCCTGCTGTCGGGCGAGGTGTGCCCGCTGGAGCCGGATCTTGCTGCGGCAGAGTATACTTATAAGGTGCCGCACATCGGCTGGAACGCGCTGCATTTAGAGCGGCCGGAGTGCCCGCTGCTGAAAAATACAAGCGAGGGCGACCACGTTTATTTTGTTCATTCCTATTATGCAAAGCACTGTGGGGATGCATTGGCCGCGAGCGCCGAATACGGCGTCGCCGTGCCGGGCGCCGTGTGGCGCGGCAGTGTCTACGGCTGCCAGTTCCACCCCGAGAAAAGCGGCGCGGTGGGGCTGCGTATTCTGCAGGCTTTTGCGGAGCTGTAGGGGAAAAGAACCGAATTCAGCGGTGGAGAATGCTTGTGGATGAGGATTTTTCGATAGTTGGGGTTGGGTGGCGAACTCTAATATTTGAAGTTAAAGGTATCAACTGCCTGAACCTCTTGTATTGCAGCGTTTTCAGAGGTTCTGGCGGCGATTGGTACACAAAAAGCACATAAGGAATCTGCTTTTGCACAGAGCGACAAAATAGAATTTATAGGGGCCAATAAAATGCAGATGAGAATAATTACTCCATCAGATGAGCTATGGAATGAAGTGGAAAAATATGCCGAAAAGTGTTCTTGGCGTGCTGGAAAATTCTTAGCAAACGAAATGAAAAATCGTTCTTTTTCAGATTGGGAAAGGGTGATTGTATGTTTTGAAGATAAGGAAATTTGTGGTTACTGTACTGTTGCAAAAAAGGATTGTATTCCGAATGTTTCTTATACGCCCTATATCGGTTATATATTTGTGGGAGAGCCATACAGAGGGAATAGAATTAGTCAGAAGATGATAGAATTTGCTATGAGATATTTGAAATCTATTGGTTTCGATAGGGTTTATGTTGTCAGTGACCACGAGAATTTATATGAAAAATACGGTTTTACGGTTATTGATAAAAAAATCGCCCTGTGGGGCGAAGAAGAAAAGATTTATATGCAGAAACTGTAAAGCGATAAATTCCAGTTTATAGGGAGGATATCCAACTGATGTTCTTCTATAACCAGGAGAATACAGTATGCAACCCAATCTTTTTCTAACTGCTTGAACATGTTTTTTTGATGAAACGATAAGCGAAAGGATGCATCGGCAATGCACATATTCCCGGCCATCGATCTGCGTAACCGGCAGGTCGTACGTTTGACGCAGGGCGATTATGACAGGATGGAGGTCTACGGCAGCGACCCTGCCGCCGTGGCGCGCGGCTTTGCGCAGCAGGGGGCGGAATACCTGCACGTCGTTGATCTGGACGGCGCAAAAGACGGCGCGCTCTCAAATTTTGAAACGGTTGCGGAAATCATCGCGGCGACGGGCATGTTTGTCGAGATCGGCGGCGGCATCCGGGATGAGGCGCGCATCCGTACTTATCTCGAACAGGGCGCAGGCCGGGTGATCCTCGGCACAGCGGCACTGCGCGATTTTGATTTTTTAAAGCGCATGGTGGATAAATACGGCGAAAAGATCGCGGTGGGCGTGGACGCAAAGGACGGCTTTGTAGCGACGGACGGCTGGATCAACGTCAGCGCGGTGCGCGGAATTGATTTTTGCAGGCAGCTGCAGCAGGCGGGTGTCGCGGCGGTGATTTACACCGATATTTCCCGCGACGGCGCGATGCGCGGGACGAATTTAGAGGTATACAAGACGCTTTTGCGCGAGGCGCCGGGCCTTGCCGTCACGGCGTCGGGCGGCGTTTCCTCTTTGGAGGATGTCCGCGCGCTTGCCGCGCTCGGCATCGACGCGGCTATCGTCGGCAAGGCCATCTATACCGGTGCGCTGGCGCTTCCGGATGTGCTGCGCGCGGCGAGACCGGAAAACTGAGCAAATTCCGGTCGCCGGGAAATGGCTGCAGTGTGTTCGCATACAGCCGCTGAAACGGCTTACAACCGGTGCCGGGCAGATGGCCGGGCAGATGGGGTAAAAAAGCAAAGCAGGCGTGTACAAACGCAGAACATCACGGCTCTCTCAAACGGTCGAAAAAGCAAAAAGGGGAAAGTACAGCATGGTGACAAAACGCATCATTCCCTGCCTTGATATCCGCGACGGGCGCGTGGTCAAGGGGGTCAATTTTAAGGGCGTGCAGGATGTGGAAGACCCTGTTACGCTGGCGCGCCGCTACAACGACGCAGGCGCGGATGAACTGGTGTTTTACGACATCACGGCCAGCGTCGAGGGGCGCAGCCTTTTTACGGATGTGCTGCGCGATGTGGCGCGCAGTATTTTCATCCCGCTGACGGTGGGCGGTGCGATCCGCACGCTGGACGATTTCGACCGCGTGCTGAAGGCGGGCGCGGATAAGGTGAGCGTCAATTCCGGCGCGATCCACAACCCGGCCCTCATCGCCGAGGCCGCGAAGCGCTATGGCGACCAGTGCGTGGTGCTCTCGATGGACGTGGCCCGCGTGGACGGCGCCTATCATCTGTTCACAAAGGGCGGGCGCGAGGATACCGGCATCGACGCGATGGAATGGGCCGCGCGCGGCGAAGCGTCCGGTGCGGGCGAGATCGTGCTGAACAGCATCGACACCGACGGCGTGAAGCAGGGGTTCGATCTCGAAATGCTGTCCGCACTGGAGAAGCGTGTGTCTGTGCCGATCATCGCGTCGGGCGGCGCGGGGAAGATGGAGGATTTCAAGGAGCTGTTTGCCCTGCCCGGTATAGACGCGGGCCTTGCCGCCAGCATCTTCCACTTCGGCGAGGTGGACATCGCCGGTTTGAAGCGCTATCTTGCCGCAAACGATATTCCGATGCGGGTGTGACGTATGCGTGGGAACCGCCGTAAAGCGGCGTCGGCTTTTCTGTTTGCGCCCCCATTCGGCATTGTGTTCCAGAGTGAATATGGTCAATAAGCATCCCTTTTTTGAAATCGTTCGTTTTGCAATGCAGTTTTATATGCACGGGAATTTTGCGGAGGGAAAATAGTGGTCAGGCTTAAAATTGTAGATCCCGGAAACTGGAGATTGGGGCTTAAAGTTTCGGAATCGCAAAAGCGTTTTGTATCGGATGACATGCGGCTGTTGGCAAGAGCTTATGCGTATCGGGAAAACAGAAGCAACGCATATGTCATTTATGATCAGGATGTCCCAGTGGGGATGGCGCTGTATTATGACTGCGATGAGCGGAAGGCATTCGACTTCAGCCAGATATTTATTGATGAACGCTATCAGGGCAAAGGGCTTGGAACCGAAGCAGCACGGCAAATCCTGAAATTGATGGAAGAGGACGGCAAGTATGATAAGGTGATCTTATGCTATATCGACGGAAATAAAGCCGCGAAAAACATGTATGAAACGTTGGGCTTTTATTTAACCGGGGAATGCGATGAAGATGAAATTATTATGGAGAAAATATTAAGATAACTTCTAACGCGCGAAGTAGTTGGGCAAATTGTCCCGGTAATGACAATTTATAAATGTGCATGATTTTTACGATGGAAAGCATCGCAGACGTGGAGGCAAAAGGGAAGTTCTGCTGACGGCGTCTGCCTTGCCCGGGGCAAGGCAGCGGATGCTCCCGCCTTCATGCCGCATGCAGGAAAAAGAGAAGGAGAAACGATATGACGATCCAGGATCTGAAATTTGACGAAAAAGGCCTGATCCCTGCCGTCGTGCAGGATTTTTTTACAAAAAGAGTGCTGACGGTGGCGTATATGAACGCTGAAAGCCTTGCTGTTACGCTGTGGGAAAAGCGCACCTGCTTCTGGTCGCGCTCGCGGCAGGAGCTGTGGCGCAAGGGCGAAACAAGCGGCAATGTGCAGCATGTGGTGTCCGTTACGGCGGACTGCGACGGCGACGCGCTGGTGGTAGAGGTGATCAAGGACGGCCCGGCCTGCCATCTGGGCACGGATTCCTGCTTTACCAATCTGCTGTTCGAAGATGAAACGGTGCAGCGCTTTACCTTGCAGGCACTTTATGAGCTGCTGCAGCAGCGCAACGCCGAGCGCCCGGAGGGCAGCTATACCACGTATCTGTTCCAGAAGGGGCGCGAGAAGATCCTGAAAAAGGTAGGCGAGGAGTGCACCGAGGTGATCATTGGCGCCATGAAAAACAGCCGCGAAGAAACCATTTACGAAATCTCCGATTTGTGCTATCATGTACTTGTACTGATGGTGGAGATGGGGCTTACGCCGGCGGATGTGCGCGCGGAGCTCGCCTCGCGCCATATCATCGATCATAAGGTAAAGCAGGAGACGATGCAATGATCCTAACTTCTTCCACGCACAATCACTGTACGCTGTGCGACGGCAAGAATACGCCCGCGGAGATGGCCGAAGCGGCGCTTGCCGCCGGGTTTACCGACCTTGGTTTTTCCAGCCACAGCCGCACGCCGTTTGATCCGAGCTATTCCATACGGGACGAGGCGGAATATGTCCGCGTAATGCGTGCGCTGCAAAAAGAATACGCCGGGCGGCTGCGCATCTCCGTGGGGCTGGAACAGGATTTTTATGCCCCTGTCCAAAACCGCGCAGCGCTGGATTATATCATCGGCTCAGTGCATTATCTGCGCGGCGCGGCGGGGAAATATTACGCGATGGACGGCCCCGCCGAAATGGTGGACGAATGCGCCAGACAGGAATTCGGCGGCGACACGCTGGCGATGGTGCGCGCGTATTACGCGTTGGTGGCCGAAAACGCGCGGCGTTACCGGCCCGAGGTCATCGGCCATTTCGACCTTGTGAAAAAGAATAACGGGCAGAACCGTCTTTTTTGCGAGGACGACCCCGCCTACCGTGCCGCGGCGTTGGAAGCGCTGAAAGTATGCGCCGACACGGGCGCCGTTTTCGAGCTGAACACGGGCGGCATCTTCCGCCGCATCTGCGAAGAGCCGTACCCCGCACGCTTTTTGCTGGAGGCGCTGTGTGCGCGCGGCGCACGTGTCACGGTGAACGGCGACGCGCACTGCACCGGCGCGCTGACCTTCTGGTTCGACGAGGCGCTGGCGCTGCTGCGGGATGTGGGCTTTGGCAGCGTAGCCGTATGGGAAAACGGCGCTTTTGTGGACAGGCCCCTGTAAGGGTATTTGTTTACCGGCTGCCCCTTCCGGGCGGCTGCATTCCCTTGATGATGCATGTTTTTTGACAGCGATGCGGAGGAGTTATCCAAACCGGAAATACTGCCTCGGAATGTGAAACGCAAATTTTCCGGCAGATTTCAAAAACGGCAGACCATCGCACAGCCGGGAGCCGAGAGAGCAGCACAGAGAAAGGATGAGCAGCATGACGAACATTTGGCACGACATCAGCCCGTCGCGCATCACCCCCAGCGATTTTATCGCGGTGATCGAGATCGAGAAGGGCTCGAAGAAAAAGTACGAGCTGGACAAGGCGACGGGACATATTATTCTGGACCGCATTTTGTACACATCCACGCACTATCCGGCGAATTACGGCCTGATTCCGCGCACCTACGCCGACGACGGCGACCCGCTGGACGTGCTGGTGCTGTGCAGCGAGGTGCTTGCGCCGCTCAGTTTGGTGCGCTGCTATCCCATCGGCGTGATCACGATGCTGGACCAGGGCAAAATGGACGAAAAGATTATTGCCATCCCGTTCGAGGATCCGAATTACAACGAGTATAAGGACATCACCGAGCTGCCCAGCCATGTCTTCAGCGAGATGAAGCATTTTTTCACCGTGTATAAAAATCTGGAAGGCAAGGATACGATCGTCGATGAGGTAAAGGGCGCGGACGAGGCACAGCGGGTAATTCAAAGCTGTCTGGACGCGTATATAGAGAAATTCTGCCGCTGAGCGAGGCCCGGCGGCGGGCGGCTGACTGTAAAATTGACAGCCGCCTTTTTATTGTCCAGCCGAATTGGTAAAGGTGCGGCAGCGGCAAAATATATGGGATGCGCTGATCAGATCGCCGGTTTGATGCGTCGATTTGAGGGGAGCGCCCCAAAGAACGCAAGGCAGAGAAAGGAAGACCGTGATGTCCGAATGTATAATCGTCGTCGATTTCGGCGGCCAGTATAACCAGTTGATCGCGCGCCGTGTGCGTGAATGCCATGTTTACAGTGAGATCATCCCCTATTCGAAGGCGCTGGATGTTATCCAGGCAAAGCGGCCCAAGGGCGTGATCTTCACCGGCGGCTGGAGCAGTGTCTACGCGCCGGACGCCCCGACGGTGGATCCCGCGATTTTTGAATTGGGCATCCCTATTTTGGGCCTGTGCTATGGCGCGCAGCTGATGACGCATCTGCTCGGCGGACATGTGTGCAAGGCGCCCGTGCGCGAGTACGGCAAGACACTGGTGCACGTGGACACGGCCTCGAAGCTGTTTGACGGCGTCTCGCCCGATACGGTCTGCTGGATGAGCCACACCGATTACATCGAGACGATGGCGCCGGGCTTCACCGTCCGCGCGCACAGCGCCGATTGTCCGGTTGCCGCGATGGAGTGGGAGGAAAAGGGCCTGTACGCAATGCAGTTCCATCCCGAGGTGCTGCATACGCAGGAGGGCACGAAAATGCTCTCGAATTTCGTCTATAAGATCTGTGGCTGCGCGGGCGATTGGAAGATGGATTCCTTTGTGGAGCACACCATTGCCGCGCTGCGTGAAAAGATCGGCACGGGGCGCGTGCTGTGCGCGCTCTCCGGCGGTGTGGATTCGTCCGTCGCGGCGGTGATGCTCGCAAAGGCGGTGGGCAAGCAGCTGACATGCGTCTTTGTCGATCACGGCCTGCTGCGCAAGAACGAGAGCGAAGAGGTCTGCGCGGTGTTCGGCAAGGACGGCCCGTATGATTTGAATTTTATCTGTGTCAACGCGCGCCGGCGCTTCTATGACAAGCTGGCCGGCGTGGAAGAGCCCGAGCAAAAGCGCAAGATCATCGGCGAGGAGTTCATCCGTGTGTTCGAGGAGGAGGCAAAGAAGATCGGTGCGGTCGATTTCCTCGTACAGGGCACGATTTATCCGGATGTGGTGGAAAGCGGCCTCGGCGGTGAATCCACCGTCATTAAGAGCCATCACAATGTCGGAGGCCTGCCCGATTACGTTGATTTCAAGGAGATCGTTGAGCCGCTGCGCGATCTGTTCAAAGATGAGGTGCGCGCCGCCGGGCGCGAGCTGGGTATCCCTGAAAAGCTCGTCAGCCGCCAACCGTTCCCGGGGCCGGGCCTCGCCATCCGCATTATCGGCGCGGTGACGCCCGAGAAGATCGCCATGCTGCAGGAGGCCGACGCCATCTACCGCGAAGAGGTGGAGCGCGCGGGCGCCGCGGCGGGGCTGGGCCAGTATTTCGCCGCGCTGACGAACATGCGCAGCGTCGGCGTGATGGGCGACGAGCGCACGTATGACTACGCCATAGCGCTGCGCGCCGTGGAGACGGCCGATTTCATGACGGCCGAAGCTGCCCGCCTGCCGTGGGAGGTGCTCGACGCTGTCAGCCGCCGCATCGTCAACGAGGTGCCGCACATCAACCGCGTGCTGTACGATTGTACGGGCAAGCCGCCGGCGACGGTGGAATTTGAATGAGGGGAATAAGGGCTTGTTTTTTTGCCTGACATCCGATATAAAGATAAGCAAACTCGATCAATCATCAAAAGAAATTATGAAAAGAAAAAGGAGAAATGCAACATGGCGACCAATGTGAGACCCGAATCGATGCAGCGCATCAACACCCCCGAATTGGCAAGCGCGTTCATCGAGGAACAGATCCGGGAAGTGCGCACGCAGGTGGGGGATAAAAAGGTGCTGCTGGCCCTTTCCGGCGGCGTGGATTCCTCGGTGGTGGCGGCGCTGCTGATCAAGGCCATCGGCCGGCAGCTTGTCTGCGTACATGTGAACCACGGCCTGATGCGCAAGGGCGAGAGCGAGCAGGTGATCGAGGTGTTCCAAAATCAGCTGAACGCCAACCTCATCTATGTGGACGCCTCCGACCGCTTCCTCGATCTGCTGGCCGGTGTGGACGAGCCGGAGCGCAAGCGCAAGATCATCGGCGGCGAGTTCATCAAGGTGTTTGAGGAAGAAGCCCGCAAGTTAGAGGGCATCGACTTCCTCGCGCAGGGCACGATCTACCCGGATATCCTCGAGAGCGCCGACGGCGTCAAGGCGCACCACAATGTCGGCGGACTGCCGGAGGATCTGCAGTTCGAACTGGTGGAGCCGGTGCGTCTGCTTTTCAAGGACGAGGTGCGCGCAGTGGGCCGCGCGCTCGGCCTGCCCGATTCGATGGTGGAGCGCCAGCCGTTCCCGGGCCCGGGCCTCGGCGTGCGTTGCCTTGGCGCGATCACGCGCGACCGTCTGGCTGCCCTGCGCGAATCGGACGCTATCCTGCGCGAGGAGTTCGCGGCGGCCGGGCTGGATAAGCAGATCTGGCAGTTCTTCACCGTCGTGCCCGATATGCGCGCCACCGGCGTGCGCGAGGGCCGCCGCGCTTACGATTGGCCGGTATTCATCCGGGCCGTCAACACCGTGGACGCCATGACGGCGACCGTGCCGGAGATCCCCTGGGCGGTGCTGCAAAAGGTTTCGGCCCGCATTCTGGGCGAGGTGTCCGGCGTTTGCCGTGTGCTGTACGATCTGACGCCGAAGCCTGTGGGGACGATTGAGTTCGAATGATTGCGGGAATGCCGGAAAGCCTTGAAATTACGGGCTTTTTGAATTTGAAAAGGCTCTCGTGACAACAGTTTGACAACATCTGAAAATTATCCATAAATAATGAGCTAACTGATTTTTGTTGAAGTCAGTTAGCTCTTTTTGTTTACTCGTCTTTCAGTTTGTCCTTGAAGTGCTCGATCAGGACGTCGCTCAATTCCTGTGAGGGGACTTTTGCCCAGATCTGTGTAGCATCATACTTCGGATAGCAGTAGCGCCACTGGTCATAGTCCTCTTTGCTGATTTCGCCCGCCGCAAGTTTAGCGGATTGTTCCTGCCAAGCCGAAAAGCATTCAAGCATTGAAAGGTAGGTTGTACCCCTATTGCGATCAAGACGGATGCAAACTTCACCGTCGAGCTTATCTACATGTAAGCCGTATATATCCTCAAGGGCAAACAGCGTGTGCATAAGCCCGATCTCGCTGTCTATGTCCGGTACGGAAAGTGCCTGCGGGGCAACATCAAGAGCCTGCGCCAGAGCAGCGGTCAAGTCTGCCTTGGGCGTGCGTGTCCCGGATTCATACTGCGCCAAGCGCACATCTGCAGATCTTTCGGGAAAGCCAATGAGCATCCCAAGATGCTTTTGGGTCATTCCCCGAAGATTGCGGAAGAAATGGATTCTCTCCCCAATGGCCATAGTGTTTTCACCTCAAAAATGTATTTTCCAACAGTATAGCATATATGTTTAGTCCTCGTCAAGAGAAATAAAACAAAAAAGTTTAATATTTTCTCGAAAACTACTTGACAATAGCAAAAATGCTTAGTATAATAGGGAATACTAAACTAAAAAGTTTAGCACATTGTCCGGCTGTAGGCTGCGACTGTAACGCACCCATTTGAATTAGCTGGAAGGAGGTCAGAGAGCATCCCGACAATAGAAGGGTATGGCCGTATAAAAAGGAAATTGGAAGGAGAAGGGCAATGGCAAGCAACACCTTTTTGAAAGTGGACGAGGTGGCTGAAATCTTGGGAGTATCCAAATCATACGCCTATAAGATCGTGCAAAAACTCAATGCCGATCTGAAGGAGAAAGGCTTTTTGACGATTTCAGGCCGAGTGAACAAGCAGTATTTTTTAGAAAAGACCTGTTACGGAGCCGCCGGAAATAGGGAAAGGACGTGATAAAGAGTGGCTGTTTATAAAGAAGCAAAAACCAACACATGGAAAGTTTACTATCGATACACCGATTGGCAAGGCAATCGGAAACAGACAACCAAACGAGGTTTTGCCACCAAGCGCGAGGCGCAGGCGTGGGAACGTGAGCAGTTAAGCAAGGTGCGGGCGAGTTTGGATATGTCCTTTGAAAGTTTCGTAGACACCTACACGGTGGATATGAAAAACCGCATCAAAGAAAACACCTGGCACACAAAGGAGCATATTATTCGGACAAAAATACTGCCCTACTTTGGCAAGCGCAAAATCAATGAGATCCAGCCAAAAGATATTATTGCTTGGCAAAATGAGATGATCAAGGGCAAAGACAAAAGAGGAAAGCCGTATTCTCCGGTATATCTCAAAACGCTGCACAACCAGCTTTCTGCAATTTTCAACCACGCTGTCCGGTTTTACGGCTTGAGAGAAAATCCTGCCGCTAAAGCCGGGAACATGGGCAAAGAAAAAAGCAAGGAAATGCAGTTTTGGACACAGGCCGAATATGCCAAATTTGCAGAGGTGATGATGGACAAACCACGCTCCTATTACGCTTTTGAGATGCTCTATTGGTGTGGAATCCGCGAAGGTGAACTGTTGGCGCTCACGCCTGCTGATTTTGATTTTGAACGCGGCACAGTGTCTATTACAAAATCTTATCAGCGCTTGAATGGGCGTGACGTGATCACCGATCCTAAAACGTCGAAAAGCAATCGCGTGATCAAAATGCCTGATTTTCTGGTTTCAGAAATGCAGGACTATCTCAAGCAGCTTTACAGTATCTCGCCGAATGATAGGATGTTTGAGATCTCAAAAAGCTATCTTCACCACGAAATGGACAGGGGAGCAGAAGCTGCAGGAGTTAAGCGGATCAGGATTCATGATTTGCGTCACAGCCATATCTCTCTGCTGATCGAAATGGGCTATTCGGCTGTGGCTATTGCTGATCGCGTGGGGCATGAAAGTATCAATATCACCTATAATTATGCGCATCTGTTTCCGTCCACGCAAAACGATATGGCGGATAGGCTGAACAACTTTAGAAAGGACGGGGTGTAAAATGTCTGCAAAAAACTGTGATAAATATAACCGTTGGAGAAATAGAACGATCGGTTTTCGGGTATCGCCCGAAGAAAACGAACAAATCGAAATCGCTGTCCGACTCTCGGGGCTTACCAAGCAGGACTATATTACCCGCAGGCTGCTTTGCAAGGATGTGGTCGTGCAGGGCAATCCGAGGGTCTACAAGGCGCTGCGCGATCAGCTGGCCGCTGTCCTCGCTGAATTACAGCGCATTGAAGCCGGCACTGAAGTAGACGGTGAATTGCTTGACACCATCGAACTGATTTCCGTTATCCTCGGAGAAATGAAAGGGGAGGAACAGAATGAATGAGCAAAAAGAAATGACTGCCCGAAACACATCTGTTGGCGCAGATGTAAGGCAGTCACCCAATGGAACTGCTAATAGTATAGCCGAAAAGGACGGAAAAATCAATCCTCTTGAAACGATTTCTATGAGTGAATTGTATGATACCGTTTATCAGAGCAAGCCGCCATTGATCGACGGCTTGCTTTATCCCGGCGTCTATCTATTCGTTGGAGCGCCGAAGCTGGGCAAGAGTTTTTTGATGGCGCAGCTTGCTTATCACATCAGCACTGGCACACCGCTGTGGAACTATCCTGTCCGAAAAAGCACAGTGCTGTATCTTGCCCTCGAAGATGATTACCGCCGCCTGCAGGAGCGGCTATACCGTATGTTTGACACCAAGAGTACGGAGAATTTGTTCTTTTCTGTTTCGGCGGGTAATCTTAGCAGCGGCTTGGACGAGCAGCTTCAGGGCTTTATGAAAGACCACCGGGACACAAGGCTGATTATCATCGACACGCTCCAAAAGGTGCGCGAGGCTGGCGGTGATAATTATAGCTACGCAAACGACTATCAGATCATCGCACGGCTGAAAGAATTTGCGGATACGCACAACATCTGTTTGCTGCTCGTACACCACACCCGCAAGCAGCAGTCGGACGATAAGTTTGACATGATTTCTGGAACAAACGGCCTGCTCGGCGCAGCAGACGGGGCGTTTCTGCTCCAAAAAGAAAAGCGCACGAGCAATGCCGCTACACTTGAAATATCCGGTAGAGATCAGCAGGATCAAAAGCTGTATCTGTCCCGCAATCCAGAACGTCTGATATGGGAATTGGAAAAAGCGGAAACAGAACTGTGGAAAGAGCCGCCAGAACCATTGCTTGAGGAAATTGCAAAGCATATCAATGCCGATCTCGTGAAGTGGCAGGGTACGCCTACGGAGCTTGTAGCGCTCCTTGCAATCGATATTCAACCCAATGCCCTTACGAAGAAATTGAATGTCAATGCAGGGCGGCTGCTTCATGAATATAGCATCCGCTATGAGAACAGCCGTAGCCACGATGGGCGCAGAGTGAGTTTTCAGCTTGTGCAGGCGTGACGATGCGTGACGGTCGTGTCGGTGTTTTTGGGGGCGGCGTCGGTATCAAAATCACCGTCACCACCGACACGCACCGTCACGGATGAAGTTTCGGCGGGGTGCAGGGTGCCCTTTTCAAAGGGCAGCCCTGCCGGGGAGTTGTCCGCAGACAACGGGGCAGCGCCCCACACCACCCCGTAGGGCGCAATAGCATCTTTTGATAGCCGAAGGCTGTCAAAAGTGCTTTTGCGTTACTTTTGACAAAAGTAACAAAACTGCAACCGCTGCGCTTCGCTTGCGTTTGCGGCGGCGATGCCGCCTGCTGCTTCGCAGCAAGTCCTGATCGGATGACGGCGCTATATATGTGCTTTACTAATCAGAACCCGCCGAAAAGGCGGCGAGAGGAAGTGATATTTTGAAAAGGACGATCAGTGCAATGGTCGGAAAAGGGTCTGTCAACCATAACAGCCGCCTGTTTACGGCAGAGAACGTTGACTGCGAACGTACCCATCTCAATATAGATTACTGCAATCGAAGCGTAAAAGCAGTCTATCGCGAATTGTTTGATGCGGCGCTGCGACACTACAATGATAAACAAACGAGGGCTGACAGAAAAATTGATGACTACTATGAAAAAATTCGCTCCAGCAAGCAGGAAAAGGCGTTTCACGAGGTCATTTTGCAGATCGGAAATGTTGAGAATATGAACGCTCAAAGTGACAACGGGCAGCTTGCAAAACAGATTTTGAACGAGTACTTTCAAAAGTTTCAAGCAAGAAATCCAAATCTCTGTGTGTTTTCAGCCCATCTTCACATGGACGAAGCCACGCCGCATCTGCACATTGATTTTGTGCCGTTCATCACTGGGAGCAAGAGGGGATTGGACACCCGTGTATCGCTGAAACAAGCGCTTGCCGCACAGGGATTTAAGGGCGGTACCCGTGGATCAACCGAATGGAATCAATGGATACAATCCGAAAAAGAGTGCCTTGCTGCCGTAATGGAACGGTACGGGGTTGAGTGGGAGCAGAAGGGCACCCATGAGAAACATTTAGGTGTTCTGGACTACAAGGTGCAGGAGCGCGCAAAGGAAGTTGCGGTGCTCGAAGCGGAGATCGCAGCGAAGCAGGACGAGGTTAAGAGCCTATCGGCAAGAGTAGATAACTTTAATAAAGGGATTGAAGATCTGCAAAAAATTGAGCAGGCCTTGGATACCAATCCTGTCTTCCAGCTGCCTGAGCCTCAAGGCTTGATGACTGCTAAAAGCTACAAAACAAAGGTCGCTGAGCCACTTGTAAAGAAGTTAAAGAAGCTTGTGAAGCGTGTCCTTGCTCGGTGCTTTGAAGCATTGGACAGCTATTACCGACTGAATGTCACCGATGCAAATCTGTATCGTGAGAACGAGAACCTGAGCAGAATCATTGAGCATCTCAAAGCGGAAAATGAAAATCTGCGAAGTGAAAACCGGGATTATAGGCTGCTCCAAAAGAGGCTTGGCAGCAAGCAGATCAACGTTCTTTTGGCGCAGGCAAAGCAGTCTAAACAGCGTGACAAACGCTTTAGAAATATTTAAAATGAAAGGTAGGAAGTCAAAATGAAGGAGCACATCACAAATGAAAAAACAGGCATCAGCTACACCTTGCAGGGCGATTATTACTTGCCCGATCTTGCATTACCACCCGAAGAAGAGCAGCCTATCGGCGCTTGGGGGCAGCGGCATTTGCGGTATATCCGGCAGAATAAACGCTTGCTCTACACGAATCTTCTGACGAGCGGGAAGTTGTATAGCCATCTTTTAGGGATTGATCGACAGGCCGAAGAAATGTTTTTTCGGCTTGTGGAGGAAATGGCCGGACGTGAGGGCATCACGGAAGGGCTAAAGGCAGAAAATCAAATGCTGTGGGTTGGCAAGATGAATGCGATCCAAGAAGCAGCAATCGAAATTGTAAACAATGATCTAATTTACGCTTAAAGCGCAGGGCGGCAAGGGGAATCTTTGCCGCCATTTTGGTTGGCTTTTGTGAGTGTTGGATAATGTGTTGAAAAAATTGACATTTTGTGGTAGAATATATTTTGAGTTATACTAATCAAAAAAGACTAAGGAAATCAGGTTCAAAATTCTGATCAAGATTGAAAAGACCCGTTTTATCTCAATGAGAATATCTATCAAATCTGTTTAACTTGGAACCGTAACAGCGGCAATACACCGAGCTTACAGAGGATGATCCTATAGGCTGACCACCAAAATTTGGAGAGGACAGAAGTATGCAGCGGCCTTTGACATGTGTTGAAATATGTGCAGGAGCTGGAGGACAAGCGCTCGGCCTCGCTATGGCCGGCTTTGTTCATGTAGCGCTTGTTGAGTATGAATCCGACTATTGCGAAGTATTGAAAAAAAACCGGCCGGAGTGGAACGTCATTTGTGCAGATGTGCATGAGTTTGATGGATGCCCATATAAGGGCGTGGATTTGCTTGCTGGAGGCGTGCCATGTCCCCCGTTTTCTGTGGCAGGAAAACAGCTCGGACAAGATGATGATCGAGACTTATTTCCAGAGGCGCTTCGGCTAATTCGAGAAATTAATCCGAGAGCTGTTATGCTGGAAAATGTTCGTGGCTTTTTAGATCCTCGTTTTGAATCATATCGTGACCAAATTTTCCAATCTCTTAGAGAACTGGGATATGTTACGCATATTAAACTGCTTAATGCCTCAAATTTCGGTGTTCCTCAGCTCCGGCCGAGGGTTGTTATTGTGGGTATACGCAAAGATCATTTTGGAGCATTCGCGTATCCAGAGGACCGGCCTGATAGCGCAAGAACGGTAGGAGAAACATTATATGATTTAATGGTCGAAAACAAATGGACTGGAGCCAAGCAGTGGGCAGAACAGGCAAATCATATCGCTCCAACCTTGGTAGGGGGCTCTAAAAAGCATGGAGGGCCAGACCTCGGCCCTACTAGGGCGAGAAAGGCTTGGGCTGAACTGGGAATAGATGGACGGGGCATTGCTAATGAGGCACCTGACTCGGAATTTGAAGGGATGCCTCGCCTTACAAGTAGGATGATGGCCAGGATTCAAGGATTCCCTGATACTTGGACGTTTGGTAGCCGAAAAACTATTGCCTGCCGTATGATTGGGAATGCATTTCCACCCCCTGTCGCTAAAGCGGTAGGAGAGCAGATAAAGGAGTGTCTTTCACATGGATGCGTTGATAGCGAAAGCAAGATTTAGTTTTCATGAGCGGTTATTCGAAACGAATACGTTGACCTTGACCTCGTCCGGTATCGCTTCTAATGCGGATACCAGTAGCCGTGGGTCAAAAGCTATCTCCAGAAAAATTGTGGATATTCTTGTGGACGAGCATCATCATACTGTCAATCAGGTTGACAAAATCTCTGGGCAAACATTAGGAAAACAGTTTGAATTGCTCACAATGCAGTTTTTACAGGAAACATTCCCACAGCTTCAAAATCTTCGCCCTGGGCGGTGGACTATCTTACAATTGGGGAATAACAACAAGCTCAAGACCAGTGATTTTGCCCAATATGAGCATTTGGCCTATTTGAGCGCGTTGACTGCGCAAAATGCTCAACTTGCCGCTTCATTGGGGAACGACTACCTTGTTGCGCCCGATGTTGTGGTTTATCGTGATTTGTATGAGGATAATGAGATCAACGAACTGCAATGTATAGTTGATGCGGATACCAGCAGGATGGCAGACATAAGAAAGGTAAACGGAGGAAAGCCGTTACTTCACGCCAGTGTATCAGCTAAATACACCATGAGGAGCGATCGGGCACAGAACAGCCGAACAGAAGCTCTAAACCTGATTCGCAACCGGAAAGGCCATCTTCCTCATATCGTTGTAGTAACTGCGGAGCCGATGCCAAACCGGTTGGCTTCTTTGGCTTTGGGCACGGGTGATATTGATTGTGTGTACCACTTTGCGCTGTATGAGCTAATGCGTGCAGTGAAAGAAGTTGGATCAGAGGATGCTGTTGAAACTCTGGAAACTCTCGTCCAAGGTAAACGACTGAAGGACATCTCTGATCTACCACTGGATTTATCTGTGTAATGGCTGATACGATTACTCCGAAGCGGCGGAGCGAGATCATGTCCCATATTAAGAGCAAGGATACCAGCATTGAACTCATGGTGCGAAGGTATTTATTTGCACGAGGATACCGCTATCGTGTTAATTACAAAGGTCTCCCCGGAAAGCCGGACATCGTATTTACAAAGAAGAAAATTGCAATCTTTATTCATGGTTGCTATTGGCATGGGCATGATTGCGAAAGCCGGTACGCGCATACCAGCAAGTCAAATAAGACATACTGGGAACCGAAAATCCAGAGAACACAACAACGAGATCAGGAACACATTTCTAAACTTGAAGCGGATGGATGGAAAGTGATTGTGTTGTGGGAGTGCCATATTAAGGAGAGCTTCGATGATACCTTGGATAGCTTGACCGAAATTATAAGTGATTTTGAAAGGTGATTTATGAATAAAATAGAGAAAGCTTTAAATTCTTGCGAAAGGGTATTGGATGGAATAGAAGAAGGAACTATATCAACATCTTCTGCGTTATTGCTATGTCTAAGAATTGCTCGACTTTTAAATGATCAAAACGCCATTATTTGGTTACAATATGAGTACGGTGGATATCCAAAAACGGAAGATGGCTATATTGAACATAAAGCATGGGAAATAGCTTACAATAACGGGCGTGGATACATAAGCGGTAGAGATAGATCGATTTTTACTGAACTAGCCTCTGAATTAGAAGAAAAAACAGCGGTACAAAATAGGGCTGTTAACAATTTTACCACACAAGGTGTTTCTGCTTCTGGAGAGTATGCTGTATCTGCTATGGGTAATTTGACACGTTCTGTAATTCGCTCTACAGATACGCTTATTACCAGCGTGGCACGAAGTCAAAAAAGATTGTCAATTTTGAGGTCAAAATACTACGATTATGCATTAAAAAAACATATTGAGATTTCCTTTGGTAATGTTGTTGCAGATATATTTTCACAATATAGGGAACGGGTTGAAAATCATTTTTCTGATTTATCAAAGGAAGCCATTCTCAAGTTGCAAGCAATTGAAGATAAAATAGATTCGGATAATCCTGAAATGTACTCACAAGCATTAGCTACTTGCCGAAGGCTTTTTGAGAGTACTGCTAATGAACTTTTTGATAGATGCTATCCCAACTATGCAGATAAGAAATATACAACAAGATCCGGTCGAGAGATAGATATAAGTGGGGACCATTACAAAAATAAATTATCTGCGGTCATTGAAAAATTAGAAGAAAAGTCGGTCTCAAAGAGTATCGTTGGAAGCAATATTCTTTATCTTTTAGATTGGATTGACAATTTGATTAATCTACAATGCAAGGGGGTTCATTCTGATATTACGAAACAGGATGCGGTAAGATGTATTATTCAAACATACATTTGCCTTGGTGACATACTTGATCTGCAGGATGAATAATCTTCTGACAACACCATGACAACAAAAATTTTGATAGACCATATTTTATGTATAATACAGATAATCCTGATAGCCTGCATGAAAAGAGCTATACAAAATCGTTTAGTTTAAGGCTTGCAGGATCGAGTTCGAATAAACGATAAGGTTTGTTTGAGAGAGGTTTAGTGATGATGGACATATTTCAGCCTGAAAATGAGACATATGAAATTGATGTGCCGAAAGAAAAACGATATCTAAATACAATATCATATGACTATTCTGTGCAATATTTGTATGACCTTATGAAAAGAGAGAAAATTGTTCTGGAGGTTCCGTTTCAGCGTAAACAAATTTGGAAAAATGACAAATCTTCGTCATTGATTGAATCAATCATTATGAACGTTCCCATTCCTCCTTTGTATTTTGCTGAAGAAGAAAGCGGAAATTGGCTTGTTTTGGATGGCTTGCAAAGGTTGTCAAGTATAAAGAACTTTTATGATAACGAATTTTCCTTGTGTAAGCTGGAAGTTTTAGCGGAATTAAACAAAAGAAAATATAAAGACTTGCCGCCAAAATCAAAAAGTTTGTTGGACGATGGTATGCTACGTGTTAATGTTATCAGAAAGGACTCTCACAGGGATATTAAATATGATATATTTATGCGTTTGAATCGTGGCGCTGTCACTTTGAATTATCAAGAGCTGAGAAATTGTATGTATCGTGGTAATTTAAATGATGCGGCAAAAGAGTTGTGCGAAGAAAATTCTGATTTCTTAAAAATATTAAAACAGAAGAAACCACATCAAAGATATCTCGATGTAGAGTTTGTTATTCGTTATTTTGCAATAAGCGATAATATTGCAGTAGATCCCAATGGCGATGTTTATTTGGATGGGTATAAAGGAAAATTGGTTCAATATTTAAACGAATATATGGATGCCCACAAGGATTGTACGATTGAGGAAAAACAAAGTTATAAAGATAGATTCAATTCTACAATAGAAAAGGTGGTGACAGTATTCGGTGTTAATGAAGCCTTTAGAGATATCAGCACTGATAATAACAAGATTTATAAAACTATAGCAGATTTTGTAATGCCAAGCCTTGAACGAATGAGCAAAGAATATGTTGAAAACAATAAAAAACTTATTTATAACCGGCTTTTGAATTTTTTGAAAAATGACGATATTCAGGAATCGCTGTCAAAAAGAACATCTGATAAGGATATTGTTAATTTAAGATTAAAAATGTGGTTTAAGGAGTTTGAGGATGCCATATCATTATGAAGCAACCTCAGATTTTCAAAACAGTATATCTGAGGCAGATACACTTTTGGATTTAGCAGCGTCTGATGATAATAATCGTGTCCTGTTTTTGAAACTTGCTATCATATCAGCAGTTACAAAATTTCAGATTTTTGTAGAAAGGATACTTGAAGAATTTCGTTATGAGCTGAATGATAAGCCAAGTCGAAATCTTTCAACGTATATAAAACTGAATTCATTAAGACTCAGCTTAGAAGAGGGGAATTCCCTTATCGGTTTGACAAAACACAGCCATTTTACAGAAGAAAAGAAAAATAACATTGTTCGATATATACAGTCAATATCGTATATATCAGATGATAATTATTTAATTAATAATGATTTTCATTTTGCTACAAAATTTCCATTAGGAAGAACAGGGAAAAAGGAGTTAGTGAATTTGCTGAAACAAATTGACGGTGAAGAAAATCCTTTTGCGAATTTTGGAAATGAAAGATTTGATCATCTTGATTCAGTTTTGCAAACACGACACAATATCGTTCATCAGGATCGATTTAATGGAACTGAAACAACAGTAAAAGAGAGCGTAGAATTTTTGAAAGAATTAGTAATGTATATTGATGAATATCTTTCATCTAAAATGCATGCCATTAATATTGGCATGTAGAATATATTGATAGCAAATAAGGGTGGTTGTTTGATGGGATATTCAAGACGCCTAATTGAATGGAAATAGCAGTTCATATCATTTCGTATCAAATCATTTTATTTCAATTAAGCAAAAACAGTTGATATCTGCTTTGCATTTAGGAGATAGAATGACTTCACATAACATTCACCCAAATTTGTGCAGTACCTTAGGCATTTATTGCATCCGCTTCCGTCCATTGATTTGCTGCAGCAGACCATTTCTTAGCAAATAGCTGTTTTTCTATCGCCGCTGTGAATGGATCAGTCAAAAAGTTGTTGATTGTCCTTAACACGATGTCATAATCACCAGTCTTTGTGTCTATCTTTCGGCAGAAGGCCTTCCACTTTTTCTGCATTGCATCATCACGCTCAAAAGCCATTACTTGCTCAAACTGTTCTGCTGTGAAGCGATGTCGCCTGACTGAAATATATTGAATGATTCTTTGAAAATCTGCATTCTTTTCGAGAGGCTTGATAAAAATCACAATATGGGGATCTTTTAAGGGCAGAATTCTCATTGTGATTTGTCAAATCTTCATCAAATGGAGGCGGCCATGCCCTACCACGAGCTTATCAAAAACTTCGATAAGATCCGTTCCTACATGCGGGAATTCTATGTCTACGGCTTCAAAAGCCGCAGCGAATTCGACGCGAAAAGCGCGCGCTCTTATGACGACGAGCGCCGCCGCATCGAGAGCTGGCTGGGCGGGTATATGCGTTTTACGCATACTGCGGAGGGCAAAAACGTCTTTCTCTCGGTGGATAACCGCGTCACGCAGCACAATCCGTTTTACAAGGCGTGGAAGGCCAAAAGCTTTACCGATAAGGACATCACACTGCATTTTATTTTGTTTGATATTTTACATACGCCTGAAATCAAACTGACGCTGCAGGAGCTGATCGACCGGATCGACCGGGACTATCTCTCCGCGTTCGAAACGCCGATGGCATTCGATGAATCGACCGTGCGCAAAAAGCTGAAGGAATATGCGGATGAGGAATTGATCGTCTGCGAAAAACAGGGGCGCCAGGTGCTATACAGCCGGGCGGCCACGATCCCTCTTGCGGGCCTTTGCGACCTGCTGGATTATTTCAGCGAGGCCGCGCCCTGCGGTGTGATCGGCTCGTATCTGTTGGATCAGCTTGTGCTGGAAGCGAANTTGGAAGAGAAGCCGGAACCGACCCNGACAGCAAANTTGGCTGCAAAGCCGGCAACAAAGCCGGGAGTAAATCCAGCAGCAAGGACGGAAGCGAACCTGGAAGTGAAGCCAGGGGCGACCCCGGCAGCGAACCTGACAGCAAATCCGGCAGCAAAGCTAGAAGCGGCCCCGGCAGCAAATCCGGCAGCAAAGCCAGAAGCGGCCCCGGCAGCAAATCTGGCAGCAAAGCCAGAAGCGGCCCCGGCAGCATATCTGGCAGCAAATCCGGCAGCGAACACGCCGGAAAACCCGGCAATAAACCCAGAAAAGGAAGAGGACATCTTCTCCTTCAAGCACCANTANATNACNGGCGCGCTGGACAGCGAGGTGCTTGCGNNGCTNTTTTGNGCCATGCGCGAGAAGCGGTATATCCTTGCGGAAAATTTTGGCCGGCACGCGCGGNCATCGCAGCAGCGCAGGCTCGTGCCGCTGCGCGTATACAGCAGCGTGCAAAGCGGCCGCCAGCATCTGCTTGCATATAGCGAAGAAAAAAACCAGCTGTACGCCTACCGGCTCGATTACCTGAAAAACGTGCGCCTGGACGCGGTGTGCGAGCGCTTCGATGCCCTGCGCCAAAAGCTGGACGCGCTGGAACCGTATATGTGGGGCGTCAATTGCCGCTGGAGCACAAAGCATCTGGAGCACGTTTCATTTACAGTGCGCGTGGGGTATGGCGAAGAGCATATCGTGCGCCGCCTAAAGCGCGANAAGNGCTGCGGCGCCGTGGAGCAGATCGACGAAACGCACTACCGATTTTCGGCCGATGTGTTCGATACAACGGAGCTTGTGCCGTGGATCCGCACGCTGACCGGCCGGATCACGCAGCTGGATTTTTCCAACCGCACCGTGGAAAATATCCTGCGGCAGGATCTGGAGGAAATGTACCGCATGTACGGCATCGGGGAGGAGGCTGCGCCATGATCTTCAGCGAGCTGTATTCCGCCTATTACCATACCGTCGCAAAAATTTTGTCGCTGGCGCTTACCACAGAGCTTTCGGAAAAGGAGATCTGCAAACAGATTGAGGAAAACGCGTTTTCGGAAAGCGTACTTACCATTCTCCCCGCGCTGCGCGGGCAGCGGTGGCAGCTGTTANATCAAAATCTTTCCCCCGTGCTCCGGCATGCGCCGGCCATGCCGCTCACGCTGCTGGAAAAGCAATGGCTGAAAGCGATTTTAAGCGATGCGCGCATCCGGTTGTTCGATGTTTCCATCGANGGCCTCGAGGATGTGCCGCCGCTTTTTACCGGGGCGGATTACAAAATATATGACCGCTATGCCGACGGGGATCCGTATGAAGACGAGCGCTATATCCGGAACTTCCGCCTGGTGCGGGAGGCCATCCGCGCAAAGCGGCCGCTTTGGGCCTGGATGGAAAACCGCAAGGGTAAGGAAATGACGGTGCGCTTTTTTCCGCAGCGGCTGGAATACTCCGAAAAGGACGATAAATTCCGTGTTATCGCCACAGGGTGCAGGCATGCGCAATTTAATCTGGGCAGGATCAAAAGCTGCGCGTTCTATAACGGCAACGACCCGTGGATTGAGCGCACACAAAAAGATCCGCTGCGCGAGGTGGTGCTGCATGTCACCGACGAGCGCAACGCGCTGGAACGTGTGATGCTTCACTTCGCGCATTTTGAAAAGCAGGCGGAACGGCTGGACGCAAAGCACTATATCGTCCGCCTGCGCTACTACGAAAGCGACGAGACCGAGATCGTTATCCGCATCCTNTCGTTCGGGCCTTTTGTAAAAGTAACCGCGCCGGATTCCTTCGTAAACCTGATCAAAGAACGTCTGATTCGTCAAAAAAGCTGTGGGCTCCGATGAGCTCGCAGCTTTTTTANGAAAAACGATNGGTTTNCNCCCGNCATCTCATGCCCTCCCCCNAGAGTTCGCAGCTTTTTTTCCGTGAAAAGCAANCTCCGGCGCTTTATAATACGGGTATAGCATTTCAAACAAACAAAAAGCAGGCGAAAGACGGAACAAGCTTCCGCAAAGGACGGAACAAAGCTTCCGCGAGAANCGCCGGAAAGGGGAGAAACCATGTTTGAGATCAAGGGAAAAGTAAACACCGCGCTCTGCTATGCGAAGGTGGTGGAGGACGAGGCCATCGAGCAGATCCGCAGGATGTGTGATCACGCGTTTACCGAGGGNTCGCGCATCCGCATCATGCCGGACGTCCATTCCGGCAAGGGCTGCACCATCGGCACCACGATGACGATCACCGATAAGGCGGTGCCCAACGTGGTCGGCGTGGATATCGGCTGNGGAATGTATACCGTGTGCCTCGGC
Organism: Subdoligranulum sp.; assembly: GCA_014799685.1. Classification (GTDB taxonomy): domain Bacteria; phylum Bacillota; class Clostridia; order Oscillospirales; family Ruminococcaceae; genus Ruthenibacterium. Next base: position 68,679 of record JAAVHN010000028.1, on the reverse strand, counting down.
CNTGTGGAGCTGGATCTTGCAAAAGTCGACGAGGCGGCGCATGCGATCCCCAGCGGCCGGAGCGTGTGGGAGGGCCGGAAAGAGCGGTTCGACCTCACCGCGCTGCGCTGCTACCGCGCGCTGAAGGACGCCAAAAGGCTGGAGCGCAGCCTCGGAACACTCGGCGGCGGCAACCACTTCATCGAGATCGATGCGGCGTCGGACGGCACAAAGTATCTGGTCATCCATTCCGGCAGCCGCAATCTCGGCAAGCAGGTGGCCGAATATTACCAGAATCTCGCCGTCGATCTGAATCTGGGAAAGGAAGAATTCTTCAAGGCGCGGGAGGAGGTCATCCGCACCTATAAGGAGCAGGGCCGCCGCGCCGAGATCCAGACAAAGCTGAAGGAAATGATGCGCGAATGGGAAGACAAGGAGCCCACGATCCCGGCCGACCTCTGCTATGTCTACGGCACGTATCTCGATGATTATCTGCACGATGTGCAGATCTGCCAGCAATTTGCAAAGCGCAGCCGGGAGAAAATGGCCGAGATCATGCTGGAAATGCTGGGCCTTGCGGCAAAAGACGCGTTCCACACGATCCACAACTATATCGACGTGGAGGAGCATATCCTGCGCAAGGGCGCGATCGCCGCGCATGCCGGGGAAAAAGTGCTCATCCCGATCAATATGCGGGACGGCAGCGTCCTCGCCGTCGGGCGGGGCAACCCCGAATGGAATTATTCCGCCCCGCACGGCGCCGGCCGGGTTCTGTCCCGCACGAAGGCGAAGGAAGTTCTGAACATGGAGGATTATCAGAAGGCCATGGAGGGCATCTACACCACCTCCGTGAACGAGGCCACGCTCGACGAGGCGCCGATGGCCTACAAGGCGCTCGCGGATATCATCGATGTGATCGAGGATTCCGTCGACGTCATCGAGGTGCTGCGGCCGGTCTATAACTTCAAGGCGTCGAACTGAGCCGGAACCTGAGCGGCGGGCGGCTTGAAACGGACGGCTGTGCTCCACAGCTAAGGAGAAACCGCCCCCTGTTTGCAGGAACAGTATGAGATACTTTCCGGCAAACAGGGGGGCGGTTTGCTTTTTGTTTATTTTGAGCGCGGCGGATCCCGCTCAGAGCGCGCCCGCCATGCACCCAGCCGCCCGCCATGCACCCAGCCGCCCGCCATGCGCCCAGCCGCCCGCCCCATGCACCCAGCCGTCCGCCATGCACCCAGCCGCCCGCCCCATGCACCCAGCCGTCCGCCATGCACCCAGCGCGCCCGCCATGCGCCCAGCCGCGCGCCATGCACCCAGCCGCGCGCCATGCACCCAGCCGCGGTGGGTGCACCCGGCTGCACCCACCGCGCACATGACAGCGCCCATCACACGCCCGGCAGCGCCCATCACACGCCCGGCAGCGCCCATCACACGCCCGGCAGTGCCCATCGCACGCCCGGCAGCGCCCGTCGCGCACCCGGCTGCACCGTGTGTTCCCCCGTCCCAAGGTGCATCTTCATCCTTCCACGGGCCCCTCCGGCTTTGCCCCGCGCTGGCGGGTCTGGTATTCGCTGGGCGTCATGCCGATGTGCCGCCGGAACGTGCGCGTGAAGTAATACGGGTTTTCGTAGCCGAGCTGATAGCAGATCTCGTAGATTTTGTGCTTGTTCTCGCGGATCATCTCGCACGCAAGCTCCATCTTGCGGCTGTTGATGTAATCGACGAAATTTTGGTGATGCGTCTTTTTAAAGAGGCTTGAAAGATAGCTGGGCGATACGTTGACATAGCTTGCCACATCCGTGAGCATGATGCGCTCGGTGAGGTGCGCGGAGACGTATTCCTTGGCCTTTTCCAGAAAATCGGGGTGCGGCGGCGTGATCTCCTGCGCGCAGAGCAGCGCGCATTCGCCGAGGCGCGAAAGCCACGCGGCCACCTGTGCGCGCGTGAGCAGGCGGTCGATCTGCTCGTGCGCGCCGCCGGTGTTTTCCAAAAGCGCCGGCAGGCGGGCGCCGGCCGAGAGCGCGGTGCGCAGCACCTCCGAGACGGTGTTGAACAGCTCGTGGCACAGCAAAATGCCCTGCTCGGGCTTGTGCTCTACGCTTTGCAGGGTTTCCACCGCGCGTGTCAGCAGTGTATTGCAGCCGGAGAGGTTCCGTCCGCGCAGTTCTTCGCCCAGCTTCAGTGCAAGGCCGTTCAGCCCCAGCGAGCGGACGGCAGGCATCTCGGCGCCGTCCGCATAAAGCAGGGGCGACGCGGGGTCGTTGTAATAGCGTGTGCGCAAACCGGCCATTTGCGCGCGGCAGGCGTCTAACTGCTGCGCGCCGCAGAAAAGCTGTGTGCCCAGCACAATGGGAAGCACCTGCGTGATATTTTCGCTCGCCGCGGCAAGCTTTTGGTGAAAGTGTCCGAGCGCGGTGCGCCAGTCCGCTTCGGCAATGTCCCAGCAAAACAGCACAAAGCTGTCATCCGTGCGGGGCGAAAACAGCGAAAACGAGCGAAAATGGTTTTGCAGCAGCTTTTCGCACAGCTCTTTTTGCCAGGCAAAGCGGTCGTGAAAATCGTCCGGCGTCAGCTGCGTGTAGCCCGGCACCGGGGCGTAATCCGTCAGGATGCAGGCTGCCGCATAGGGCTTTTCCAGCAGTGCGCGCAGTTCGCCGCCGATAGAACCGGAAAGGCTGCCGCCCGCGGCGTGCAAAAACAGCTCGCGCAGCTGTTCGGTGACGCTCAGCCGCTCGTAGCGCTCCACGCGCTGCGCCGCGGCCAGCCGCCAGCGGTTGTCACACTCGGTTTTGGCCAAAGTCAGGCTGCGCTCCAGCGTCTCGGCCTCTAACTGGCTTTTTAAGATATAGTCCACGGCACGGTGGCGCAGCGCCGTCTGTGCAAGATCGAAATCCTGCAGATTCGTCAGCATGATAAAAACGGTGTTCGGCTGCTCCTCGGATACGGCGCGCAGCAGGTCCATCCCGGAAAAGCGGGGCATATTGATATCGCACAGCACGATGTCCGGGCGCTGCGCGCGGATCTTTTCCAGCGCGTCCTCGCCGTTGCGGGAGGTGTCGACGATGCGGCAGTCGTTCTTTTCCCAATCCACCAGAAATTTGATGCCGGATAAGATCAATGGCTCGTCATCCACAAGCAGTACGTTATACATCCGGTTCCACCTCCCGCAGAATCTTGACGGTGACCTTGGTATATTCATCCACAACGCTTTCGTATGTCAGCCCGCACGCGGGGCCGTATACGAGCTTCAGGCGCTGGTCCACATTGAAAACGCCGATGCCGTTCAGCGAGCCCTTGGAGCGGTGCTCCGCCGAGGCCGAAAGCAGCGTCTGCAGCTGTTCGGGCGGAATGCCGACGCCGTTGTCGCAGATGGAGAGATACAAAAACTGTTCGTCCTCCCAGCCGTCGAGCGTGATGGCGCCGAACCGGCCTGTCGGCTCGATGCCGTGGAAGATCGCGTTTTCCACGAGCGGCTGCAGCGTAAATTTCAGGATGCGGTGCTGCAAAAGCGGCTGCGGGATCCGGTCGATCACCTCGAACGCCTCGGTATAGCGGATCATCTGAATGGCGACATAGTCGTTCAGCAGCGAGAGCTCCTCCTGCAGCGTGATGTGGTCCTGTGTTCCCTTGGCGAGGTTTTTCAGCAAATTGGAAAGACTTTTTGTCATCTGCGAGATGCCCGTGCTCTTTTGGATGACAGCCATCCAGTGGATGGAATCGAGCGTGTTGTACAGAAAATGCGGGTTCACCTGCGATTGCAGTAGCGCGATCTCGATGTTCTTCTGCGCTTCGGCGTGCTCCTCGGTTTCCTTCATCAGCGATTGGAGCGAGAGCGCCATCTCATTCACAACACGTCCGATCTCGCCGATCTCGTCCCGGCTGCGCTCGATCTCGGGGTCATACGAAAAATCGTTGTCCGAGATGCGCCGGATGCGCTTGATCAGCTTGTGGATGGGCCTTGTGAGGTAGTTGGAGAGGATCAGCAGACTGCACAGGCCCACCAGGAACACGCTGCAAAGCGTGACAGCCATTGTGAACAGCATGTTTTTATCATCGACCGAGATCGTGGAAATATCCGGGCAACTGTAGATCGTCAGCGCGGCGCGGCGCAGCGGCTCCGTCTCCACCTTGCGGCGGACGCTGCCGTCAAACACGATGCTGCCCGTGACGGCGCCGGTCAGATCCAACTCCCGCAGACTGCTGAGATTTTCGTTCAGCAGTTTTTCCCCGTTGGCCGTGCCGATGAAGATCGGGTTCAGCGCGGCATACGGTTCAAGCACGTCGAGGATAAAGCTGGGATCCAGCTCTACATAAATATAGGCTTTCACGGGCCGGTCGCTGCGGGAGGCAAGAGGAAAAAGCCCGGCGAGGCACATTCCCTTATAGGGCGTCACGGAGGGGACCAGCATCGAAAAGGCGCTTTGGGCGGTGGGATTGTTCCGATAAAAATCGCTTTCCAGCAGCGTTTCGCAATCGCTCAGTGTACCGCTGTGCTTCGTTGTCATCTGAATCGTCACGCCGTACTCGTTCACGGCCATCAGCTTATTGATGTAATCGCTTTGCGCGCAGGAGCGCAGATAGGCGTTCAGCTGCTCCTGCACCGTCAGCGCCAGATACTTTTCGGAGGGAGCCGTCAGCGCTTCGCGCTCCATCACACGGGAGAGGTCCGGCTCGCTCGCACACAGTATGGCAAGGTCGTTCACCTCGGCAAGGCGCGTATCCAGCTGCAGGCGGATCGTCTCCAGATACAGCGTGTCGATCGCGCTGGCTTTATCGGTGATGATCGAATTCATATAGGAATATAAAAAGAGATTGCTGCACAGCCCAATGGCGGAAAGGCAGAGCAGCGTATAAAAAACGATCTTGAAGCGCACGCTGTGCGGATTAAAAAAGCGCATGAAGCCCTCCTGTCTGCTTGAAAAGGAAATGGAGCATGGAACACTCTTTTCTGTACAAATCCCTTGAAAATATTATACATATTCTATAAAAAACAGGCAATTCTTTTTCGTGAAGTGCAAAAAATAGCGGTAGAGTGAAAAATAGTATTAGAAAAATGGGAAGCATGAAAAAATACTATTATTTTTTGAAGAAATCCGGGCTTTTGAAAAGTGCACGCCGTCCGGTACAATAAAAACAACGAAACGCGGAGCCGCTGCTCCGCGCGCAGAGCGGGGGTGAGATTCCCCTGCGGAAATGGAGAAAAGGAGAGAAAAGCATGAATTTGAAAAAACTGTTGGCGCTTGCTATGGCCGCCGTGCTGTGCCTCGCCTTGCTGGCCGGCTGCAGCAGTACGTCTTCCAGCACGCCCGCCCCGGCAGACCTGGCTCCGGCCGATTCCACCACACCGGACACGGAACCCGCAACCACGGATGAGGAAGTCACCATCACGGTTGCGACATGGGACTACACCTCCAACGACAGCGTGAAAAACGGCGTGGAGGCGTTCATGGACGCGAATCCCAACATCAAGGTCGAGATTCTGGACATCCCCTCCGCCGACTACAACACCAAGCTGAATACAATGCTTAACGGCGGCAGCGATATGGACGTTTTCTTCATCAAGGAAGCCTCCAGCACCCCGGATCTGGTGGCAAAAGGCCAGCTGCTGGATCTGACGGATTTCATCGCCCGCGACAACGTCGATATGAGCGCCTATAACGGCACTGATACGCCGTTCAACTTTGACGGGCATCAGTACGGCATGCCCGCCCGCACTGATATCTATGTGCTGTTCTACAACAAGGATCTGTTCGACGCCGCAAACGTGGCGTATCCCTCCAACGATATGACGTGGGAAGAGTTTGAAGACCTTGCGATGGAAATGAGCGGCGACGGCGTGTACGGTGCGCATTTCCATACTTGGACGGCCTGCGTTTTGAACTGGGCGGTTCAGGACGGAAAGCACACTATCATGGATTACGAGACCGGCTACGAGTTCTTCAAACCGTCTTATGAGATGGTTCTGCGCCTGCAGGATGCCGGCGCGATTCAGGACTTCGCGGATCTGGATGCCAACGGCATTCACTATTCCGGCGCCTTTGCGGCCGGCAATGTCGCCATGATGCCGATGGGCAGCTGGTATATGGCCACGATCATCAACGCGATCAACAACGGCGAGGCGAACGTGAAAGAGTGGGGCATTGCGACGCTGCCGCATCCGTCTGACGTGAGCGCGGGCTATACTGTGGGCGCCACCACGCCGCTTGCCATCAATCCCGCTTCCGAGAAGCAGGAAGCCGCTTGGGAGTTCGTCAAGTTCATGTCGGGTGAAGAGGGCGCCATGGGCTATGCCGCCACCGGTTCTCTGCCCGGCCGTATCAACGACGAGGTTTTGGCCGAGATCGGCGCGATGGACGGTATGCCTGAGGGCGTTGTCGATGCGCTGAAAGTTGCCAACATTGCTCCGGACCGTCCCCTTCTGCCGAATGTGACAGAGGTTGACGCTGCGCAGGGCCGTACGCACAAGCTGATTATGCTGAAAGAAGTAACTGTGGACGAGGGCATTGCCATGATGGTCGAGGAGGTCGAGGGCATCCTCAACAGCTGATTGCTTTACGGTTTTCGGATTCGGCAAACGACAGCAGGATCTGTTCTGCGGGCGGGGCGTCAAACGCCCCGCCCGTTTTGACTGGATGGGTCATTCACAGATATTTCGTCAGATCGTGCGGAATGGAGACAGAAAGGTGATGAGTAATAAGTGAAGCAGACTGCGAGGAAGCCAAATGGCAGCACAATGTCGCTGCATACGCGCAATACGCTGGTGGGCCTTTCCTTCATCGCGCCGAATTTTATCGGCTTTTTGATTTTCGTGCTGATACCCGTGTTGTTCTCGTTCGTACTCGCTTTTATGCAGTGGGACGGCTTTACCGAAATGGTCTTTGTGGGCTTTGGCAATTTCACCAGTATTTTTAAGCAAAAGATTTTCCTGGAATCGCTCTGGAACACGGTTGTGTATTCGGTGTTTACGGTGCTGTTCAGCGCGGCGGCCGCGCTGGGCCTCGCGCTGCTTTTGAACAGTAAGCTGCGCGGCACCACGTTTTTCCGCAGCGCCATCTTTTTCCCCTATATCGCCTCGGTGGTAGCGGTGGGCGCGGTGTGGAAAGCCATGTTCATGAAGAACGGCGGCCCCGTCAACGTGTTCCTCAGCACCATAGGCGTCCCGCAGGAGAGTCTGCCCGGTTGGTTTTCCTCCACAAAATGGGCGCTTGCGGGCGTGATTATTGTCTCTATCTGGAAGAATATGGGCTATTTTATGGTGATCTATCTTGCGGCGCTGCAAAATATCCCGTATTCGCTGTACGAGGCGGCCGAGATGGACGGCGCGAGCAAATGGCAGCAATTTGTGCGCATCACATTCCCCATGCTCACGCCGAACCATTTCTTTGTGCTGATGATGCTCACCATCAACAGCTTCAAAACATTCGATCTGATCTTTGCGCTCACCGAGGGAGGCCCGGGTACGGCCACGCAGGTTTTGAGTATGTTCATTTACAACGAAGCCTTCTCTTATCAGCATTACGGAAAGGCAAGCGCCGCCGCGATGGTTCTGTTTTTGATTGTCGGAACAATGACGGTTTTGCAATTCCGCATAGAGAAGAAATTCAACGATTTTATGTGACAAGAGAGGGAGGAAAGCAGGAATGGTTCAAAAGAAAAATTCGCTGACGCGCTTCGCGCAGTATTTTTTGCTGATCCTTGTCTCGGTGATAACGCTGCTGCCGCTGGTATGGATGTTTTCCACCTCGCTGAAGCTTTCCACCGAGGTGTTTACCAATCCCATCCGCTGGATTCCCGAGGTGCGCCACTGGGACAACTACATCAAGATCGGGCAGAAGGTGGACTTTGCCCGTTTTACGTGGAACAGCTCGAAGCTGACGGTGCTGGTAACGCTGATCCAGCTGATCACCTGCTCGTTTGCGGCCTATGGCTTTACCAAATGTACGTTCAGGGGGCGCGATACGCTGTTTCTCTGCTACGTGGCCACCATCGCCATTCCCTGGCAGATTTACATGCTGCCGCAGTTCATTATGATGCAGAAGGTAAACCTTGTAGACAGCCACCTTGGCTATGTGCTGCTGCAAAGCTTTGCGGCGTTCGGCGTATTTTTGCTGCGGCAGTTTTACCAGAGCATTCCAAACGAACTGCTGGAGGCGGCGCGCATCGACGGCCTCTCTGAATACGGCGCGTATTTCCGCATTGTTTTGCCGCTGGCAAAGCCCGCGATGGCAACGCTGGCCATCTTCACGTTCGTAACCATCTGGAACGACTATATGGGCCCGATGATCTATTTCAACAGTGAGCGCAACAAGACCATCCCGCTCGGCATCCGCATGTTCGTGGGGCAGTATTCCACCGATTATCAGCTCATCATGGCGGCCAGCGTGCTCAGCCTGATCCCGGTGCTGATCGTTTACGTGTTCTGCCAGCGCTACTTCGTGCAGGGCATTGCGACGAGCGGACTGAAGGGATAAACGCTCATGCATCGCGACGAAAAAGATCTGAAACAGTATTTCAAACCCGCCCCTATCCGGGGCGGGTTTGCTATGGGGGACTTTTGGGTGTGGTGCCCCAGCGTGATCCGCGCCGAAGATGGGCGGTATCACATGTTTGCCTCCCGCTGGCCCAAAACGCTGCCGTTCCACCCCGGCTGGGGCGTCGCCAGCGAGGTGGTGCGCGCCGTGTCGGATACACCCGAGGGTCCGTACCAATTTGAGGAGGTCGTGCTGCCCGCGCGCGGCGCGGGCTATTGGGACGGCCGCGCCACGCATAACCCTGTGATCACGCGCTGCGGCGGGGAATATGTTTTATTTTACATCGGCATCACCTATCCGTTTCCGGACCCGGACGGTGCAGCGCTCACCCATTACAGCCCCGAATGGCTGGCGGCCCGCGCCTCGAAGCGCATCGGCATCGCGACAGCGCCCAGCGTATACGGCCCGTGGACACGCGCCGATAAGCCCGCGCTGGATATTCGCTGCGGGCGTTTCGACGATTTTTTCACCTCGAACCCCGCGCCCTGTCTGAATCCGGACGGCAGCTGCCTGCTTGTTTACAAAACGCGCACTTACCGCAAACCGCCGTATGATACGCCGGAGGATATGTTCAGCGGCATGAAGCTGGGCGCGGCGTGGGCGGATCATTACACGCAGGGATTTTGCCGCCTCACAGACGCGCCGCTGTTTTCGCCCGAAGCGGGCACGGTGGAGGATCCGTTCATCTGGCGGCGCACGGACGGCAGCTACGCGATGATCGCCAAGGATTGGGGCGGAACCTTCACCGGTGACGTGGGCTCGGCCGTGTATGCGCAGAGCGCGGACGGTGTGCACTGGGCGGTGGAAAAGAATTCAGGCGCTTTTTCACGCAGGATCTTGTGGGACGACGGCGTACATCGCGTGATGGGCAATCTGGACCGGCCGTTCCTGCTGTTCAACGAACAGGGCGCGGCGACGCATTTATTTGCCGCCACAAATGACGGTACGGAGGCAGGTTTTGCCACGATGACGCGCTCGTGGAACATGTGTGTGCCGCTGTATTAGGGAACCTCTGAATAAATCGCCGGGCGCGTCCATAGGCCAACCGCTGCGCAGCAGCGGCTCTTGGGCCTGTGGAATGATCTGTTCGCCGATCCGACCCATCGATTGAATCAGAGCTTCCTTAGAGTAAAGCGTTTAGAGTTGAGAGATCAGATGTAATTTCGTATGGCTGCTTTTGGGCCTGAGAGGCATTCCAATCAAAGCCACGCAGGGACCCGGAGCGGGAAAAAGACGCAGAAATGCGTTAAAAAGAGGAGGCGATCGCCATGCAGAAAAATTTGTTGTTTGTATTTGCGGATCAGTGGCGGCGGCACGCGATGGGCTGTGCCGGGGCCGACCCGGTGGAGACGCCGCATATGGACAGGTTTGCGGCCGGCGGCGTTTATTGCCGGAACGCCGTCAGTGCGTGCCCGCTGTGCTCGCCGCACCGCGCCAGCCTGCTCACAGGGCTGCAGCCGCTCACCACCGGCGTGTTCACCAACTGCAAGCCCGGCCTTGCGATGAAGCTGCGCGAGGACGTTCCCTCGCTGGGCACGATTCTGAAGGAAAACGGCTACAACACCGGCTATATCGGCAAATGGCATCTGGACGAGCCGGAGATCGACCGCACGCCCGAGCCCGAATCCGGCGCGCGCGCGTGGGACGCCTACACCCCGCCGGGCGCGGGCCGGCACGGTTTCGACGACTGGTGCTCCTACGGCGCGTGGGACGCGCACCTCGACCCGCATTACTGGACGGACTCCCCCGCGCAGATCAAGCCCGGGAAGTGGTCGCCCGAATACGAGACAGACCGTGCCATCGAATTTTTGCAGCGGCAGACGCCGGAGAAGCCGTTCGGGCTTGTCCTCTCGTGGAACCCGCCGCACAGCCCCTATGACGAGGTGCCGGAACAATACCTCGCGCGGTACCGGGAGAAAGAAATTCCCCTGCGGGAGAATGTCTGCTTCGACAGCCTGCACTGCCATACGGGCGAGCCGATGGATATGACGCCTGCGGATCTGCTGAAAAAAACGCGCCAGTACTACGCGGCCGTTACGGGCCTCGACGAGCAGTTTGGCCGTCTGCTGGACGCGCTGGATCGTCTGGGCCTGCGGGAGAATACGTGCGTGGTGCTCAGCGCCGACCACGGCGACATGATGGGCAGCCACGGCCTGATGGCAAAGCATGTATGGTATGAGGAATCGATCAATATCCCGTTCGTGGCAGCAGGGCCGGGGCTTTTGCCGGGACGGTGCGATACGGTGATCGGCGGCGCGGACATTCTGCCCACGCTGCTGGAATGGCTGGAGCTGCCCGTGCCGGAGAGCCTGGAGGGCACCAGCCGCTTCGCCGGAATCCGGCAGCACACCGGCGCGGACGACAGCGCGGCCTATATCTGCGCTTGCCCGGGCAGCAAGGCGTTTTTGAAAATGTTCCGCGAGGCAGGCAAGGATCCGAAGGATTTCGGCTGGCGCGCGCTGCGCACGCAGCGCTATACCTATGTGATCGACGTGGGCTATGAGCCAGACCCCGTGCCGCGCCGCTACCTGTACGATCTGGAAAAGGATCCGTACCAGTTTGCCCCGCGCATTTTGAACAGCGCCGGGGAAGACCCCATCGCGCAGAATCTGGAAAAGCGGCTGCTCGGCTGCATCCGGGCATATCACGACGGATTTTGGATGCATGTTGCCGCGCAGGAAAGCGCATGATCGAGATCATGCATGAAAGCCCTCCTTTTGTACATGTTGCACGTGACATTGCGCATGTTTTGTGGTAAAGTAGAAACAAATCAAAAAACACACAACATGATGATAGAGAAGGGAATGCCCATGAATCTTTTCACACCCGCGCAAACGGCGGAAAATTACGCAGCGGCGGGGCGCACCAAAACGAGCGCGCCGCTTTTGCGGCTGTTTTTGCCGGGCATGCTGGCCGGCTTTTTCATCGCGGTCAGCGGCGCGGCAACGAATACGTCCATCCATACCATCGAAAATGTGGGCATAGTGCGCACAGTCTGCGGCTTGCTGTTTCCGTTCGGTCTTGCGATGGTGATTCTGACGGGCGCAGAGCTGTTCACGGGCAATACGCTGCTGGTCATTCCGGTGCTGGACGGGCAGGCGACCGTGCGCGCGATGCTGCGCAACTGGGGCATTGTCTATCTGGGCAACGCGGCAGGCGCGATGCTCACAGCGGCGGGCTGCGCGTTCAGCGGGCAGTTTGCCTATTCCGGCGGGCAGCTTGCGGTGTTTACGATGCGCCTTGCCGCGGGCAAATGTGCGCTCAGCCTGCCGAACGCCGTGATCCTGGGCGTTTTGTGCAATCTGCTCGTTACAGCGGCGGTGCTGCTGTCACTTTCCGCTCAGGATCTGGCGGGCCGTGTGGCGGGCGCGTATCTGCCGGTGGCGTTTTTTGTCATCTGCGGCTTTGAGCACTGCATCGCGAATCTCTATTACATCCCGGCCGGCCTGTTTGCGAAAACGGTCCCCGCTTACGCGGCGCTGGCCGCCGGACAGGGGATCGATCTCTCCGCGCTGACATGGACGAATTTCTTTTTGAAAAACCTGCTCCCGGTGACGGTAGGCAACATCCTCGGCGGCGTTCTGATGGGGCTTGTGTTTTGGTACTGCCATGGTGCAAAGAGAGCGAAAAAAGAGTGAAAAACCGGCGCGGCCCCGAATAGAAGCTTCGGAGCGGTGCCGGTTTTCTTTTTATTGTTTTTGCTTTTTCGGCATAGTGGAATTTATTCGCCTCTTGTGGTAAAATAAACCCATTGGGAGGAATTGCGCCTGAACACCGTCCCCTTTAGGCCTGCGTATACTTTTTACCGTGTTGCACCGATTTGAAAAAGGAGATTCCTATGCGTAGCAAACTGTTGTTCCATATCTGGCTGAAGCGGCTGGTGCGGTATCTGGCTGTGCCGCTGGCTTTTTGTGCGGTGCTCATTCCGCTGTACGGGATCATGCGACAGCAGACGGAGATGGCGCAAATGGCGGATGTTTCCGAACAGCTCTCTACGGCCGTCAATACCTTTGAGGGATATCTCAGCGACCTGCGGTTTACCACAAACCGCCTGTTCAACGATGATGTGTTCAACCGGCTGGCCGCAAGCGATGACGATGACCTGATCGGCGATTACAGAACACCTTACGACGCATCCTCGCTGCTTTCCGATCTTACCTACAGCATGTCTTATGCCACATACAGCTATGTGACATTTGCGCGAAATCAATTTGTGGTGGACCCATACCGGTTTTTCAAAACCTACGGCAGCTTTTATCCCGGCGCCGCGGAATATGAAGGCATCGGAGAAACGCAGTGGGCCGCGTGGGGAGAAACGGACGGCCTGCTCTGCCTGCCGTCGCACAGCGTTGCGCTGAACCGGACGGCCTATCCGGATACATACCTCACGCTTTGCCAGCCGTATATCACCTCCGGGGGACAGCTCCGGGGTGCCTGTACGATCCTCATCCGGGAAAAGTTTCTGCTGAGGCTGTTTCTGCCAATGGAAAAATGGCGCGAGGATGGAATGTTCTGCCTTGTGCGGGATGACGGAGAGGTGCTGATGCGCCACCATTATACCGGCGACGGGGAGCTGTTTGCCGATGAAAAAATGGGAACAAAGTATTACGGCGGCCAGACCTGGCTGCTTGCTTCGCGCCGGATCGAGCTGCTGAATGCCAGCGCGGTGGTGGCGCTGCCCTATTCCGTATATGGGGAAAATATGCGTGCCGTCACACATGCTTTCTGGCTTTGTCTGGGCGCGGGGCTGGCAGTCTGCCTTGTGCTGAGCGCGTGGATGACGGTTTTCGATCTGCGCGAGCTGCGCCCGATTTTGGAGATGCTGCAGGGGGAGGACGCGGTGAACAACCGGCTGTTCACCGATCTGATTGTGCAGAAGCTGCACAATCATGGACAGCTGAAAGAGGAATTGGAGCGCATGCGCGGCGAGCTGGAGCACAGCCGTATGGAGGCGGCGCTTACAACGGGTGTGTTCAGCTCGCCGGAGGAACAAAAAAGCATGCGGGAGCTGCTGGGTCTGACACAGTACAACTATTTGCTGCTGCTGCCGCCGTGCGGCGAAGCGGAGAACGCCGAGGTGAGCGAGGAGCTGCGCCTGATGCTGATCGATGAGCAGGTGCGCCAGTGCTATGACCGGCCGCAGTTTGTATACCAGACCACCGGCGGCAGCATTCTCGTTATTCTGACGCTGGAAAAGGGGGAGGAAGCCGAGCAGGTGCGGCTGTGCCGCCGGACGGAAGCGCTGTACACGCGGCTGGAGCTGTCCGAGCCACTGATCCTGAGCGACCGGTTTACCGGCATTGAGGAGCTGTCCTCCGTGTACTGGCAGGCGCGCAACATGCAGCGCTATGCCGACTGCACCCAGAAGGTATGCTATCTGAACGGAGAAAGTCTTGTGCGGACCTCTACGCCCGATATCATCAGCCTGGAACGGCTGAACGGATACCTGCTCTCCGGCTGTGTCCAGGAAGCGCAGGCGCTGATCAGCGAATTTTTCAGCGTGGAGGATCTTTCACCGCAGAACTTCCAGCAGGCGTTTTTCAGTGTGCGTGGGGTGCTCATCGGTGCGGCGCAGAAGCTGGGCGGCGAGGATGTGAGCTATCTGTGCTCGTATGACAGCCGGCGCAGTGCCCACCAGCAGGTGCGCGATCTGTGCGATTGCTGCTTCGAGATCTGCAGCGAGGTGGAGCTTCTGCGGCGCAGCCACAACGAGGCGCTGCAGCAGAAGATCCTTGCCTGGCTGGGCGAGCAGTACACGCGGCCGGACTTGAATGTTGCGATGACGGCACAGCAGTTTAAGATCTCGAAAAATTACGTTTCCCAATTTCTGAAGGATCAAACCGGAAAAAGCTTTACGGAATATGTCGAGGAGCTGCGCCTGACGCATGCACTGGAGCTGCTGCGCGGTTCGGAATACAGCGTCACTGAGATTGCGCTGCAATGCGGGTTTTCCGCGCAGAACACCTTCTACAAGGCATTTCGGCGCAGGTTTGGCGTTTCGCCCTCCGCAGTGCGGTATAAGGGGAATATCCGGTAAAGCGTGGTAATGTGCCTTTCCTTACCGCAAGATAAAAACGGCGGATCGCTTCGTGCAGAAAGAGCATGAAACGATCCGCCGTTTTAATGTTCATTCCGGTGTACGCTCCCATTGGTAAAATGCATGGGAGCACGGTTCGGAGAATTTTACATGCAGCTTGCCGCCGGCCGCCGGGCGGCAAGCATCAACCGGCGCACCTTTCTTTTGGCAGGATGGACAATTCCACCGTGCCGGGCGCTTTTGGCGCGAGCGTCAGCTCCCACAGGCCGTCATGGCGCTGGTACACCCCGGCAATGGGAGCGGAGCATGTAATGCGCACCGCGCCGGGCGCAAGCGCCGCCAGCACAGTACAGTGCCCTGCCCGCGTACAATCGAGCGTGGCCGTCACCCCGGTGTTTTCCGGCAGCCAATGCGCTGCCCGGACAAACGTATCAAAGCCGGCCGTCAGCGTGCCGGGCACATAATAGCTTGCGAACCACTGGATCACCGGCGCGGAAAGCCCGCTGAACTGGTGCCAGCCCGCACCACGCCGCGATTCGATCATGAAATGCTCAAAGCAGTGGTACGACGCCGCGCATTCATCCTGCCACAGGCACAGCGCGGTTTTTGCGATGTGAAAAGCGAACTCCGCTTTGCCCGCGTCCAGCGCGGCCTTGAAGAACAGCCATTGATAGGGCATCCATACCGCGCCGTTCCAATAGCCGTCGCGGCGGTAGTAGGGCGCGGAGCGGTCCACGGTGGAAAGGCCGCAGTCCGTCCACAGATGGGCAGGATCTTCCAGCTTCTCCCATAAGCGCGCGGCGATTTTGGGCGAGCATGCGTTTGCAAAGAGGGGCGATGCGCCGCCGAGCCCCATGTTCCAGTTCGCGCCGGAATCGTGCCGCAGCAAAGACACCGGTCGGCCGTCCGCATCGTGTACCACATAGCCGAAATAGCCGGCGTCCTCGTCCCACGCGTACATCTCCAGCGCCGCCGTGAAGCGCTGCACATCCGCGTTATAGCGCGCGGCGTCCGCTTCCCGCGCCAGCAGCCGCGCGGTGTAGGCAAGGATCTTCGCGCAGCGCACGGCGTGCGCCGTCGTGACAACGGGCGTGCAGACGGCTTGCAGGCGCTGTGCCAGTACGGCCTGCTGCGGGGGATAATCGTCCCAGCCGCCGGAATTGTAGAAATAATCCCACGGCCGCAAAAGTCCGCTGCAAAGGTTTGCCGTGGTGCTGCCGCCCGCCTGCCCCGTAAAGAACGCATAGTACTGCGCCAGCCGCGGGTAACAGTATTCGGCCAGCGCGCGGCTCTGCGTCTGGTTCAACAGCTCTGCGAACAGATAAAACTGCGTCGGCACCATCGAGCCATGGTGGATAAACGCCGTTTCGTCGTCGCCGGGCGGCGTGAGGTAGGCGTTCAGGCAGTCGAAGCCGCGCCGCGCCGAATATTGCGCAAGCCCCATGCCGATAAAGCCGGAATCCCAGGTGTACAGGCTGTCCCACCAGCGGCCCGGCGTGTTGTGGCGGATGTATTGTCCGCGTGTGTAGACGGGGTAGACGACGTTGGAGCAGGTGACGGCCTGCATCAGCTGCTGGCCCAGTGCAAACGGTGCTCCCGCGGGCAGACAGGGCGTGGGGGAGAGCGCCGCCGATGCCTGCCGCCACGCTGCCTCAAAACCGCCGTGGGCACGCAGCGCGCGGCACATTGCCGCGGCGGCATCCGGCGTATCCGCGCACAGCACCGCCCCGTACAGAATGCGCGTTTCACCGGGGCGCAGCGGAATGGGGCGCTGGAACACGTTTGTGAAATGTCCCTTCCCGTTGCCGCGCAGCGTCCGGTTCACATGGTCGTGCACCGTGTCGCGCAGGAAAATATCCAGCTCGTCGTGTTCGATCTCGCGCACCTGTGCGCTGCCGTACTCCCACAGCACACCGTAGCATTCGTGGATGTGCGGATATTGCAGTGTCAGGAACTGCTCATCCTCGTATGCCTGCAAAGAGGGCCGTGCGCCGCTGCCGCGCGGCGTGACGGTGAACTCCCCGCATCGCGCCGCCTCACACAGCACAAAGCAGTCCAACTTGGCCGCGCCCGTGCCGGCCGCTGTCAGCGTCAGGGAAAACGCGCCCGCCGGAATGGGCGCAGCCAGAGCAAGGCGGATGATCGCCGGTTCGGCGGACGGGGGCAGTGTCAGCGTCTCTCCCGTGGAGAGCGCATAGGCGGACGCTTCGCCGCCGCCATTGACGTAGCGCACGCACAAACATGGCGCTTTCAGCGCCTGTGGCAGGCAGAATGTGTAAGAAACAGTGTCGCCCGCGCCGGGGGGCAGCGGCTGGCCAAACGGCCCGCGCCCGGCCGCGCAGCCAAAACCCAGCCCCACGCCGTAGCCGCGCACAAAGCCGGGCACAGCCTCCTCAGCGCGGCGCATGCCGTCCCAGCACAGGCCGTCCGTGGGACGCGGCACGGCAAAGTGCAGATCATCGTAGTCACGCGCAGCGAGGAACACTGCGCCTGCGGGTAAACGGATCTCTGCGCCCGTCACTGCGAAATCGCGGTAGGACGGCACGGGGTCGTGCGCGCTGGCCATATAGTGCAGCACCAGGTTTTGGGGCGTATCCGTTTCGTTGCGGCATTCCGCGCGGATCAGCCGCGCATTTTCACCCAGCGGTGCAAACGAGATGTCCGCATAAACACGATCTTTCCATTCCAGCTCATGCCGCAGGGTGTAGCAGGAGAGGTCCGGCGCAGCCTGCCACACATGGTAACCGCTCTCATACCGCACATTCGGAACATCCACGCGGCGGCGGTACAGGCCGGGAAATACGGCAAGGTCGAACCGCACGCCGTCATTTGCGGCGGAAATGTGGGAGATGCCGCTATATTGTTTGGTATACGGCCCCCACGCGGGCAGGGTCAGATCGTGTGATTGAAATTCTGTTTTCAAAGGTTCACCTTCTTTTCAGGATGCGATGCAAAACAATAATACAAAATACAATACAAAAAGAAGCGGCGCGCCGGCCGGAAAACGGGGACGGGCGCGCCGGAGCGGGGTCTTAAAACGTGCGGGACTGTGCTTGATCGTAACACCTGCGTTTTGCGGGGTCAAGCGCCGCGCGCGGTTCCTGACAGCACGTCAGGGCAAACGCATGAAAAATTGTTTGCAATGTTTTTGATTCGGCAGACATAGATTCTACCTCAAAAATTAGTCAAAAACGAAATCCACGATGAATTTTTGAACTGAAATTTGTGTTTTTTTAGGTTTATACTGTAAATTTATTCAAATTTACTTTTCATGCGTAAGCCCTGGACAGTACGCGCTCAGCCCTTGACGGCGCCGATCATGACGCCCTTTACAAAATACTTCTGCAGGAACGGATACAGGCACATAATGGGCAGCGTGGCTACCACCATTGTGGCATATTTCAGGCCGTCGCCGATGATCTCCACATCGCCGGAGGAGCCGGCCATGTTGCTGATATCGCTCTGGATGAGCACCTCGCGCAGCACCATTTGCAGGGGGTACATGGCGCGGTTCTTTAAATACAGCAGCGCCGGGAACCACGAGTTCCACAGCCCAACGCCGTAAAACAGCACCATAACGGCGAGGATCGGCCCGGAGAGCGGCAGCACGATGCGAAAGAAGATGATAATATCGTTGCAGCCGTCGAGCGAGGCGGATTCCACCAGCTCATAGGGGATCGTCGATTCGAAGAACGTGCGCATGATGATCATGTTATAGGTGCTCACGGCGGTGGGCAGCACCATGGCCCAGATCGTGTTCAGCAGCTTCAGCCGCTGTACGATCAGAAACGTAGGGATCATGCCGCCGGTAAAGAACATTGTAAACACGAACAGCCCCATAAAGAGGTTGCGCCCGTAAAAATCCTTGCGGGAGAGGGGGTACGCCGCAAAGGCGGTGAGCACGACACTGATGCAGGTGCCCAGCACCGTATACAGGATGGTGTTGCCGTAGCCCTGCCAGATGCTGGCATCCTTAAACACCTTTTCGTACATGGAAAGCGTAAAGCCCTTGGGCCAGAACGAGACCTCGCCGCGCAGCAGGCTCATCGGATCGCTGAACGAGCCGCTGATGATGTGCAGCAGCGGGAAGACGATCACCGCGCAGAACAAAATGAGGATTCCATACACCACCCATGTAAACACGCGTTCGCCCGTGGTCTCTTTGATCTTTGTGTTCTTTTTTGTGCGTTCCATTACCAGAGGCTCACCTCGCTTATCCGTTTGCTGATCTTGTTGAATACGATGATCACGATAAAGTTGATGATGGAATTGAACAGGCCGATGGCAGCCGAGAAGCTGTATTCGCCGCCCTCGAACGCGCGGCGGTACACATAGGTGGAGATAACGTCCGCCGTCTCATAGGTGGCGGGGTTGTACATCAGCATGATTTTTTCATAGCCCACTGTGAAGATGCTGCCCATGCGCAGAATGAGCATGGTCATGATCGTGGGCAGGATGCACGGCAGGGTAATGTGCAAAAGCTTCTTCCACTTGGATGCACCATCTACGGTGGCCGCCTCATACAGTGAGGGGTCGATACTCGTCAGTGCCGCCAGATAGACGATGGAGCCGTAGCCCGCCGACTGCCAGATATCGGACAGCACATAGACCGTTTTGAAGTAGCGCGGCTCGGCCATAAAGTGGATGGCGTCACCGCCAAACAATTGAATGATTTGGTTGATGAGGCCGTTGCTGGGCGAAAGCATTGCGTTCAGCAGGCTCACCACAACGACAGCGGAGATGAAATGCGGCATGTAAACGATGGTCTGTACGCTTTTTTTGAAATACTTGTTGCGCACCTCGTTCATCAAAAGTGCAAGGATCACCGGGATCGGGAAACCGACCACGATGGAATAAACGCTGATGCCAAGTGTGTTTTTGATCAGACGTCCGAAATATTCCGATTTGAAAAACTGAATGAAATATTTGAAGCCGACCCATTTGCCGCCGGTGATGCCAAGTGCCGGCATAAAATCGCGGAACGCGATCTGGGCGCCGTACAGCGGCGCATACATGAACAGGATATACCAGATAAACGTAGGCAGCAGCAGCAGGTACAAATACCGGCTGGTCCAGATTTTTTTGCCCGTGCGCTGGAGCCTGCTGCCGGAAGCATTGGAAGCCGTGTTTGTCTTTTGGGAGACTGCGGCCGTTTTCATGGATGGCGTCCTCCTTCCGAGATGGATTGCCGGATAAAGCAGCGCGCGGCCGGCTTCGCGCTGGCCGCGCGCTGCTTTGAAGATCCGTATTCAGGCGATGAAACCGCTCAGCTGTTCCAGGCGTCGATGGCATCCTGATAAATGCCGATCACGTTATCAATGCCCATTTCCTTTACCTTGGAAACATAGGTATCCCAATTATCGAACGATTCACGGCCGGTGATAAATTTCATGACCATTTCGTCCACATAGGTTTCAATATCGGCCATGGCGGCGCGGCGCTCGGCGTCCGCCTCGGACGGGAACGAAATCGTGCCGGGGATCACGTACTGATTCGAGGTTTCCAGGAACGGGATGATGCAGTTTGCCTTGGCCTCCAGCACAGCGGCATCGTCCAGCTGGCTGGTCTCGCAGAAGCAAAGCACAGAGGGCATTCCCGTACCCTGCGCGATGGTAAATGTGCCTACGGCCTGCTTCGGGGAGAGGCCGTCCGGGTTGTTCATCACATAATCGGTGAAGACGGGTTCGCCGTTTTCCATCGTGTAGTGCGTGCCCTCAATGCCCATGTTCACAAGCAGCTGGCCCTCGGGGCTGTACATGTAATCGAGCCATTCGATCACACGGTCCACATTTTTGCAGCTGGAGGTGATCGTCGCGCCCACAACAGCGCGGGGCACAAGGTCGATCGACGAGTGGATTTGCACACCGGCTTCGCCGAGCGGCGGCTCGGTGGCGGCCACATGGAAACCGGGAACGGTAGCGGGCATGGTCGCGTTCTGCGCGGCCAGCAGGCCGCCGAGCGGGCCTGCAAACGAACCGACGATATTCTGCGCCAGCTTTGCGCTGTGCGACGAGAAATCGGCCGTGATGATCTCCTGATCGATATAGCCTTTGTTCCACATATCGTTCATCCAGATCAGGGCGTCGCGGTAGCGGTCCTCGATGGGGCCATAGTGCACCTTGCCGCCGTCCGTGGGGTCGGTGAAGAAATCATCCAGCACACCCCATGCAACGCAGAAGTTGCGCAGGCGCTCAATCTCATATGCAGTAAACGGAATCTCGTCATTCTGGCCGTTTTCGTTCAGGTCGGTTGTTTTCACGCCCTCCCAGTAATTTTCCCAGTCTTCGACCGTGACGGGTCGCTCCATGTCAAGCTTCTCCAGCCAGTCGGTGCGCACGATAAACGGCGTATTGCCGGAGGGCGTTTCGTCCAGCATGGGCAGATAGTAAATATTGCCGTCGCCGTAGGTGAGGGATTTTTCCACACCGGGACGCTTGTCCAGCTCAGCCCTCAGATTCGGCATGCTGTTGTTGATGTAATCGTTCAGCGGCAGGATGATGCCGGTCTCGCCGTATTTCAGCACGTCTGTCATCGGCATTTCCATAATGACGTCGGGCAGTTCTGTCTCCATCATCACAAGGTTCAGACGTTCAACAAGGTTTTCCTGCGGGGGATTGTCAAACTCAAAATCGATATTGAACATCTCTCCCATCACCTTGAAGATCTCCATCTGGTCCATCGAGACCTCATGGCCGGCCTTGCTGCGAAATACGCGCACAGTGATGCGTTCGCGCTCCGTTTCGCCGCCGGCTGCGGGCTCGCTGCCGCCCGCGGCGGGTGCGGCGTCAGGTGTGCTTGAGGATGTGCTGGAGCAGCCCGCGAGCAACCCCAGAACAAGTGCCAGCAGCAATATGACACTGACAGTACGTTTCATTCTTTTTGCCAAAATCATTGCCAAAATCATTTCCTCCGTTTCTCAAAAAGGGAACGCACGCGCACAAATCGCGCATCGATGCATCGATCCGGCATCCCTTTGTCTGTCGTATCGAACGGCTATGTAAATGCGGGCCCGTACGCTGCGCGCATTCTTGCCGTCACCGCCTGTAAGAGCGGCTGTGATAAAAATCATAGCATGCCCAAGCTGCAAAAATCAAGTGATTTTTATGAAAAACACACAAAAATACTTCCGAAAATTAAGCATGATTTACATATAATATCCACAAAGTTTCGGTTTTTCTTTCTTTTGTCATGGTAAAAATCAAAATTTCATGGTCATCATACTTGACGCGCAGTACGCCGGCCGTTAAGCTGAAAAGGGTAAAACGCCGGGTTTTGCATCCTGCAGGATGCGCAGGGTGCAGCGGCAGGCTGTGAAGCGAGTGTCAATAACCGCTTTCACGCGGAATGCGGCCCGCACGGGCGAAAAAGACCGTGCAGAGGCAAAGAAACGGCAGTGCGGGGCTTCCACGGTGTGGCGCTCCACGGAAAGGAATGGTTCAGTTATGAGAAAACAGATCACAGCGATCATCGTAGGCGCGGGGCATCGCGCGCTCCTTTATAGTATGTATGCGCTGCAGCACCCGGCAGATCTTAAAATTGTCGGTGTGGCCGACCCGGACCCTGTCCGGCGCCAAAAGACGGCGGAGATGCATGGCTTTGGAGCGGATATGTGCTTCGAGAGCGGCGAAGCCCTGGCAGAGCTGCCCAAAATGGCAGATGCCGTCATCAACGGGACGATGGATACGCAGCATGTTCAAACAGCCGTGCCGCTGCTGCGCTGCGGATACGATATGCTTTTGGAAAAGCCTTTCGCCGTAAGCGAGGACGAAATGTGGGAGCTGCAGCGCGTGGCAAAGGAGACCGGCCGCAGGGTGATGATCTGCCATGTGCTGCGGTATGCGCCGTTTTATACAGCGGTGAGGCAGCACTTGCTTGCGGGAGAGATCGGTGATATCATCAATATCCAGGCGACGGAGCATGTCAGCTATCATCATCTGGCTGTCTCGTTTGTGCGCGGCAAGTGGGGCAATGAGGAAAAATGCGGCGCGCCGATGCTTTTGGCAAAGTGCTGCCACGATATGGATCTGATTATGTGGCTGAAAAGCGGCGTCGCGCCAAAGCAGATTGCCAGCTTTGGCTGTGATTTTCAGTTCGATCCGGCCAAAAAACCGGCGGGTGCGGGCAAGCGTTGCATGGTGGACTGCGCGGTGGAGGAGAGCTGCTTCTATTCCGCGAAAAAGCACTATATCGATCATCCCGACCGCTGGGCTTTCTATGTCTGGGACTGCCTTGAGCATCTGGAGCATCCGACCATCGAGGACAAGATCCGCTCCCTGAAAACGGACAACATTCATGGCCGCTGCGTTTGGGACTGTGAGCATACGGTGGTGGATCATCAGTCGGTCGTGATCAATTTTGCCGACGGCTCCACGGCTACATTGAATATGATCGGCGGCACGGCCCGGCCGGAGCGCAATTTGCACATCATCGGCACCAAGGGCGAGATCAAGGGCGTGTTTGACGATTCTGTCTTTACGGTGCGCACCATCGACAACGCCAGCGAGACCGGCTGGCGCGAAGAGACCGTGGACCTGAACATCGGCGGCGACAAAAGCGGCATGACAGGCCAGCACGGCGGCGGCGATCTGCTGCTGGTAGAAGATTTTGTACGCGTGCTGCAGGGAGAAGCGCCGTCGATCTCCTGCACGAGCATCAACGATTCCATCAATGGCCATCTGGCCGTATTCCGCGCCGAAAAAGCGCGCAAAGCGGGTACGATTGCCGAACTGCCTGCGTTGTAAGGCGGCAGGAAACAAAGGGAATCGCAAATAGGAAAAAACATAAAGGCCGCGCGGAAAGCCCAAATTACTTTCCGCGCGGCCAAAATGCTATAAAATAAAATGGAGACGTGAAAAAACACAGCATAAACCGTTCGGCCGGACGAATGCGGCGCGGCACGGATATGCGAAACAGCGCAGGGATATAAGGCAACACAAGGCCGCGACGCGGCTCGGGAAAAGCCTGCAGCATCAGGGCTTCCCCTCCAACCCGCCGTTTCGCGTCCGGATGATCTCCAAATCGCTATAAAGCGTAAATTTGCTGATCCCCAATACTTCACACACGTGAACGCTGGATTTGGAGATTTGAAACGCGCCCTTTTCATCCAGATATTGCAAAAAGCGCAGCCGCTCCTCCCGGTTCAGTTCACACGGCGGCTTTCCTACGGCGCTTTGCGCCTGTCGGATCAGATATTCCAGCAGGCTGCCCACATCCGGGGCAAAAAACTCGCTTTGTACGGCATCATATTGATTGTAGCTGCGCAAAAATTCATCAAAACGCAGTGTCTCGGTGATGTCCAGATTGACGCACAGCGAGCCGATGACCTTGCCGTCTGGATCCTTCAGGTAGATCGAAGAGGAGCGCAGCGTGCGGCCGTCCTCCGTGTGGGTGATGTAATTGAAGCGGTCGCCATCCACTACGCTGCCGCTCAGAACCTCCAACCCGAGGTTGCTGCCGCATCCGCCGATCTGCCGGTTCGTGATATGTCCATTTCGAATATCAATGATGGAATGCTCGTAGCTTCCCGTAAGATCGTGCAGCACGACCTCGCAGTTTTTGCCAAATGCTGTTTCCAGCAGTGTCAGTAGCTGCCGGAACAGCTGGGCCTCATCTTGCAGCTTTTTCATGGATCGTCCCCCTATATGGCGAAGATGGTTTTGCGATGCGCACCGGATTTGGGTGTCGGGTTTTGGAGTAAAGATATCCGGTCGCCTTGCGGTTTCGCTTTGCTGTTTATAGTATACTTCAAAATTTTCCTCCTGAAAAGATGCTGTAAAAAGATACTGCAAAAATCTGAAAAAAAGTTTGGCTGCGATTGAAGGCGAAGCACGTTGGAGCACACCGGCAAACCGCCGGAAGAACTTCTTCCATTTTTTCAAAAGGCATTGACTTTTACAGGAAGACAGGTATAATCAATAGCAAGAAGCACAGGTGGCGCGTGGGATCCGGCCTGCCGGAACCGACCATGCAGCGCCATGTGCGACCGCTCAAAAGACAGACAAAAAGTTATATCCAGACCCCAATATTCCCCCAAACATTCCGATGTATTTTAGCACGAAAGGGAGGCGCAATGCCGATGGATCTGACAAGGGAACAGCTGGCCTCACTGGAGACACCGTGCCTTGTGATCGATATGCAGGCCGTGCGTGCCAATCTGCAGAGCATGCAGCGGGCGGTGTCGGCGGCGGGCTGCCGTTTGCGCCCGCACATCAAAACACACAAAATGCCGCTGTTTGCGCGCATGCAGATAGAGGCGGGCGCGTGCGGCATCACCTGCGCAAAGGTGAGCGAGGCCGAGGTGATGGCCGATGGGGGGCTGCGCGATATCTTCATCGCGTATCCGATGGTGGGGGAGCACCGCATCCGGCGCGCGGCCGCGCTTGCCCGCCGGGTGGACCGGCTGATCCTCGCCGTGGACAGTCCGGAAAGCGCGGACGCGCTCTCGAAAGCGGCCGTGCGGGAAAATACCGGCTTTGAGGTGCGGCTGGAGATTGATACCGGCGCGGGGCGTACCGGTGTACCGCTGGAACGCGCGGCGGATCTGGCCGCGCAGATCCATGCCATGCCCGGCCTGCGGCTGACGGGGATCTATACGTTCAAAAGTCTGGTCTATCAGGGTGCGCCCACGGCGGATATTGAGCTTGCGGCGCGCGAGGAGGGCGAACTGATGGCCGAAGCGGCACGGCGCATCCGGGAAGCCGGCGTGCCCATTGAGGACATCAGCGCGGGATCCTCCCCTACGGGCGAGGCCGTCGCGCGCACGGGTCTTGTGAACGAGGTGCGGCCCGGCACTTATATTTTTAAGGATCAAATGCTCTGCAGGGAGGGCGTCGCGCGGCCGGAGGAGATCGCCGTGCGCTATGCGGCCACGGTGGTGAGCGCACAGCACGCGGAGTACGCGGTACTGGACGGCGGCTGCAAATTTTTTGCGACAGACGTTGTGCCGGATGCCGCGCCGCATTTTTACCACGGCTACGCCGCCGTGGACGGCCGGCCGGAACTTTGCCTTTCCCGCATGAACGAGGAACACGGCATCCTCACGGCCGAAAGCGGCGCGACCGGTCTGCACGTGGGCGACGTGCTTTTGCTGACGCCCATCCATGTCTGCACCGCCGTGAACCAGCAGAACGCCGTCTGGCTGCTGGATAACGGCACATTGACGCGCGTTCCGGTAAAAGCACGGGGGATGACGGTATGACAACGGGGGAAACAGGATTTTTAATTCGCGGCGGCACGGTGTATGACGGAACGGGCGCGGCGCCCCAAAGGGCCGACGTTTTGGTGCGCGGTGCGCGCGTGGAGGCTGTCGGAACGGGTCTTTCCGCGCAGGGCCTGCCGGAGATCGACGCTGCGGGCTGTGCGGTAACGCCCGGCTTTGTGGACATTCACCGCCATCACGACCTTGCGGTGATGCGCGAGAAGGACTTCGGGCGCATCGAGCTGGCGCAGGGCATCACAACGGCCATTGCCGGCAACTGCGGCCTTGCGCCCGTCCCGCTGGACCGCAAGCGCCACGCGCCGTTCTTTTCCTATATCGAACCGGTCGTCGGAAAGCCGGAGGGCGACGCGTGCCATATGGATACCGCAAGCTATGCGGGGTATGCGCGTACGCTCGAAAACATCCGGCTTCCGCTCAATATGGGCTTTCTGGCCGGGATGGGCGCGGTGCGGTACGCGGTGAAGGGGTTTGACCCGGCTCCGTTTTCCGCGCAGGAGACGCAGCGCGCCGCGGCATTGATCGACGCGGCGCTGGACGCGGGCGCTTATGGCCTTTCCCTCGGTGTGATGTACCGCCCCGAGTGCTATACCGCGGCAGAGGAATACGACGCCCTGGTGCGCCCCGTGGCCCGGCGGGACGGCTTGCTGTGTACGCATATCCGGGGCGAGGGGGACAGCCTTGTGGAATCTGTCCAGGAGGTCATCGGCATTGCGCGGCGCACGGGCGTCCGGCTGAATATCAGCCATTTCAAGGCGACAGGCATCCGCAACTGGCGCACAAAAATTTTCGGGGCGATCGAGTGCATCGAGGCAGCGCGCGCCACAGGGCTGGAGGTGACTGCCGATTTTTACCCCTACGACGGCGGATCCACGACGCTGCTCTCGCTGCTGCCGCCCACGCTGCAGGAACAGCCGCCGCAGTATTTTGGCACCGGGGCGGGGCGCGCGGCGCTGCGGCGCGAAATTTACCGCGAGCACCCCGGCTGGGACAATATGGCGCTGAGCATTGGCTGGGAGCGCATCCTTCTCAGCGCGGCAGGCGGGGCATTTGCCGCCGATCAGGGCATGGATTTTGCGCAGGCCGCCGCACGGCACGGCTGTGCAGACCCGGCGGATTACGCCGCACAGCTGCTGGCCGAACAGGGGAGCGCCGTCGGCATCATCGTGCTGAGCATGGATTGGCGCGATGTGCAGACGATCGCGCGGCTGCCCTACACGGCGGTGATCTCCGACTCGCTGTACAGCGGAGCCGGCAGCCCGCATCCGCGCTTATACGGCGCGTTCCCCCGCGCGCTGCGGCTTTTGGTGCAGGAGGAAAGGCTGCTGACAATGGAGCAGGCTGTCGCCAAGATGACGTTCCTTCCGGCAACCCGCATGCGGCTTTCCGGACGCGGCCGCCTGTGTGCGGGCGCGGCGGCGGATGTTCTGATCTTTGCGCCGGAGGAGCTGCGTGATACGGCAAGCTATGCCGCGCCGTGCGGCATAGCAGCGGGGATGCGGCATGTGC
Organism: Subdoligranulum sp.; assembly: GCA_014799685.1. Taxonomy (GTDB): domain Bacteria; phylum Bacillota; class Clostridia; order Oscillospirales; family Ruminococcaceae; genus Ruthenibacterium. The sequence continues at coordinate 41,408 of JAAVHN010000028.1, read as the reverse complement.
TGGTGAACGGCCGCCCCGCATGGACGAACGCAGCGCCGGCGGCAGAGGCGGCGGGCCGTTTTTTGCGCAGGCAGGATACAGACGGGGGCATAAAATGACCGAGCCGGCTGCAGGGACGCGCCGGCGACGCCGGCTTTTGCCCGGCATACGGAAATAATGCAGGATGATTTTTTGCGGGCAAATGGATGTCATTCATTCAATAAAAAGGAAAGGCGGAACAATGATGCAAGTTTACGAAAAACTGAAAGAGCTGGGGCTGGAGCTGCCCCCTGCGCCGCCGCGCGGCGGACTGTATGCTTCCTGCAAGGCGTTTGGCAACGGCCTGTATTATGTATCGGGCTGCGGCCCTGTAACCGGCGTGCCGGTGGAGGGCTGCCTTGGCCGGGAGTTTACCGTGGAACAGGGGCAGGTGTACGCACGCGATTGTATGCTGAACGTGCTGGCTGTGCTGCAGGCGGAAATCGGCGATTTGAACCGTGTGAAGAGTGTGGTGAAGATCACGACATTTGTGCAGAGCACGGATGACTTCCACGATCAGCCCGCCGTCGCGAACGGCGGAACGCAGCTGCTGAAGGATCTGTTCGGCGAAAGCCCCGGCCTGCCCTCGCGCTCGGCCATCGGCGTGAACGCGCTGCCCGGCAGGATCCCCGTAGAAACAGAGGCGCTGTTCGAGGTGCTTTGAACAACAGGCAAATGGTGTGGAAAAGACGGGCCTGCAAAAAATGTGAAAGCGGGAATGCAGCGAGCCTGTTTCCACCCAACATGCAACAAAAACAATCCATAAATGCAAATCGATCCATACGACCAAATTTGATTTCTGCGCATAAAATGAAAACGGTGTTGACAGATATTTTCATTGGTATTATGATACAGTAAAGAGCGTTATAAAAAGATTTGTGTGGCCGAATTTTTCAGATAAGGAGCGATGTAGCATGATCGAAAAGATCCGGAAATATCAGCGGATACTTTTGGCCGGGTTGATCATTATCTGCATGGGGAGCATGGCGCTCGGCGCAGTGATCTATCTGAATAACGTGAAGGACAATCTGAAGAGCGATGCGATTCAGGATGTGATGGATCGAACCTTGCAGCAGCGTCAGGCTTTTGAGAATTTCGTCTCCGAAGACCGGGAACGGCTGCATACCTATGCGGATTATTTTGCCATGCTGGAAGACATGACAGATCAGCTTGCCCATGACCAGCTGCAAATGATCGAGGATGCGGATTCGGTTTATTCTGTCCTTTGTCTGGACGATGGCTGGGCCTGCAGCAGCCGCAGAGAGTATCCGGACGTGATCCAGCTGAATGAGGAGCAGCTCACGTTCTTCCGCAGTTTATCCGACAAAGGGCTGTGGGATAATTATACCGGCATTTTTACCGGCGTCCCCATGTTTGGCTACTATGAAACCTTCACCTTTCAGAATGGGCACAGGGGCCTGGTACAAAAAGCCTATGAGCGCAGCAGGGTGCTGGAGACCTTTACCCTCTCGATTTACGACGGACAGGGCTTCGGCTACATTTTGAACCCGGAAGGCGATATCCTGCTGCGGTCTGTTCTGAGAAGCGAGGGCTCGGCTTATAATAATGTTTTTGATGCGCTCTCCGCTACCCACGCATCTCAAGCGAATATCGACGCCTTCCGGTCATCGCTGGAAGCGCAGCAGACAGGAAGCATTGTCTTTCAGGCAGACAACGGCAGCTATGTTTATACCTTTGCGCCCCTCAAGAGCATGGAGGGCTGGTATATCCTCTGCATTGTCCCGATGGACGCCATTCAGAATGAGGCGAACGGAATTCTGCATGATTCTCAGCTGGTGATCGGGTTCTTTGCGCTGATGCTGGCGGCCTGCGCGACCTTTATTGTTCTCATATGGCGGATTCAAAAGGAGATCCGGGCAAAGGAACTGGAAAGAGCCTATCAGTCGCAGCTGTTCGAGTTCTCTTTTACATTTCTCGCGCAAAACACGGACGATCTGTATACCATCTTTGACCATGAGACGGAAAAGCTGGATTATGTCAGCCCCAATCTGGAGCGGGTGCTTGGCATTGCGCCGGAGGAGCTGGCCGACAGCTTCCAGGCTGCCGATATGGCCGCCGACGCACAGGGCACCGCCGCCTATTACGCAGAAGTCCAGGCCCTGCGCCCCGGGGAGATGGCGACGCCCAGAAACACAGAGCGGATCAATTCCGTAACCGGTGAACATGCGTATTTTTTGGAGAACACGTACTGTGTTGAAATTCAGGGGCGCAAAAAGCGGGTGACCTACTTTTCGAACCGCACCAAGGAGCGGAAAAATCTGGACAATCTGGCCGAGGCCCTGCACATGGCCGAGGCGGCCAGTGACGCCAAAAGCGCCTTTCTCTCCAGTGTCAGCCATGATATCCGCACACCCATGAACGCCATTATTGGCTTTTTGACGCTCATGCGGGACGAGGTGAACGACCCCGATGCGGTTCTGGAGTATAACCGGCGAATCGAGTCGGCCAGCCAGCATCTGCTGGGGCTGATCAACGATGTGCTGGACATGAACAAGATCGAGAGCGGCAGCGCCACCCTGAGCTTGTCGGAAATGAATATAGCCGATGTCATTGATGAGGTCAATACCATCATCCGGCCCCAAACGAAGGCAAAGGGCCAGAATTTTGATATTGTGGCCACCCACATGGGCTTCGAGCACCTGTTGGGCGACAAGATGCGGCTCAATCAGGTTCTGATAAACCTGCTGTCCAACGCCGTGAAGTACACCCCGGAGAACGGGACCATCCAGCTCAGGGTGGAAGAAATGCCCCAGGTGGTCAGCGATTACAGCCGCGTCCGCTTTACCGTCAGCGACAATGGCATGGGTATGAGCGAGGCGTATCAGAAGGTGCTGTTCGAGCCGTTTACCCGCGAGGAAGATAATGCGGCTGTCCACGAGATCCAGGGAACCGGCCTGGGGATGCCCATCACCAAAAATCTGGTGAAGCTGATGGGCGGTACGATTGCGGTGGAGAGCAAGCTCGGCGAGGGCAGTACTTTCACAGTGGAGATTGAATTCCGCATCCAGGAGAAGGATGTGGATCCCTCGTTCTGGAAGGATCACAAGCTGTGCAGGCTGATCGTCGCGGACGACGATGAGGAGGCTTGCTGCCATATTGTCAAGGCGATGTCCAAGGTGGGTGTGATTACGGATTACGCCACCAACGGGCATACCGCCGTCGAGATGATGCGGGAGCACCGGGAAGCGGGCCAGCCCTACGACATGATTCTGCTGGACTGGAAGATGCCCACCCTGGACGGCGTAGAGACCGCCCGGCTCATCCGCAAAAATTACCCGGATAAGATCCCGATTCTTCTTCTCACCGCTTATGATTGGAGCGATATTGAGCAGGAGGCAAAGGAGATTGGCGTGGATCATTTCATGCCAAAGCCCTTCTTTATGAGTACCTTCAAGGAGGCCGTCAAGAGGGTCATGGGCAGCGGCCATGACAAGCCGGAGGAAAGCAGCGCCGATGTGGTTCGGAATAAGCACGTCCTGGTGGTGGATGACATCGAGGTCAACCGGATCATTCTGCTCAAAATTCTCGGCTCGCTGGGGGCCGTCTGTGATTCTGCTTCCAATGGTCAGGAGGCTGTTGACAAATTCGAGGCCTCTCAGCCGGGGGACTACGACCTGATTCTGATGGATGTGCAGATGCCCGTGATGGACGGCTACACCGCCACCCGGACGATTCGCGCAAGCAGCCATCCCTCGGCGGGGTCGCTGCCCATCATTGCCATGACCGCCAACGCCTTTGTGGATGATGTGCGGGAGGCCATTGAATCCGGCATGGACGCACACATTGCAAAGCCCGTTCAGCTTGAGAACCTGAAAACCACCATCCAACAGGTGCTGGACAAAAGGGCGGAGTCCGATCGCGATGGACGGCAATGACCGGTTTGCGGCAAAAGGATGGAAAGGAACGGCAAACGGCGGCGGGCTGCCGGAGGATTGTCTGCAAGACCGTGCTGCAAGACTGCGGGGTTGACTGCAAGACTGCAAGACCGTAAAAGAAAAGCTTGACGGGTGCGGCGGTTTTGTTGTATAATAAGATGCTCGCTGCAAAAGGCGTTTTTTTGGAAAGCATTTCCAGACATCCGCCCCATGCAAAAGCGGGCATATCCTTGCCCCGTCAAAGGGGCCTTATGTCCAAAAGGAGGTGCACAGAAATGGCAAAGTACGAAACCATGCTGGTGACGGCGGCGACACTCGACGAGGAGGCCACCGCTGCGCTGGTTGGCAAGTTCAAATCCCTCATCGAAGCGAACGGTACGATCGATTCTGTCGAGGAATGGGGACGCCGCCGCCTTGCTTATCCGATCAATAAGCAGAACGAAGGCATCTACACGCTCATCCACTTCACGAGCGGGCCCGATTTCCCCGCTGAGCTGGACCGCGTCTACAAGATCACCGACGGCGTGATGCGCTCGATGATCGTCGCGAAGGAAGAAGAAGCGGCGAAGAGCGAAGCGAAAGCGGAAACGGAGGCGGAATAATGCTGAATGTAGTAGTCTTGATGGGCCGCCTTGTGGCGGATCCCGAGCTGCGCCATACAACGAGCGGCATTGCGACCTGCTCGTTCCGCATCGCGGTGGACCGCAACTTCGTGCGCGCGGGCGAAGAGCGTAAGGCCGATTTCATCGATATCGTGGTCTGGCGCCAGACGGCGGAGTTTGTCTGCAAGTATTTCCGCAAGGGAAACCTCATTGCCGTGGAAGGTTCCATCCAGACGCGCAATTATGAGGACAAGCAGGGCAACAAGCGCACTGCGTTCGAGGTGGTGGCGAATAACGTCAGCTTCACCGGCGAGCGCAGCAGCGGCGGGGGCCAGGGCGCATATGGCGGCCAGGGCGGCTACAGCGCGCCCGCACAGCAGGCGCCCGCAGCGCGTCCCGTTTCGGCAGAGCCCGTCAGCTACGCGGTCGGCAGCGCCGATGATTTCGCGGTGATCGACGACAACGACGACATTCCGTTCTAAGGGCAGCCGGAAGGGACGGGGCCGGAAGATTTGTTCCCCGGCCCACAGGGCGTGCCCAAAGCAAATGATCCCCGCCGGGCGGCGGGGCAGCGTGTATGGCCTGCAGGCCATGCCGCCTGCTACTTTGAGAGAAGGAGGATACGAACATGCCTTTCGACAGAGACCGTCAGGACAGCCGTGGCGGCCGTCCGCGCGGACGCCGCAAGAAGGTTTGCAGCTTCTGCGTGGATCGCATCGACCACATCGACTATAAAGACATTCCCCGTCTGCGCAAGTATATTTCCGAGCGCGCGAAGATCATTCCCCGCCGCGTTACCGGTACCTGCGCGTTCCACCAGCGTGAGCTCACCGTCGCCATCAAGCGCGCGCGCCACGTTGCACTGCTGCCGTATATCAGCGATTGATCGCTGCATCCGGCAAAATGCGGGATGGATGCGCAATTCCTGAAAATGGTTTTAGAAGCCGAGGGCTATTCGAAAGATGGCCCTCGGTTTTGTTCGCACAATCAAACAAATTTTGCGCCTGCAGATGAGGCTGCAAAATTTGTTTTTCTTTTTGGGCCGCATTTTGGATTGCATTTTAAAAGGAGAGATGTTATTATGGAAATTACCGGGGATGCATTTTCCGGCAAGGCGATGCTGCGCTTCTGAAAGGATGATTTTGGAAGAGACATCCAAAGCGGCGCGTCCTTCTTTTTTTCAAATCCCTCAAAACACAAAAAGAGGGAGCGTGCAAAAAGAGAAGGGGCGCAAAAAGAGAAGGCTTGCAAAAGAGAAAGGGCACAAAAAAGCGCCAGATGAGGCGCCGCACGGTGTGGCGCGGGATGCCTGAAAAGAGGCGCGTTCAAAAACAAGAGGGGAGCTGCCAATGAAAATCGCAATCGGAAACGACCATACGGCGCTGGATTTAAAAGGGGAATTGGTGCCGTATTTGAAAGCGCAGGGGCACGAGATCGTAGACTGCGGCACCAATACGCCGGAGAGCTGCGATTATCCGGTGTACGGCGAGCGCGCGGCGCTTGCGGTGCAAAGCGGCGAGGCCGACTGCGGCATTTTGATCTGCGGCACAGGCGTGGGCATTTCACTTGCGGCAAATAAGGTGGATGGCATTCGCGCCGTGGTATGCAGCGAGCCGTACTCCGCAAAGCTTTCGAAACAGCATAACAACACCAATATCCTTGCCTTCGGCGCGCGCGTGGTTGGCGCAGAATTGGCAAAAATGATTGTGGATGCGTGGCTCGGCGCCGAATTCGAGGGCGGGCGCCACCAGCGGCGCGTCGATCTGATCACGGACATCGAGCGCCGGCAGCACGGCTGATGCAGCGTACACGGCCCTGCAGGCGGGCAGGGCGCAAAAATAAGGATGGACAAAGAAAAAAGACCCGCCGCAAAACGACCGGAACAGGAAGAAAGGAAACAGGTGAAAACGATGCATGACATCCAGAACATCGAACAAAAGGCCAGAGAAATCCGGAGGAACATTGTGCGGATGGTCGGCAAGGCCGGATCCGGGCATCCGGGCGGATCGCTCAGCTGCGCGGATCTTGTGGCGGCGCTGTATTTCGACGTGATGAACATCGACCCCCAAAACCCGCAGTGGGAAGACCGCGACCGCTTCGTGATGAGCAAGGGCCATGCCTGCCCCGCGCTGTATGCGGCGCTGGCGATGAAGGGTTACTTCCCGATGGAGGAGCTGGAGCATCTGCGCGAGCTTGGCGCGATGCTGCAGGGACATCCGTATTCCGGCAAAACGCCGGGTGTGGATGTGAGCACCGGATCGCTGGGCCAGGGCCTTTCTGTGGCGAACGGCATCGCACTCGGCGGCCGGCTGGACGGCAAGGATTACTACGTCTATTGCCTGATGGGCGACGGTGAGATCGAGGAGGGCCAGGTGTGGGAGGCCGCGATGAGCGCCGTGCATTACAAGCTGGACCATGTGATCGGTTTTGTGGATCACAACCACTTGCAGATCGACGGCACCATCGAGGACGTCATCGGCAACGTAAACATCGGCGGCAAATTTGCTGCGTTCGGCTGGAATGTGCTGACGGTGGACGGGCACAATGCCGCCGAGATTCTCGATGCCATCGAACAGGCAAAGGCCACGAAGGGCATGCCCACGATGATCGTCCTGAACACCGTCAAGGGCAAGGGTGTATCGTATATGGAAAACCAGGTGGGCTGGCACGGCAAGGCGCCGTCTGCCGAGCTGGTGGCACAAGCGCTGAAGGATTTGGGGGAGTAAGACGATGAGGGAAATGATTGCAACAAGAGCGGCCTTTGGCGAGGCAATTGTCAAATATGGCCGGGAAAATCCGAATGTCGTTGTGCTGGATGCCGATCTTGCACAGGCGACGATGAGCTGTAAATTCAAGGAGGCCATCCCCGAGCGCTTTTTTGATATGGGCATTGCGGAGGCCGATCTGATCGATACCGCCGCCGGCCTTTCCACAACGGGTAAGATTCCGTTTGCCTGCACGTTTGCCGTATTCGCGGCCGGCCGCGCGTTTGAGCAGATCCGCAATTCTGTCGCCTATCCGAAGCTGAATGTCAAGATCTGCGGCAGCCACGGCGGCATCGCCGTCGGCCCGGACGGCGCGACGCATCAGGCCATCGAGGATCTTGCGCTGATGGCGGCGATCCCGAATATGGTCGTCATCAATCCCGGCGACGCCGTGGAGATGCGCGCGGCCGTAAAGGCCATGATCGAGTACGACGGCCCGGTCTATGTCCGCCTGGGCCGTGCGCCCGTTCCCGTGGTGTTCGACGAAAAAACCTATCATTTCGAGATCGGCAAGGGCACCAAGGTGCGCGAGGGCAAGGACGTGACGCTGGTGGCCACGGGTGCGCTGTTTGACATTGCGAACAAGGCGGCGGANGAATTGGCCAAAGAAGGCATCGAGGCCGAGGTGATCGATATCGCCACGATCAAGCCGCTGGATAAGGANCTGATCATCGAATCGGCGAAGAAGACCGGGCGCGTTGTCGTGATGGAGGAGGGCATCATCGTGGGCGGCCTTGGCAGCGCCGTTGCGGCGGCGCTGAGTGAAGCCTGCCCGGTGCCGATGCGCTATATCGGCATGGACGACTGCTTCGGCCAATCCGGCGANGCGGCCGCCCTGATGGAATACTACGGCATGAGCGTGGAAAACACCATGAAGAAGGTAAAAGAGCTGCTGTGAGGCAGCGCTTGAACGGGCTGCGGCGGCCGGGATCCTGACGANTCTGGCCGCCGCGGCGGGGTGTATTTNGCACNGATCGNGGCAGAAGGTACTTACGCCGTGATGAAAAGCCTGCTGCANGGCCGGCATTGAAAAAAATCTGAAACATACAGCCGNCGCGTTCCGAAAAGGCAAAAGCCCTGGAACGCGCCGGCTGCTTTTTTGCGTTTGTGTTTTTGGTGTGTGGGATAAAGCCTCTCCGCGCTGCCTANACCGCGCCGCTTTTCTGAAAAATATCCAGCACATGGCTGGAAAGCCCCGCCACGTCCGGCCGCTCNCAGATGACGAAATGGTAGTTTAAATAGAGCGCAAAGGTTTCGGGATCCATCTTGTCGATGGCCTCACGCATCAGCAGCGACAGGCCGTCTGTAGCAACGTAATGCAGGCGGCGCACCGGGAACGCGGCCATCAGCGCGTCGATGTCCTCCTTGCGCACAAGCTCGAACAGATCCTGCGGCTGCGAATGCGCGGCAAANGTTTCGGCGTCGAGCAGGCCGTCCCGCAGATAGGCCGCAACATCGATCTCGCCGTGCATAAAGCCCATCTCCAAAAGNGANCCGTCGGAGATGACGTAGGCGGNGAAAACAATGCCGCCCGGTTTTGTNACACGGANGGCTTCCCGCAAAGCCTGCCGCTTGTCCTCNTCGCTGTAAAGGTGGTAAAGCGGCCCCAGCAGCAGCGTGATGTCGTACGAATCATCCGCGAAAGCGGAAAGATCGAGGGCGTTTCCCTCTGTGATGGCGACATTCTCGCCCGGCAGTGTATTCTTTCGGAAAATATCAATGTTGTGCGGCACCAGCTCCACGGCATCGACGGCATACCCTTNGCGCGCAAGGGCGTGGGAATAGCGCCCGGTGCCCGCGCCGATCTCCAGCACTTTATTGCCCGGNCGCAGATATTTTTCGATATAGCGCATCGTGGTGAGAAATTCCACGCTCCCGTGCCGCAGCGCAAGGCGGCTGTCTTCATCGNAGGTGTTGTAAAAATCGATCAAATAAGAATTCGTTTTCATGGAATACCTCGTTCTTNTATCTGCTCCCATTCATTTCTTATGATTCCATATAAAGTGCAATCATGGAATCCATCCCGTGTTTTATAGTAATGTTGTAAAAAGCCTTCATAGTGCATTCCAACCTTTTCCATCACTTTTTTAGAAGCAGGGTTTTCTACCGAGCAGAATGCATCGATTCGTTCAATGTCTGTATTACAAAACATATAATTAATAACAGCTCTTGCAGCTTCACTGGAATAGCCCTGATTCCACCAACGGCTGCCGATTTTGTAACCCAGTTCGCCCTTAAGATCACATTCCGAGATGATTGTGATACCGATCGAGCCAATCATTTCACCATTTTTTAGATATATTCCCCAGTAATAAGTGGAATCAAATTGACAGCGATGAATCCATTGCTGAATCATGTTTTTAGTCTCATCGATTGTTTTGTGTGCATCCCACCGCAAAAACTGTGTGACCTTATCGTCGCTTGCCCAGTTGCAAAACATCATTTCCGCATCGGCAAGTTCAAGTCTCCGCAATGTCAATCGTGCAGTTTCAATCGTTTTTGTTCCGGTATGCTTCAAAGGTCAATTCCTCCTTCAGAAACAATGTTTTCCTGCAAAATCAACGCGGATAGTACATTCCGTATCATTTCTTCCGCCTCCTGCTCTTGCAGCGCNATCTTTTTGTCGGCACTCAAAACGGCGATGCCGTGCGTGTAAAGGAACAGATCCAGAAAGATCCGTTTTCCCGCGTCCAAATCCACGCCGGCGGCATCCGCAAAAGCCGCCGCCCGCTTTTCGTTCCCGATCTCCGTGTAGAAATCCTGCGCCTGCGCCATGTGCAGCGCCATGTCGCTGATAAACAGCAGCCGGAACAGATGGGTTTCCCTTTGTGCAAACGCGATGTAGGAGAGCGCANTGTTCCAATACGGGGCCGTATTTGGANCCTCGCGGCGGCCGTATTCTTCCNCAAATTGCTCATAAAACCGGTAGNCATACTCCAAAAAGTCCCGCTTCAGCATCTCCATATTTTCGTAACAGGTAAAAATCGGCCGTGTGGAGCATTGCAAACGCGCGGCGATGCTGCGGGCATTCACAGCCTCAAAGCCCTGCTCCCGCGTCAGGGCCAGCGTGGTATGCAAAATCATATCCCGCGTTATTTTAGCGGCAGGCGGCATGGAACCATCCCTTTCTGAAAATTGTTATAAAACATATGTTGCGTAACGCATGTTACTTATTATAGCGAATGAAATTGGATCTGTCAACTGCGTATTACCGAAACATTNGGGCAGGAACATTTATATCANTTTGAAACAAANCNGCCTTTTTATAATAAAACCCGGAAAAATCCGGAAATCCCATCGNTTCATTTCACAAAGGAAACGGCCNATTTTCGCTGCCGTTTGAACAGATTGCCGAAAATGANCAGAAAGATAAATTTTTAACACCCTTTTCTCCGATTTNTGCTATACTACCCTTTGGGGCATTGCCGATAGCCGGCAGCCGTGCCCTTTTCTGCGGCAGGCGCACAGNGTTTTGCCCGGTTTTCCGGCAGATCCCGTCCGCTTGCCNCCCGACAGGAANCACCCCGTGCCCGGCACGGGAGGATGATAAGGAGGAATGCGAGAGCATGTACAAGATTTTAGAAAAAACGCCGCTGAACCCGACGGTGACGAAAATGGTCGTCGAGGCGCCGNTGGTGGCCAANAAGGCAGAACCCGGCCAGTTCATCATCTTCCGCGCAACCGAGGACGGCGAGCGCATCCCGCTGACGATCGCGGATTTCGACCGCGCGGCGGGCACAGTGACGATCATCTTCCAGATCGTCGGCGCNGGCACCATGGAGCTGAACGCGCTGAATGAGGGCGACAGCATCGTCGATTTCGTCGGCCCGCTCGGCACGCCCAGCCATTTGGAGGGCATCAGGAAGGTGGCCGTCGTGGGCGGCGGCGTGGGCTGCGCCATTGCGTACCCCACCGCGAAGAAGCTGCACGAGCTGGGCGCCGAGGTGCACAGTGTCGTCGGCTTCCGCAATCAGGATCTNGTGATTCTGGAAAAAGAGTTCGAGGCCGTTTCCGACAAGGTCGTGAAGATGTCCGACGACGGCAGCTGGGGCGAGAAGGGCCTTGTCACGAACGCGCTGGAAGCCCTCATCAAGGAAGGCAACCAGTACGATGAGGTCATCGCCATCGGCCCGGTGATCATGATGAAGTTCGTCTGCGAGCTGACGAAAAAGTACGGCGTAAAGACNACCGTCTCGATGAACCCGATCATGATCGACGGCACGGGCATGTGCGGCGGCTGCCGCCTGACGCTGAACGAGGACGGCAAGCAGGTGACGAAGTTTGCCTGCGTGGACGGCCCGGANTTCGACGGCCACAAGGTGGATTTCGACGAGGCNATGAAGCGCGGCGCGATGTACCGTGAATTCGAGGCACATGCCCGCGAGGCCACGTGCGAGCTGCTGAAAAAGGAGGTCAAATAATCATGCCGAATATGGACCCGAAAAAATGCCCGATGCCGGTACAGGAGCCGGACGTGCGCAACAAAAACTTCAAGGAGGTTGCGCTGGGCTATACTTACGAGATGGCAGTGAACGAGGCAAAGCGCTGCCTGAACTGCCCGAAGAAGCCCTGCGTCAGCGGCTGCCCGGTGAACATCGATATTCCGGCGTTCATCTCGAAGGTGGCCGAAGGCGATATGGAGGGCGCGTATGCCGTCCTCAGCGCTTCGAGCGCGCTGCCCGCCGTGTGCGGCCGTGTGTGCCCGCAGGAGACGCAGTGCGAGGGCAAGTGCGTGCGCGGCATCAAGACAGAGAGCGTCGGCATCGGCCGTCTGGAGCGCTTNGTGGCCGACTGGCACCGCGAGCACAGCACCGAGAAGGCCNCNAAGCCCACNCCCAACGGCCANAAGGTGGCCGTCATTGGCTCCGGCCCGTCGGGNCTNACCGCAGCGGGGGATCTCGCGAAGTTGGGCTATCAGGTAACNATNTANGANGCGCTGCACACNCCGGGCGGNGTNCTGGTGTACGGCATCCCCGAGTTCCGTCTGCCNAAGGACATCGTCCGCCACGAGATCGACGGCCTGAAGGAGATGGGCGTCGACGTGGAGACGAACGTCGTCATCGGCAAGACNATNACCATCGACGAGCTGTTCGACATGGGCAACGAGGCCGTGTTCATCGGCTCCGGCGCGGGCCTGCCCCGTTTCATGGGCATCCCGGGNGAGAGCCTGAAGGGTGTGNATTCCGCGAACGAGTTCCTTACGCGCATCAACCTGATGAAGGCGTATAAGGACGATTCCAAGACGCCCATCCAGCACGCGAAGAACGTGGCCGTCGTGGGCGGCGGAAACGTCGCGATGGACGCCGCGCGCAGCGCGAAGCGNCTGGGNGCNGAGAANGTGTACATNGTCTACCGCCGCGGNATGGAAGAGCTGCCCGCCCGTAAGGAAGAGGTGGAGCACGCCGTGGAAGAGGGCATCATTTTCAAGACGCTGAATAACCCCGTCGAGGTGCTGGGCGACGAAAACGGCAACGTGTGCGGNATGCGCTGTGTCGAGATGGAGCTGGGCGAGCCGGACGAGAGCGGCCGNCGCCGTCCCGTCGTGAAGGAAGGCAGCGAATTCGTGCTGGATGTGGACTGCATGATCATGTCCATCGGCACCAGCCCGAACCCGCTCATCCGCTCCACGACGCCGGGTCTGGAGACGAACAAGCACGGCTGCATCATCACGAACGGCGACGACGGCCTGACGACGCGCAACGCCGTCTACGCCGGCGGCGACGCCGTCACGGGCGCGGCCACGGTCATCCTCGCGATGGGCGCCGGCAAGAACGCCGCGAAGGCCATCGACGAGTATATCAAGAGCAAGAACGCGTAAGCGGTAAGCCCGAAAAGGNTTCTGCCGCGTGAAAAATCAGGCCGCCGGAAAACCGGCGGCCTGAAGCTGTAACAGACAGGCTGCAAGCGATTCGTTTCGGCAGGCATTGGGAAGTCCTGACGGGGCGCAAAGCGGCGCATTCACAGAACAGAACCGGAAAATAGGGGGTGGAACTGTATGGAGATCGCAGTTTTTTCCGATATCCACGGCAACTACGTGGCCTTTGAGCAGTGCCTGAATATCGCCTTGGCNCGAGGCATCGATACGATGATCTTTTTGGGCGATTATCTGGGAGAATTTCCGTATCCGCAGAAAACGNTGGANCGGCTCTANGCCCTTCAAAAGGAAAAGACGTGTTTCTTTCTTAAAGGGAACAAGGAAGATTACTGGCTCGACCGGAAATACAACGAAAACTGCGCATGGAAGGACGCCGGCGCATCCGTTGGCGCCATGCATTACTGTTATGAGCACCTCACCGGGCGGGACATCGACTTTTTTCAAAGCCTGCCCATCGCGCGGGAAATACAGTTTGACGGTGCGGCGCCGATTATGGCCTGCCACGGCTCGCCGGCCCGCAACCGGGAAAAACTGTTTCCCGAAAGCGACAGGACACGGGAGATTCTTGCGGAGTGCCCGTGCCGGTACATTCTCTGCGGGCACACGCATTATCAGGGNGAGATCTGCCACGGNGGCAAAACGGCGTGGAACGCCGGGGCCGTGGGCGTGCCCCTGCACAGCGGCGGCAGGGCGCAGTTTCTGATCCTGCGGCAAAGCGGACAGGAATGGGAGCACGAATTTGTTGCCGTCGATTACGACAGGGAGCGGGTGATTCGCGAGCTGCGGGAGTCGGGCCTGGAGGAGAGGGCGCCCCACTGGACACGGATTACAAAAAATCTGATCCAGACNGGCGAGACTTCCGGTGTTTCGGTGCTGTCACGCGCGATGCGCCTGTGCGAGGAGGACGGCGTGGAAGCCGTCTGGTACAGCATCCCCGAACGGTACTGGGAGCAGGCCATCGGTGAGATGATCGGGCGTGAAAGCGCATGACCGCAAGCGGTTTTGTATGATAAGCCCACGCCTTCAGGAAATGAAGATCCCATCCCGGCGATTCTTTATAAACCAATGGCGCAGCGCCAAATTCGGCCGCTGCGCCATTGTCTGTTTCTTCGAAGGACAAACCCCAAGCTGTAGACTCAAAATGTTTCAAGACTTCGCTCATAACATACTTCAAAAGTCCCATATGCCGGCTGTGTTTTGCCTGTCGCATGAAACCCTTTTGCCTCATAGAATTTTCTGGCGCGATCGTTCTCCGCAAAAACCCAAAGCATAACGCCAGAATACCCGGCACAGGATATATCAAAAAGCAGCTGATCCATCATTTTGCTTCCGAAGCCCCGGTGCCAATTTTCAGGCAGGCTGTGGACGCAAATGATTTCAGCATATCCCGGCATGTTTTGCTCCCGTGTTAAATCCCACCATGCAATACAATGCGGTTTGTCACGGATCGAGAGAAGATATCCATTCCCCTTGCCTGCCTGGAGTAAACGCCGGTACATTTCTTTGTTTTTTTGAAAATCCGTTAATCTTTCCAACAGCTCAGGAGAAAGGATCCGGCGAAATGCGGCTTTCCAGCTTTCGGTCTGGATAAAAGCAAGGATCGCTTCGTCTCCGGAAACCGCACGCCTTATAGAGCAACACATGATATGATCATCTCCCACGATAACGGTTTGCCTATAAACCGTGTGCTATTGCGTTTCTTTTATGGATGGATTTTTTCGATATTTTTGATCAAACAGATAAGACCAAGAGCACTGAGAAAAACAGGGAAAACCGATTGAGTATTGTATCACTNCCGCTCAAAGGAAAGGTAACGCGTGCCCTGAAACGTGAGCATCCCATAATCTCCCTCGGCCAGCATGCCGTATTCCGTGCCGGAAATGTGCAATTCCATCCGGTCGCCGCTTTCCACCTGNAANGTGGCATAATACGAGGTGCTGGNAGAGGTGTGCATCGCGCCGGTGNCTGTGTTGTGGTGGGAATGCGTGGTGGAGGAGCGTTTCGTCACCACCGTTGCGGGAACGGTGAGGCGCGGAGAATGATTGTTTTTGTTCCACTGCAGCAGGCTGCGCAGCATTGTGATAACGATCATGGCCAGAATCAAAAAGAACGCGAGGAAGAATAAAATATCAAATGCGTCGCTCATGAAGAATCCCATATTCAAAAAACCTTTCGTGTATCTGATTGATGGAAAATGGATTGCGCTTCAAATTGCTACCCGCANCGGCTTCGTAAATGGCTTTTCAGATGGCTTTACAGCGTCGTCAAAATCAGCCGCGCNNCGCCCGCGATGCGGTAATCGCCCAGGCCGGCGGGCANNAACAGGCTGTCGCCCTTTTGGAACGCGNCGGCTTTGCCGTCCCAGATCACCGCGCCTGCGCCGCCAAGGCACAGCAGCGAATGGAAGCTCTCCGCCCCCGCGCACAGCGGCGCGCTGCCTGTAACGGCGAGCAGGCGGGTGGTGAAATAGTCGCACGCGGCCAGCAGGGTGCTCGTCAGGCAGCCGTTTGTCTCGGCCGCGCCCATCGGCCCCACGGGGCGTTCGGGCGGGCAGAGTTTTGCCACATCCAGCGCCTTTTCCACGTGCAGCGCGCGCGGCTTGCCGTCCGCGCCAATGCGGCCGTAATCAAACACGCGGTAAGTGGTGTTGGAATTTTGCTGGATCTCGGCAATCAGGATGCCCGCGCCGATGGCGTGCACCGTGCCCGCCTCGATGAAGAATACATCGCCCGCCTTGACGGGCACTGCGTTCAGCACGTCCGTCAGCGTGCCGTCCGCGATGCGCTTTGCTGCCTCCTCGCGCGAGATCTCCCTGGAAAAGCCGTAATACAGCGCTGCGCCGGGCGCGGCGTCCGCCACGTACCACATCTCGGTTTTGCCGGGCTCGCCCTCCACNCGCTGCGCGTAGCCGTCGTTCGGGTGTACCTGCACCGAAAGCGGCTTTGCCGCGTCGATCAGCTTGATGAGCACNGGGAACGCGCCGCCCTTGTGCTTTGCGCCAAGGCAGGCGGGGTTCGCCGCGATGTATTCAGCCAGCGATTTGCCGGCGTATGGGCCGTCCGCGATTACGCTCGGGCCGTCCTTGTGNCAGCTCAGNTCCCAGCTTTCGGCCAGCGGAGAGAGTTCGGTCTGCTTGCCGTACTCGGCCTTCAGGCGCTCGCCGCCCCACAGATAATCCTTATACGCGGGCTGCAGCTTCAGCGGCGCTGCGGCGGGTGCGGTGAGGCACAGTGCTGCCGCGCCGATGATACCCGCCTGGTTGCCCAGCGTTGCCTTTTCCACGCGCGTGATATAGCTTTTGTCTCCGCCGAAGCAGTGTGCCTTCACATATTCGTTCATCGGGTCGGTGAGCTTTTTGCCNTCGCCCGAGATGCCGCCGCCCAGCAGCANGATCTCCGGGCGGAAGATATTTACAAAGTTCGTGATCGTCTCGCCCAGATATTCTTCATATTGCGCCACAACGGCCCTGGCCGTCGCGTCGCCCGCGCGCATGGCCNCGTATACGCTGCGCGCGGAGATGCGCTCTTTGTTCAGAAGGCTCTCGGGATGCGCCGCGGCGGCCTCCGTGGCCTGCCGGATGAGCCCCGTGGCCGAGACGTAGCTCTCGATGCACCCTTTGCGCCCNCAGGTGCACTCCACGCCGCCGGAGATGAGCGTNGAATGGCCCANCTCGGCNCCGGCGCTGTCCTGTCCCTCGTAAATTTTTCCGTCGATGATCACGCCGCCGCCGACACCGGTGCCTAACGTGAGCAGCACCGCGTTTTTGCAGCCCTTGGCCGCGCCGGCCACCACCTCGCCCAGAGCGGCGCAGTTGGCGTCGTTGCTCAGACGGCAGGCAAAGCCGGTTTGCTGCGTGATCGCGGCGCACAGGGGCACATGCTCCCAGTACAGATTGTTCGAATAGACGACCTCGCCCGTCTCGCCGTTGCAGATGCCGGGGCTTCCGATGCCGATGCCGGCGCAGTCCGTNCGCGCAAGGCCGTTGCGTTCCACAAGCGCGAGGGAAAGCCGTGNCATATCCGCCGCCACCTNCTGCCATGGGCGCCTGGCAAGTGTGGGCGTGCTGTCCTTATCCAGTAAAACATGATCCTCTGTGACGATGCCGACGGCAATATTGGTGCCGCCGAGGTCGATCCCAATCGCATAGCGCATCGCTGCGTCCCCCTTCGAAAATGTTTTTATCAGGCAGAGCGGAAACGTCCTTTGAAAAACNCGCGTTTTCGATCCGCTTTTGTGCGTTACCCTTAGTGTAGACAGAAATCGGGGACATGTCAAGCCAATCGCGCAAAAAGATGGCGATGCAGGGCCTCCCATTTCCGNGCAGCAGGCAAAGGAATGCCCTGCATGTACGCGCNGGCGCGTTCTTCAAAAAGTATCCCAAATTCGGTTTCGTGCAGCCGGGCGGGCATTCCCNAAAAATCGCATCNGCGTTTTCCGAAATTTCACGCCCGGCAATACGCGGGCCGGATCGGGAGAAAAAATATGGATTTCCGGCACAATTTCACAATTTATAGTAGCACAAAAACCGACAGTATGCTACAATAGAACTATCATCAGTGGGGGGACGGGCNTTGGCGCGTGTGCCGTCCGGTGCGGCGGCCCGGCCCGAAGCCCCCGTACAGGAAGCAAAGCCTTCGGAACGATTTGCAAAGAGGAGTGAGCGAATGGACGAGTATATCATCGAGATGTGCGGCATCACCAAGGANTTTCCCGGCATCATCGCCAACGACGACGTGACGCTCCAGCTGAAAAAGGGCGAGATTCACGCCCTGCTGGGTGAAAACGGCGCGGGAAAATCCACGCTGATGAGCGTGCTGTTCGGCATGTATCAGCCGGAAAAGGGCGTCATCAAGAAAAACGGCCAGCCGGTGCAGATCAACGACCCGAACGACGCGAACCGCCTGGGCATCGGCATGGTGCACCAGCACTTCAAGTTAGTGCACAATTTTACCGTGCTGGAAAACATCATTCTTGGCGTCGAGACCACGAGCAAGGGCTTTTTGAAGATGGACAAGGCCCGCGCNCGCGTGATGGCCCTTTCCGAGCAGTANGGCCTGCGTGTGGACCCGGACGCGCTGATCAGCGATATCACGGTGGGCATGCAGCAGCGCGTCGAGATTTTGAAGATGCTGTACCGCGAAAACGAGATCCTTATCTTTGACGAGCCGACGGCCGTGCTGACGCCGCAGGAGATCGACGAGCTGATGAAAATCATGCAGGGGCTTGCCGCCGAGGGCAAGAGCATCCTGTTCATCACGCACAAGNTGAACGAGATCAAGGCCGTGGCNAACCGCTGCACCGTGCTGCGCAAGGGGCGGTACATCGGCACGGTGGATGTGGCCGCCACCAGCAAAGAGGACATGAGCGAGATGATGGTGGGCCGCAAGGTGAGCCTCTCGGTGGAAAAGACNCCCGCAAAGCCCGGCGAAACGGTGCTCTCGGCGCGCGGGCTGTGCGTAAAAGGGCACGGCGGAACGAAAAACGTTGTGGACAATGTCAGTNTGGATGTGCGCAAGGGCGAGATCGTGTGCATCGCGGGCATCGACGGCAACGGCCAGACCGAGCTTGTCTACGCGCTGACGGGCCTNGCCGNGCCGGAATCCGGCACGGTGACGCTGAACGGGCGCGATGTTACGCACGCGCCTATCCGCCAGCGCAACGCGGGCGGCCTTGGCCATATCCCNGAAGACCGGCACCGCCACGGCCTGGTGCTCGATTACAACCTCGCCTACAATCTGGTGCTGCAAAGCTATTTTGAGCCGCGCTTTTGCCGGAACGGCTTTTTGAAATACGATACAATCTATGAATATGCCNACGGCCTGATCGGGAAATTCGACATCCGATCGGGACAGGGTGCGCGCACCGTTACGCGCAGCATGTCCGGCGGCAACCAGCAGAAGGCCATCGTCGCGCGCGAGATCGACCGGAACCCGGACGCGCTGATNGCGGTGCAGCCCACGCGCGGCCTCGATGTGGGCGCCATCGAATACATCCACCGCAAGTTGGTGGAGGAGCGCGACGCGGGCAAGGCCATCCTGCTTGTCAGCTTAGAGCTGGACGAGGTGATGCAGCTTTCCGACCGCATCCTCGTCATCTATGAAGGGCGCATCGTGGCCGAGCTGGATCCGAANCAGGTGACGGTGCAGGAGNTGGGCCTGTATATGGCCGGCTCGAAGAAGGAGGCAGCGCAATGAACGACAGACCGAACAAAAAGAGCCTGACGGAAAAAGAGGGCTTTTCCAACTTTATGGCCTCGGTGCTGGCCATCCTGTGCGGCCTTGCCATCGGCTTTGTGGTGCTGCTGATCGCCGACCCTGTCAATGCGTTCCCNGGCCTCATCGCCATTTTGACGGGCGGCTTATCCGATCTGCGCAATCTCGGCCAGGTGCTGTACGCGGCCACNCCCATCATCCTGACGGGCCTTTCGGTGGGCTTTGCCAACAAGACGGGCCTGTTCAACATCGGCGCCTCGGGGCAGTTCATCGTGGGCGCGTATGTGGCCGTGCTCATCGGCGTGCACTGCACGTTCATCCCCGGCCCGCTGCTGTGGATNGTCTGCCTTCTGGCCGCGACGNTGGCNGGCGCGCTGTGGGGCCTTTTGCCGGGGGTGCTGAAGGCGCTGTGCAACGTGAACGAGGTGATCGCCTGCATCATGATGAACTACATCGGCATGTACGGCGTAAATTTCCTCATCCAGCTGACGGTGTTTGATTCGCTGAAAAACCAGTCGCTGCCGGTGGCGGCAAACGCCAACGCGCCGAAGCTGGGCATGGACAAGATCTTCCGCAGCGGCATGACGGCATCCAGCGCCAACGCGGGCATNCTGATCGCCATTTTGGCGGGCATTGTGGTGTATTACGTGATCGAAAAGACGAAATTCGGCTATGAGCTGAAGGCGTGCGGCTACAGCCGCGACGCGGCGCGCTACGCGGGCATCAACGAAAAGCGCGGCATCATCTGGTCGATGGTCATCGCTGGNGCGCTCTCCGGCCTTGGCGGCGCGTGCCTGTACCTTGCGGGCGCGGGCAAGAGCATCGAGGTGGTGGATACGCTTGCGGCCGAGGGCTTCAACGGCATTCCGGTGGCGCTGCTGGGCCTGAACCATCCCATCGGCATNATCTTCGCGGGCCTGTTTGTGGCGTATCTGAACCAGGGCGGCTTCAACATGCAGATCTACGGCTTTGCGCCGCAGGTGATCGATATCATCATTGCCGTGGTCATNTACTTCGCGGCGTTCTCGCTGCTGCTGCGCGGCATTGTCGAACGCGTTATCAGGAAGAAAGCGCAGAAGGGCAAGGCGGCTGCCGCTCCGGNNCCGCAAGACGGGCCGCCTGAACCGGCAGCCAAAGCAGACGCCCAGCAGCCGAAAGGAGGCGACAACGCGTGAATACTGTCTATTTTCTGGTACAGCAGACCATGTTCTTTTCCATCCCGCTTTTGATCGTCGCATTGGGCGGCATGTTCAGCGAACGCAGCGGCGTTGTCAACATCGCGCTGGAGGGCATCATGATCATGGGCGCGTTTTCGGGNATCCTGTTCATCAACCTGATGCAGGGCGCGCTCGGGCTGCCGCCGCAGCTGCTGNTGTTGCTGGCTGTTCTGGTGGCGGCGGCGGTGGGCGTGCTCATCTCGATGACGCATGCCTACGCGGCCATCAACATGAAGGCCGATCAGGTCATCAGCGGCACNGCGATCAANATGTTCGCCCCGGCGTTTGCCATTTTCGCCGCGCGNATGATCCGGCAGGTACAACAGATCCCGTTCCGCAACGATTTCCGCATCGCGAAGGTNCCGCTTCTGGGCGATATCCCGGTGCTGGGGCCGCTGCTGTTCCAAAACACGTATATCACCACGTATCTGGGCTTTGCGGTGCTGGCGGCATCGGCCGTTGTGCTGTATAAAACGCGGTTTGGCCTGCGCCTGCGCGCGTGCGGCGAGCACCCNCAGGCGGCGGACAGCGTGGGCGTGAACGTGTATAAGATGCGCTACGCGGGCGTCGCCATTTCCGGCGCGCTGGGCGGCATCGGCGGGCTGGTGTTCGTNATTCCTACCTCCACCAACTTCAACGCCTCGGTGGCGGGCTACGGCTTNCTTGCGCTGGCGGTGCTCATCTTCGGCCAGTGGCGGCCCAGCCGNATCCTGTTCGCGGCGTTCTTCTTCGGATTGATGAAAACCATCGCCTCGGCCTATTCCGGCATCCCGTTCCTCGCGAATCTCGGCGTGCCGAACGATATTTATAAGATGATTCCCTATATCGCAACGCTGATTGTGCTGGCGTTCACGAGCAAAAACTCGATGGCCCCGCGCGCGGAAGGCGTGCCGTACGATAAGGGCAGCCGGTGAGGGGTTCAATTCATAATTCANAATTCAGAACTCATAATTTTAGAGANACAGAAGCGTATTGCCGCCGGGNAAATTGCTTTTCCCGGCGGCAGTGCCAACCCGGATGTACGAGGATGGAANAGACCGGCGGAAGAGGGGAACAGCTGCTATGCTTTTGGTTCAGGATGCCTGCCTTTCCTGGGGAAAGAGGGAAAGAGCTTCTCCTTACGCCGGAATGCGGGCGNAATTTCCCANGGCTTTTTTGNTGGAGAAAGTTCCGGATGCACATTGTGGCAATATACTGGTTCACAATTTGCACTTTTGGCAAAAAGGGCGCGCGTTCCAAGTACTGCAGATGAACGAGGCGTATCACTTTCAATGTTATTCTTCCGCTTCGGATTTGAGCCTTACCAATTTGTCGCTTCAATTCGAGGAAGATCGCTATGCAGTGACATTCTTTTATGATGAACGCCGCAGCGGCCGTCCGGTGCGGCGGGGNCACAATCAGGACTATTGGAATGAGCACTCCGCNTTCTGCTGCCGGGATATTTTAAACGAGACGGCTTTTTCTCTGAAGCAGGGTCANTATGGCCGTGTACTTTGGAACGAGCGCAAGTTGGATCAGGACACAGGGGAATGGTACTACCGGCTGCATATTGTGAATTTTCTGGCCGCTCCTGAAAAAACACCAGAACCGGATGTGTTTTTGACGCGCAGTCCGGATTTTGTGTANCAGCAAATGGCGGTGTTGTATTAGGGAATCTCTGAATGGATTGCTGCGCTGATACTTAAGCGGAATCAAGATTATTCGGAGCTCTTTTTATCCGGATCAAGGCAGGTACCAATCAAGGCGGNTGCANGNGNNCAAATGGCAGCATCCGGCATNCTTTCCCGAAAAAGCGTGTTGCCGGCGCTTTTTTGACACTGGAATGAANGCAGTNTCAGGAAGCCGTACCAATAGCCGCCGCACACATCCTGGCGGCAAATTTCCCGCCTGCCTTTGCCCCAAAATCTTGAAATATTGCAAAATTCTTAGCGGCTTTGTTGCCCGAGAATTTTGGCATCCCCCTTGCGGGGACATCAAGTATTCCTGCGATTTTGGGGCTTTGACAGCCTGAAAATTTGCTCGCCATGCNGTNCACCTCGGCTATCGGCACAGCTTCTCAAATCCTTTGAAACAACGAAGAAACAACAAAAGGGAGGAACACTCCATGCGAATGTATGATATCATTGCAAAAAAGCGCGACGGCGGTGTGCTGACGCCCGGGGAGATCGCTTATTTTGTAAAGGGCTACACCGACGGCAGCATCCCCGATTATCAGGCCAGCGCGCTNCTGATGGCGATTTACCTGCGCGGGATGACCGCNGAAGAGACCGCGCAGCTCACTGCCGAAATGGCCCACAGCGGCGATACNGTGGATCTCTCGGCCATCGAAGGCGTGAAGGCGGATAAGCATTCCACGGGCGGCGTGGGGGATAAGACGACGCTNATCGTCGCGCCCATCGTGGCGGCCTGCGGCGTGCGCATGGCAAAGATGAGCGGCCGCGGCCTTGGCCACACGGGNGGCACGCTCGATAAGTTGGAATCCATCCCCGGCTGCAGCGTCGCGCTCACACAGGAGGCGTTTTTCAAACAGGTGAACGAGATCGGCCTTGCCGTCATCGGGCAGACAGGAAATCTTGCGCCTGCCGATAAAAAGATGTACGCGCTGCGCGANGTNACGGCCACGGTGTCCTGCGTGCCGCTGATTGCGAGCAGCATTATGAGCAAGAAGCTCGCCTCCGGCGCGGACTGCATTTTGCTGGACGTGAAGACGGGCAGCGGCGCGTTTATGAAGACGCTCGANGACTCCATCGCGCTGGCAAAGGCGATGGTGGAGATCGGTGAGCACAACGGCCGCCGCACGGCGGCGCTGATCACCGATATGGATACGCCGCTGGGGCATAACATCGGCAACAGCCTCGAGGTGGCCGAGGCTGTCGAGACGCTGCGCGGCGAAGGCCCGGCCGATTTGACAGAAGTTTGCCTCGCACTTGCCGCAAACCTGCTGTGGCTGGCGGGCAAGGGAGAGTTGGACGATTGCCGCGCCATTGCCCGGCAGGCTTTGCAAAGCGGCGCGGCGCTGCAAAAGCTGCGGCAGATGGCGGCTGCGCAGGGCGGGGACGCNGCGGCGATCGACGACCCTGCAAAGCTGCCCGCGGCTGCGCACACATATGATGTGGTCAGCGAGCGGGACGGCTGGATCAGCGCCACCGACACCGAGGGCATCGGCGTTGCCGCCGTGCTGCTGGGCGCCGGGCGCGAGACAAAGGAGAGCGCGCTCGACCTTTCAGCGGGCATCCGATTGCTGAAAAAGACGGGCGACCGTGTGCAAAAGGGCGATGTGCTTGCGACGCTCTGTGCAAACGACGCCGCGCGCTTTGCCGCCGCAGAGGAGAAGCTGTGCGCCGCGCTGACGTTCAGCGATGCGCAGCCCGCGCCGCAAAAGCTTGTGCTGGCCCGCGTGGATAAGGACGGCGTGACGCGGCTGTAAAAAAGGCGGCTTGCCGAAACCGCGCAAGAAAATGGCGCAAGAAAAATTGAAAAACCGAATCGGGAGAAAAGNGCAACCGATATNAGGNAACCTCTGAATAAACCACCGATTTGACGCATCNATTGAATCAGAGCTTCCCNAAAAACAGAGAAAAAGAAAAGCAGCGCCCCTGATCCGAACGCGTGTTCGAATCAGGGGCGCTGCTTTATGCCATGACGGTAACTTCAAATTTGTTGCAGTCGCCTCTGTAGTAGGCCCGGGAATATTCGATGGGTACGCCTGCGGCCGTATAGCCTGTGGAGGTAAAGAACAAAACGGGATCGCCCGTTTTGATTTTGAGATGCNTTGCAATGGCCTGCGGCGCCTTGAGCGCCTCGGCAACACGGCGCACATGATGNACCTTGTAAGCGGGGTCGTGTTCTTCCAATACNTTGTACAGGGATTCCNCTGTAAAATNGTGCTGCATCACGAAAGAGCAAAGCNGTGTGGGAAGATAGGTTTTCAAAACGACAATGGGGGAATCGTCCGCAAAACGCTTGCGCTGCAGGAAGATGATGGATTCNTTCGGATCGAGCTGCAGCGCTTCCGATACATTGAGCGGAGCGATACCGAGCTTAAAATCCAAAACCTCTGTGGAGGGCGTTTTTCCGAGTTTTTCCATTTGGTCGTTGAACGATTCCAGGCGGACGATAAAGTCCTGGTTGAGCTTGCCCTGCGCGACAAAGGTCCCTTTGCTTTTGATCCGGTAAAGCTTGCCCTCCTGAACCAATTCGGTAATGGCCTGCCGGACAGTGGTGCGGCTGATGCCGAAACGGGCAATCAGCTCCTCTTCCGTGGGGATCAGCGCTCCCGGCGGATAGCNGCCCTGCTTGATCTCCGCATCAATGATCATTTTCAGCTGATAGTAAAGGGGAATGGGAATCTTTTTATCCAGGGTATGGTCTTCGATCATCGCAGACACCTCTTGTACCTGTTTGTTGCCGCTTTATTATAACATAGCGACAAAACAGCGTCAATGATTTTAGACGTTTTGACAANTTTTTTTTCAGAAAAGCTTTTTCTCTTGACAGTATCCACAGAATGGTATATTATCAAAACATAACAACGTTGCAATGTAATGACAAAGAAACAAAAAAGGAACGTCTTATGGATCGAATGCAATACAACGCCTNTCTTTCCATTCTGAAAAAAGAGCTGGTGCCGGCATTTGGCTGCACGGAGCCAATCGCCATCGCATATGCGTGTGCACGGGCGCGGAAAGAGCTGGGGTATTTTCCGGAGCATATTACTGTGCGGTGCAGCGGCAATATCATAAAAAATGTAAAGGGCGTGGTCGTCCCGGCCACAGGAGGCCTGCGCGGGGTAGAGATCGCCGCGGCGATCGGCGCCGTTGGCGGCGATGCGGAAAGCGGCCTGGAGGTGCTGCACGCGGTTTCTGAACAGGACAGGCAGACGGCGAAAAAGCTGCTGGAACAGAACAGATGCAGCGTTCGCCTGTTGGATACGCCCGAAAAGCTGCATCTGATCGTTGAAATGTCGGCGGACGGCGAGAATGTNCTCGTAGAGCTGCGCGGCAGCCATACCGGTATCGTGCGCATCGAAAAAAACGGCGGGACAGTATTTGAGGAACGGCAGGCGCAGCGGGACGAACAGGACNAGCGCTGTGAGTTTTTGAATTTTGACCGGATCTGCGAATTCGCGCAGACCGTGGAGATCGACGACGTAAAAGAGCTGCTGGACCGGCAGATCGGGTATAATACGCGCATTGCTGAGTACGGGCTGGAGCACCTGTGCGGNTCGGGCGTTGGGGCAATGCTGGTGGCTGTTTACGGCAGTGAGGTAAAAACCATGGCCCGNGCGATGCCCGCCGCCGGCTCAGATGCCCGCATGAGCGGGTGCGAGCTGCCGGTAGTGGTAAACTCCGGCAGCGGCAATCAGGGGATGACGGTTTCACTTCCCGTCATTGTCTATGCGCGGGAGTTGGGCGCATCGCAGGAGCAGCTTTACCGGGCACTTTGCGTCAGTAATCTCTCGGCCATTTACCAGAAGCAGCAGATCGGTCGGCTCTCGGCCTATTGCGGCGCGGTAAGCGCCGGAGCGGGCGCAGGCGCGGGCATTGCGTATCTGATGGGCGGCAGCATAAAGCAGATCGCCGGCGTGGTGAGCAATACGCTTGCCAATGTCGCGGGCATTTTCTGCGATGGCGCAAAAGCATCGTGCGCAGCGAAGATCGCNTCCAGTGTGGAGGCGGCCCAGATGGCCATTGAGCTCACATTCCGGGGACACGGCTTTGGTGTGGGNGAGGGTATTGTGCAAAAAACGCCCGATGCCACGGTGGAAAAGGTCGCGGTCATCGCGCGGGACGGNATGAGNCGCACGGACGAGTTGATCCTGCAGGCGATGGTTGGAGCATAGATCCCGGAAAAGTCCGGGNGCCCCNGGCGCAAAGATTTTGGGGANCGGCTGCCCACGGGGGCATTTGTCTCTGACTTTGGCAGACGGACAAAAAAGAACGGAGGGATTNCTGTGACGGAAAAGGCNAACATGCAGGCACTTTTGCAGGGGCTGGATGCNTGGCTCGAGGCACATCAGGAGGAATTTTTCGCAGATGTGGCAAGCCTTGTGGCGATCCCAAGCATCTGCGAGGAGGGCGAGGGCGGCTATCCCTATGGCAGTGCCTGCGCCGAGGCGCTGCGGCAGATGTCGCGCCTGGCCGACAAATACGGCTTTGCGTGGAAAATACACGATTGGCATGCGATTTCTATTCGGTATGGCACGGGCGAANAGCAGCTCGGCATCTGGGGCCACCTGGATGTTGTCCCGGTGGACGAGGGATGGATCTACGAGCCCTTCCAATGCAAAAAGGTCAAGAATTATCTGCTCGGACGCGGTACGCAGGACAACAAAGGGCCGGACATCGGCTCGCTCTACCTGCTGCGCTACTTAAAAGAAAACGATATCGTGCCCCCGTTTGAGATCCGCCTGATCTACGGCTGTCAGGAGGAATCCGGCATGAAGGATGTGGTCGAGTATCTGAAGCTCGAACCGGCGCCGACCTGCTCTTTTGTTCCGGANTGCGCGTTNCCCGTCTGCTACGGCGAAAAGGGCTTTCTGGAGTTAAAGCTGACGTCTGCGCCGCTCTCCGGNGCGGTGGAAGCACTGGAGGGCGGGCAGGCCGTCAACGCGATTCCGGGCAAGGCAGCGGCGGTGATCTGCGGCGAGACGGTCACCGCCGAGGGAGTACCCGGTCATTCGGCCTATCCCGACAATTGCGTCAACGCACTCGGCAGACTGGGTGAGGAATGCCTGAGGCGAGATGGCCTGAGCGAGACGGACCGGAACTGCTTCCGTTTTCTCTCGGTGGCCGGTTCGGACGGCTACGGCGCGGCGCTCGGCGTGGAATGCTCCGACGCCGACAGCGGCCGCATGACGTGCGCGCCGACACTGCTCTCGAAAAAAGACGGCCGTATGGAGGTGACGATGAATCTGCGGTATCCGATCACGGCGCAGTCTGCAAAGATCGTCGCTGATGTAGCAGAGGCTGTGGAGCAATACGGGCTTACGGTGGAGGTGACGCGTGACAGCGCGCCGAACCATGAGGACCCGGACGCCCCGTGGCTGCAGTTCCTGACGCGCGTGTTTGCAGATGTGACGGGGCACGAGCAAAAGCCGTACGTGATGAGCGGCGGGACTTACGCCCGCAAGGTGCCGAACGCGGTCGGCTTCGGCCCGGGCCTGCCCAAGGATCTGACGGTGCTCGGCCTGCCGGACGGGCATGGAGAATGCCATCAGCCGGATGAATCCCAGTGTATCGACACGCTGTTCATGGCGTGGAAAATTTATATGTGCACCGTGCTGCGCCTGATCGAGACGGGTCTGCCCGGCAAAGCGAAAACGTCGGAGGAGAAATCGAAATGAACAAACGGGAACGTGTAGAAGCTTTTTTCAACAATGAACCGGTGGACCATGTGCCGGCGTGCTTTTGGCGGCATTATTCGCCGGAGCTGGAGCGCGGCGAGGACGTTGTGGAGGCCCATCTGAAATTTTACCGGGAGACCGGGCTGGACGTTGTGAAGATCTCCAGCGACGGCTACTTCGGCTGGCCTGCCCCGGTTTTGCAGGATCTGCAGGACGCGGCGGCACTCTACAAGATCGAGCACGTGGGCATGGATACGCCCTTTATGCGCGAGCAGATAGAGCGTGCGCGCCAGATCGTCGACCGGCTGGACGGCGAGTGCTTTACGTTCTATACGCTNTTCTGCCCGCTCTCCATCTTTCGCCTGCAGGTGGGCTGGGACAAGATGATGGCGTGTATGCGGCAGGACCCGAAAGCCGTGATGCACGCGTGCGAGGTGATCGCACAGGACGAGATNGCGCTGNTCGATTGTCTGCTGCGCGAGATCGGCGTGGACGGCATCTTTTACAGTGTGCAGAACGCCGAGGTGACGCGTTTCACACCGGAGGAATACAAAAAGTGGGTTGAGCCAAGCGACCGCAAGGTGTTGGATCACGCAAATTCCATCAGCCGCTATAATGTGCTGCACTGCTGCGGCTGGGACGCGGACGAGGCCGGTACGTACAACCATCTGGAAAGCTGGGAGGAGTATCCCTCCGGCGCCGTCAGCTGGGCGGCATATGTGGATCATAAGAGNGTGAAAGAGATNCGCGCGTTCTTCCGCGGACGGCCCGCATGGGGCGGCTTTGACAACCGTGTAGGCGGCGTGATGTACACAGGCAGCAAAGAGGCNGTGCAGGGCGAGGCAAAGCGGCTCATCCGCGAGGGCGGGAAACAGGGCTTTATGCTGGGGCCGGATTGCTCGCTGCCGACGGATATCGGCACGGAGAGGATCCGCTGGGTGGTTGAGGCCGCACAGGATGTATGTGAATAAGAGGGGGGGACGAAAGATGAAAGGAAGGCTTCGTGCGTTGGGCCAGGAGCTGAAGAAAAACCGCGCACTGTTTTTGATGATCCTCCCGGCGGTGCTGGTGGTGCTGATATTCTCTTATCTGCCGATGTCGGGCCTCGTGCTTGCTTTCAAGGATTACAAGTTCAATCTCGGCATTTTCAAAAGTCCGTGGCACGGCCTTGAGAACTTCCGCTTCCTGTTCATTTCGGGCGTCGGCTGGAAGATCACCATCAATACGATCCTTTACAATCTGCTCAATCTCATCACCTCGCAGGGGCTGGCGATCCTGATCGCGATCGTTCTCTCCGAGATGAAGGTGATCCCCTGCAAAAAAACCGCGCAGTCGGTGATCTTCTTTCCGTACTTCATTTCCTGGGTCATCGTCGGCACATTTGTGTACAATATTTTCAACTACGAGACGGGCCTGATGAACAGCATTCTCACAAGCATCGGATCAGACCCGGTAAATGTCTACTCCATGCCGTGGGTATGGCCCATCATCATCTGCGCGTTCAACGCGTGGAAATGGTGCGGCTACAATTCGGTGGTGTACATTGCCGCGATCACGGGCGTCGATACCGAGTGCTATGAGGCGGCGGAGATCGACGGCGCGAATATCTTCCAGCGTATCCGCCACATCACGCTTCCGGCCATCAAGCCCACGATCATCACGATGCTGCTGCTGAATGTCGGGCGTATCCTGCGCGGCGATTTTGAGATGTTTTATCAGATCGTCGGCAACAACGGACAGCTGTTCAACGCGACNGACGTGATCGATACGTACGTATTCCGCGCACTGACAACGAGCGGCAATATGGGCATGACGGCGGCCGCAACGCTGTATCAGTCCGTGCTGTGCTTTGTCATTATCGTGACGGTCAACGCCATCGTGCGCAGGGTCGATCCGGATAACGCACTGTTTTGANGAAAGGAGATGTGAAAATGGCCGCTTCCAACCGTGTCCGCAAGGACAGTGCAACCATTACGTTCAATGTGCTGGGCTATACATTCATCACGCTGGTCGCATTGATCTGCCTGCTGCCGTTTGTTTTCATGATCTCCGGCTCGTTTTCCGACGAAAATCTGATCCGGCTGCAGGGCTACAGCATCTTTCCGCGGGGCTTTACGCTTGAGGCCTATCAATCAGTCTTCAAATTTCCGGAGAAGATCGTCCATGCTTATGGCGTATCCATNCTGATCACCGTCGTGGGTACAGGCATCGGACTGTTTATTCTGACGATGGCCGCCTATGTGATCAGCCGCAGGGATTTCAAATACCGCAACAGCTTTTCGTTCTTCTTCTACTTTACCACGCTGTTCAACGGCGGTATGGTCAGCACCTATATTTTCTACATCCAGTATCTGCACTTGAAAGACAATCTGCTCGCGCTGATCCTGCCGGGCATGCTGAGCGTATTCAATCTGCTGATCATGCGCAGCTTTGTCGGTTCCATCCCCGTGGAGCTGATCGAATCCGCGAAGCTTGACGGGGCAGGGGAGTTCAGGATCTTCCGCAGCATCATCCTGCCGCTGAGCAAATCGGGCCTTGCCACCATCGGCCTGTTTATGGCGCTGCACTACTGGAACGATTGGTACAACGCAATGCTTTACATCAACAGCGCGGAAAAATACCCGCTGCAGTATATGCTGTACGATATGCTCAACCAGGCGCAGTCTCTGGCGCGCATCGCGGCGCAGGCCGGGATCAAGGTTGACAGCCTGCCCACGAATACGATCAAGCTTGCGATGGCCGTTGTCGCGACAGGCCCGATCGTACTGCTCTATCCGTTCGTGCAGAAATATTTCGTGAAAGGTATCACGGTCGGCGCCGTCAAGGGCTGACCGGGGTTCCCCATAAAGCAATTTTGTAAAAGAAAGTGAGGACAAACATGAAAAAACGTGTACTTTCCCTTCTGTTGGCGATGCTGATGCTCATCATGCTGCTGGCAGGCTGCAGCAGCTCTTCGAGCAGCCAGCCCGCTCCGGCCGCACCTGCGGACAGCACTCCTTCGGATGGCGGCAATGACGAGCCCGCCGGACAGCCTGTGCTGGATACCTCCGAGCAGGTGGAGATCATCATGTACTACCTCGGCACCGAGCCCGCCGGGCAGCAGGTCATCTGGGATCAGCTGAATGAGATGCTGCTTGCGGAACTGAACTGCACCTTGAAGGTGAACTTCATCAGCTTTGCCGACTATCCCAACAAGTATCCGCTGCTGTTCGGCTCCGGTGAGGAGCTCGACATTGCCTATACTGCCAGCTGGCTGAACTACCCGTCTCTGGCAAAGAGCGGTGCGTTCATGGAGCTGGATGAGCTGTGGCCAACCTATGCGCCCAACAACTATGCGCTGGCTTCCGACACCGCCAAGAAGCAGGCCATGCTGGATGGCGTCACCTACTGCATCCCCTCGCTGAACCGCACCTATTCCGCCTACGGCCCGATCTACCGCATGGACCTCGTCAAGGATCTCGGCTTCGATAAAGAGATCCAGAACTTCGAGGATATGGAGGAATATCTGACGCTCATCAAGGAGAACTATCCCGAGATGCAGCCGCTGTCCCTGTACTCCATGGGCTCCGAGGTTGACGACGTCTTTATGTATTACAACAAAATGTATCCGGTAAAGGGCGCGCAAAACGACTTCTTGTGGATCGACCCGAGCGAGGAGAACCCGCAGATCTTTACGTACTATGAGTATGACAAGACCCCCGAATTCCTCGAAATGATGAACCGCTGGAACGAAAAGGGCCTGTTCCCGAAGTCGGCGCTGTCCGATACGGACTCCGCCAAGTTCAAGAACGGCGTTTCCCCGCTGGTGGTNCACAACGTGGANAACTTTGTCAGCGACGCCATCAGCAATCCCGAGTGGGANGTGCACTANGCAAANTTCGTGANCGATATCTCGAACCTCTCGTTCACGCAGGACGCNATGGTCATCGCCAANAACTCGAAGCATCCCGAGCGCGCNNTGGCTCTGTGGGATTACCTCACGACGAANGAAGAAGCNTTCATGCTGTTCTATTACGGCATCGAGGGCGTTTCCTACGAGCTGAACGACAAGGGCGAGATCACGATGATCGACACCGACAATTACAATACGTCCTCGATGTGGGCCGTGCGCAACAGCGATTATATGCACAACGGCGCCGGCACGCCGGAGGCATATGACCAGCTGAAGCAGGAATGGGATTCCACCATTCAGGACGGCAAGGGNGCGCAGAGCTTCCGCTCGTTCGTTGTCGATACCTCCTCCATCCAGACGGAGTACGACGCCTGCGTGAGCACGCANCANCANTATTGGTGGCCGCTGGAGCTGGGCTACACNGATCCGGTNTCCGGCCTTGCGGAGTACCAGAAGATGATGGANGCCGCCGGCATNGAAAAGGTGCGCGAGGAGATCCAGCGCCAGCTGGATGAATATCTGGCNTCCATGAAATAATTTTNATCGATCACTTGCAGGNAAGAGCACAGGGGTGGTATGCTTTTGGTATGTCACCCCTGTGCTTTCCGGGGTATTTTGCCATGATCCCCTTTCGGCACGGGGCAGCGCGGGGGCGGCCGCCGGGAGAAGAGCCTTTCGGCCGGCCGGTCTATCGCTTTTCTCAAATGATACAGCAAGGACGGAGGAGACAGAACAATGGAATATACCAAGCTGGGCCGCACGGGCCTGTATGTGAGCCGGCTGTGCCTCGGCACGATGAACTTCGGCAGCACGGCATCCGAGAAGGACGCGTTCTACATCATGGACGCTGCACTCGACGCGGGGATCAACTTCTTTGATACCGCAAACAACTACGGCTTTTTGACGGGAGATCAGGGCATCACCGAGGAGATCATCGGCCGCTGGTTCAGACAGGGCGGTTCGCGCCGCGAGAGGGTGGTGCTTGCCACCAAGGTGCACGAGGATATGAAAGATCCGAACGACGGCCCCAACACGGTACCGGGCCTGTCCATCTACAAGGTGCGTCGCCATCTGGAGGCATCGCTGCGCCGTTTGCAGACCGAGCATGTGGAGCTGTACTATATGCACCACATCGACCGCTCCGTCACATGGGACGAAAACTGGGACGTGTTTCAGAATTTGTTCGAGCGCGGCCTGATCGATTACGTGGGGGCGAGCAACTTCCCCGCGTGGCAGCTGGCGCTGGCGCAGAGCGAGGCGAAGGCGCGTCGCTTCATGGGCATTTCGGTAGAGCAGGATAAGTACAACCTCAATTCCCGCCTGCCCGAGCTGGAGGTGCTGCCCGCGTGCGAGGCGCTGGGCATCGGCTTTGTGGCATGGGGCCCGCTGGACGGCGGCCTGCTCTCCGGTAAGGGCAGCGAGACGCTGCGCCGCTCGAACAATAAGGAGAATTACGAAAAATACAAGGATCGTCTGGCCGCGTTCAGCAAGCTGTGCGGCGAGTCGGGCATTCCCGAGGCCGAGGCCGCGCAAGGCTGGCTGCTGACGCGTCCGGCCGTCACCGCGCCAATCATCGGTGTGCGCACAATCGAGCAGCTGAACAGCTGCCTGCGCGTGCTGGAAAAAAAGCCCGACGGCGCATTCCTTGCCGAGCTGGACAAGATCTTCCCCGGCCCCGGCGGCCCGGCCCCGGAGGCATATGCGTGGTGAGCCCGCACCGGTAAAGCGGAAGCGAAAACGGCTCTGTTTGTCCGCACTGCGGAAAGGGCCGGAGCGCATCGCCCCGGCTTTTTCCGCAGTGGAAAAGTGTAAGTTATGACACCTTTTATTAAGAAGCCGTACCAATAGCCGCCGCACACATCCTGGCGGCAAATTTCCCGCCTGTCTTTGCCCCAAAATCTTGAAATACATAGAGTATTCCTGCGATTTTGGGGCTTCGACAGACACTGCGCCCGCAGGCGCGTCCATAGGCCAACCGTCGCGCAGCGGCGGCTCTTAGGCCGGAGGAAAAAATTTGCTCGCCATGCTGTGCACTTCGGCTATTGGTACAGCTTCTAAGATAAGAGGTTTGTGCATCCGCAAAAGGTTTGGTACAATAAAGATAGAAAAGTTCCGCCATGTGCGGCAAAAAGCAGGTCAAACTGCCTGAAGAGAGCGCCTCCAGGGTGCGCAGAACGGGGCTCAGGCATTTGACGGGGAAATTTGGCTAACACAGGAAAATCCGACACAGGAAAGGGGCAATCGCATGAAATCATTGACGGTAGACGCCGCGGGCAAGCTGGAGATCCGGGAATTCCCGGTTCCCGCATACGGCCGGTGCCAGGCGCTGGTAAAGCTGCGCAGCTGCGGCGTGTGCAACGGCACCGATACGAAGCTCATCCACCGCACGTTTAAAAATTTTGATACCTATCCTGCCATTCTCGGCCACGAGGGCGTGGGCGAGGTGGTGGAGACGGGCGCAGACGTGAAGAACCTGAAAAAGGGCGATCTTGTTCTGCTGCCGTTTTTGGAGCAGCCCGTGGACGGCTATACGCCGGGCTGGGGCGCGTACAGCGAATACGCCGTTGTGGGCGACGCAGGCGCCTATATCGAAAACGGCATGGGCCCCGGCACGCCGCAGTGGAGCGAGGGCTATCTGGCCCAGACGGTGCTTCGCCCGGACGACAAGGTGGACGCCGTGGGCGCGGCGATGATCATCACGTTCCGCGAGGTGCTCAGCGCCATCCGCCGCTTTGGCTTTGGGCCCAACGAGAGCGTGCTCATCTTCGGCGCGGGGCCGGTCGGCCTGTGCTTTACGCGTTTCTGCAAGCTGCTGGGCATGGGCGCCGTCATCACGACGGATGTGTTCGACGATAAAGTGGCCGAGGCCAAGCGCATGGGTGCGGACTATGCGTTCAATTCCCGCACCTGCGATGTGGACGCCGAGGTGCGCAGCCTGTTCCCGGACGGTGTGGATAACGTTGTGGATGCCGTCGGCGTGAACGCGCTGCTGAACCAGGCGATGGGCCTCATCAAATACAACGGCAAAATTTGCGGCTACGGCATCTCGCCGAAGCTCGGCATGGAGCTTGACTGGAGCACCGCCCCCTACAACTGGAGCCTCAATTTTGTACAGTGGCCCAGCAAAAAGGAGGAGGGCGAGGCACATGCGCAGATCATGGCGTGGATCAACGCCGGTGTGCTCGATCCGATGGATTTTATCTCGCATACGTTCCGGTTTGAGGACGTGATCGACGCGTTCGCGCTCGTGGAGCGCCGCGAGCCGGGGACAAAGAAGATCGTGATCGAATTTTGAGGCGCCGGCATTCCCGGCGGCACTGTCCCGGTTTATCATCCGGGACAGCGCCCATGCAAGGGGCGTCCGCTCACGGCGCACACAAGGGACGCCGCGGGCGGTCCGCCGTCCGTGACTTAATTATTTCAGGAGGAGATCAGTATGCGTGAATCGAAGCTTTTCAGTGTTTTGCCCGAATATATCTGCACGCCGGACGGCATGGCGGTCGACCGGCACGGCAACCTCGTGCTCTCGTGCCCCAATTATGCCGAGGATGAGAAATCCGGCGTGGTTGTACGCCTGGATAAAGACGGCAACGTGACGAAGTGGTTCGACGTGCCCGTGCACCCCGAGACGGGTGTGGCGCGCAACATGGGCATCGCGTTCGACGAGGATTGGAACATCTATCTCTGCGACAACCAGGGCTGGAGCGAGCGCCCCGAGCTGCTGTTCAAGGGCCGCGTCATCAAGGTAAAGGTGACGGACGAGGGCGAGATTTTGGAGACGACCGTCGTCGCCGACAACATGGAGCATCCGAACGGTATCCGCGTGAAGGACGGCTACATGTATGTGACCCAGAGCTATCTGCACCCGGTGAAGCGCGAGGACGGCAAGCTCGTGAGCTGCGTCTACCGCTTCGCGCTTGATGACCACGACATCCATGTGACGAACACATTGGAAGATAAAAACATCTTCGCCACGTTCGTGACGCAGAACCCCGCGTGTCAGTACGGCGCGGACGGCATCGTCTTTGGGCCGGACGGCGCGCTCTACGTGGGCAATTTCGGCGACGGCGCGGTGTACCGCATTACGTTCAACGCCGACGGAAGCCTTGCCGAAAACAAAATCTTCGCGCAGGACGCCGCCCAGCTGCAGAGCACGGACGGCATGATCTTCGACGACGCGGGCAACCTGTATATTGCCGATTTCTCCGCGAACGCCATCGCGAAGGTGACGCCGGACGGCAAGGTGGAGCGCATCGCCCAAAGCCCGGACTGCACGGGCGTGGACGGCGGCCTCGACCAGCCCGGCGAACCGATTGTCTGGGACGGCCGCATCATCGCCTCCTGCTTCGACCTCGTGACCGGCCCGGACAAGGTAAACCTGAAGCACGAGATGCCCGCAACGCTGGTGCAAATCGACCTGTAACGGAGGGCGCAAAGATGGAACGGTATATCCTTGCGCACGACCTTGGCACCAGCGGCAACAAGGCCACGCTCTATCGCGCGGACGGAACGCTGGCGGCCAGCGCGGTGGCATCGTACGAAACGCGCTACCCACACCCCGGCTGGGCCGAGCAGGACCCGGAGGATTGGTGGCGCGCGATCTGCGAATCCTCCAAAGACCTGATGGCGCGGGCGGGCGCCGCTCCCGGCGAAGTGGCCTGCATCTCGTTCAGCGCGCAGATGATGGGCTGTCTGCTTGTGGACAAGGACGGCACGCCGCTGCGCCCGATGATCATCTGGGCCGACACGCGCGCCGCCGCGCAGGAAAAGCGCATGCTCGACACTGCGGGCATGGAGACGGTGTACCGTGTGACGGGCCATCGCGCCAGTGCGTCGTACTCGGCGGCAAAGCTGCTCTGGGTGCGCGACAACGAGCCGGAGGTCTACGCCAAAGCCTGTAAAATGCTGCATGCGAAGGACTTCATCATCCACCGCCTGACGGGGCGCTTTGTGACGGATTACTCCGACGCCAGCGGCACGAATCTGTTTGATATCCGCAAAAAGGAGTGGTCGAAAGAGATCTGCGCCGCGCTGGACATTCCGCTCGCCCTGCTGCCCGAGCCGCACCCCTCCGCCGATGTGGCGGGCACGGTGACGGAGCGCGCCGCGCGCGCATGCGGCCTTTTGGCGGGTACGCCGGTTGTGATCGGCGGCGGGGACGGCAGCTGCGCCTGCGTGGGCGCGGGCGTCGTGGCCGAGGGCAACACCTACTGTGTGCTCGGCTCCTCGTCGTGGATCTCCACTGCCAGCCGCGAGCCGGTGTATGACGACAAAATGCGCACGTTCAACTGGGTGCACCTTGACCCGGCGTTCTACACGCCCTGCGGCACGATGCAGGCGGCGGGCGTTTCCTACAGCTGGTACCGCGATACGCTGTGCGCAGAGGAGCGCCTTGCCGCAAAGGCGGCGGGCAAAAGCGCCTATGCCCTTATCGATGAAGCCGCACGAAGCACCCGCCCCGGCGCGAACGGCCTTCTCTATCTGCCGTATCTTTTGGGTGAGCGCAGCCCGCGCTGGAACCACGCGGCGCGCGGCGCGTTTGTCGGGCTGGATATTACAACCACCAGGGCGGAGATGTCCCGCGCCGTGATGGAGGGCGTCGGCTATAATCTGAAGGTGATCCTTGATATCCTCGAAGGCCGGCAGCCCATCGAGGCGCTGACGCTGATCGGCGGCGGCGCGAAAGGGCGGCTGTGGCTGGAAATTTTAGCGGACATCTGGCAGAAGCCGCTTGAGGTGCCGGCCTATTTGGAGGAGGCTACGAGCCTCGGCGCTGCCGTGTGCGGCGGCGTGGGCGTGGGCCTGTTCCCGGATTATTCCGCCGTGCGGCAGTTTAACAAAACGGTGGAGCGCATCGAGCCGAACCGCGCCAACGCGGGCCGCTACCAAACGCTGTACGCGGCGTTCAACGAGGCGTATGAGGCGCTCGTGCCCGTATACGGCAAGCTCGCGGCCTATCGGGCGCAGACAGAGGAGAAACCATGCTGACAGACAATACAAGAACCGAACGCGCGGCACTTGCCCTTCTGGGCATGCAGCGCCACAGCTGGGAGCAGGGCACCGCCATGCAGGCTTTTTACGAGATGGGGCGCATGGACGTCGTCATCGCGATGGCGCGGGAATCGGTCTATCGCGCAATGCCGGACGGCCGCGCCGCGACCATCGGTGTAACGGATGCTGTGACCGACCCCTGCTCCGTGGGCGAGGCATTGCTTGCCGCCGTGCGCGAGACGGGCGATGAAACACTGCGCGCCGGAGCCGGCGCACTGCTGCACTGGGCGCTGGAGAAGGCGCCGCGCAGCCCGAAGGGCGTGCTCTACCACCTGACGACGGGCGAGGAGTTCTGGGCGGATTCGTTCTATATGCTGCCGCCTTACCTCGCGGCGGCAGGCCATTACGACGAAGCGCTGACGAATCTGTATGGCTACTGGGACGCCCTGTACGACCCCGAGGCCGGCCTGATGCGCCACCAGTGGAACGAGGCGGCGCGGAAATTTCGCAATCCCGCGCACTGGGGCACGGGCAACGGCTGGACGCTGGCCGCGCTGGCGCGGGTGATCCCAATGCTGCCCGACGCGTACGAGGCCGACAAAAAGCGCCTTGCCGCGATGGCAAAAGGGCTTGCCGGCCGCGTGCTCTCTTACATGAGAGAGGACGGATCTTATTACAATGTGATCGACGATCCCGCCACGTTCCGCGAGATCAACCTCTCGCAGATGCTGGCCTATACGCTCTACCGCGGCATGACGGACGGCTGGCTTGATGACAGCTATCTGCCGGCAGCACAGAAGCTGCGCAGGGCCGCCCGAGAGAGCGTGGATGCGTATGGCTTCGTCCACGATGTGTGCGGTGCGCCGGCCTTTGATAAATCCGGCCTCTCCCCGGAGGCGCAGGCGTTCCATCTGCTGATGGAGAACGCCGCGGGGCGCTTTGAAGCGGGCCGGGAGGTAAAATAGACCGGTTCTCAGAATGGGCGATATGCAGATCACCGGGCATCGCGGCAGCCGCATGTCCGGCGGCTTTGAAAATCCCATGTTTGTGCGTCTGCTGCGCAATATTACAGGCAGCTTTGCAAAGGAAAAAGAATAAAAACGGTTTTCAGGAAGCGAAGACGGATGGAACCCCAGGCCGGCAGCCCGGGGCGCCAGCCAATTTTTTGGAACAGGAGAATGAGGATGAATACGAATTTGACGCCGGAGCAACTGGCAAAATATTTCGACCACACACAGCTGCGCGCCTATGCGGCCTATGCCGATTTTGAAAAGGTCTGCGGCGAGGCCCGCGCCTACGGCTTTGCGATGGTGGCCATCAATCCCGTGCCCGTGGCGCTGTGCAAAAAGCTGCTCGCGGGAACAGATGTGCACGTCGGCGCGGCCATCGGCTTCCCGCTCGGGCAGAACACCATTGCGACGAAGGCGTTTGAGACAAAGGATGCCATCGGGAACGGCGCGGATGAGATCGACTACGTGATCGACATCACGCAGCTGAAAGAGAAAAATTACGATTATATCCAAAAGGAAATGGCGGCGATCGTCGAGCCGTGCCGCGCGGCGAACGTGATCTCCAAGGTCATTTTCGAGAACTGCTATCTGACGGATGAGGAGAAGCGCTCCCTCTGCGCCATCGCGCGCGAGGTGCGGCCGGACTTTATCAAAACCTCCACTGGCTTCGGCACAGGCGGCGCGACGTTTGAGGACGTTGCCCTGATGAAGCGCGCCGTGGGCGACGATGTGAAGATCAAGGCGGCGGGCGGCGTGCGCACGCTGGAGACGACGCTGCATATGATTGAGCTGGGCGTTTCCCGCATCGGCTCCACTGCCAGCGTGGCCATCGTGGAAGAGCTGAAGGCACAATGAGCGATACAACCGCGAAACCGCGCATTGCCGTGTTCGACAGGGCGGCGCCTTGCACAAATCACGGCGGCGAATTTTGGACGATTTGCGCGGGGACAACCAAAAGTGCGTAAAATCGTACACCTTTTTTGAAAATCATCAGTTAAACGGCGCGCATGTGCGGCGCATTAGCGTGCAGAACGAGCCTGCACGGGCAGGTGGCCGGTCGGCCTCTGCCCGGAACCCGCCCGGCCCCGATCGGGATTTTCAGAGGGGTTCCTCAATGCACCGGCATGCCGTTTACCTCCAGCCCCTCACCGACGGGGATGAGCAGGTATTTTCGACCGTCCACGATGCGCGTCTCCACAAGGCAGCTGTCCTCGGCGTTCAGCGAGATGGTGGCCTCGGCGGTTTTCACCTCAAAGCGTTTGCCGCCGATGAGATTGGCGGGGTTGAGCGCCGTTCCCTCGCCGAATTCGCGGTCGCAGGTTTCGCAGAAGGCGGTCACCCGTTCCTCCTGCACGCCGCTGTCCGTCAAAATCGCGCCCACCTCCCGGGCGGTCATCGCCAGCGGCTCGGGATCCTTGCTCTCCTTGTGCTGCTCGATGCGTTCGTTGAGCTGCTCGTAGACGGTCTGCACCACCTCTAAGCTGCACGCGCTCTCCAGCGATGCGCTCAGCGCCGTTTGAAACGTCTCCTTCTGTTCAACGGCCGACATCGGCGGCTCGATGCGGAACACCGCGTCTAAAAAGCCCTGATGCAGCGCGTCAGGCTTGCGGGAATAGAACAGCGCGCTATAGATGTTTGCGGCCCGGTCGTCGAATGCCGGGAACAAAAAGCCCAGTTCGGGCGGGCAGACGGTGGGGCTGGGCACGCGGCTGTGAAATTCGTTTTCGGCGGGGCAGAACGAAAGCGACGCCTTGCCCTCCTTCAGCGGGCACACGCAGCAGACGATGAACGAAAACACCTGGTCGCTGGCCTCCGCGAACGGATCGCCGTCCTTGCCGCGGTAGGGCACATCGTACACATTGTGCGCAAGTAAAATCACATAGCTGCTGTCCAGATCCATCGATTGAATCACTGTTTGGTAAAATACCTCGCGCGCGGCTTCATCCTGCAGCTCGGAATCCCGCAGCGCGGAAAGCAGACGGTGCTCGTCGCTGTCCACTACCTGCTGGGTAGAAAAAACGATGTCGATCAGGTTTTTGCCGATGGTGCCGGACAGCGTCTTTTTGAAAAGGGACAGATATTGCTCGCTTTCCTCCGCAGGCATTGTGCTGACGGGCTCGTCCAGATAGGCGACGATCTCGCCGGTGTTGTTCACATAGCAGCCGTACACACGGCGCACGGTGCTTTTTTCGGGCGCAAAACGGCGGCGCAGCTCGCCGGCTTCTTTTTGATTCATATGTACCTCGCTTTTACTGGGGC
Source organism: Subdoligranulum sp. (assembly GCA_014799685.1). Classification (GTDB taxonomy): domain Bacteria; phylum Bacillota; class Clostridia; order Oscillospirales; family Ruminococcaceae; genus Ruthenibacterium. Next base: position 326 of record JAAVHN010000028.1, on the reverse strand, counting down.
GGCTTTATCGCAAAACAGATCCGCGCATGCGCAGGCCGTGCGCTTTTCGCTTCCCGGATGCCGCCGCTCCTTTTTGTACTGCCTTTTGCATCCAAAGGGCGCAAGTTATATTTTAACGGAAAACGAAAGAAAATGCAATTCTCATTTTGTCACAAACACGGAAATCAATTTTAAAAAAGTGGAAGTTTCCAGCCACTTTCGTTGGCCTTTTCCTGCTTCCGCATCCAATTTGTATGATTAAAATTCCATGATATGGGATGGTTTGCCATTTTCCGATACGCTAACTGACTAAAATAGAAATATCTGGAAGCAAAATTGATTTCCGT
>JAAVHN010000027.1 GCA_014799685.1 Subdoligranulum sp. | reverse complement strand
GCCTGGAAGGCGTATGCTGCACATGCTACAAAATTCTTGTAAACGGTGTTGTCATCCCAGGTTGTACCGGTCGGGTATTTCGCGAGGAACTCGTTCACGCGTTCGGTCGCGTCGGCCGGCGCTTCGTTCTTGCCGGTGACATCAACGGTGGGGCGTGTGGTCGAGCCGTTCGAGGGCAGGTTCGTGGTGCCGTTGGTCTTCGGCGTGCCGGCCATCTGGCGCAGAAGGATCTCCAAGGCCGCCCGTTCCTCCGGGGTCAGGTCGTACTTATCCCATACATCCGGCGGGAAATTCTCCACCGTCTCCTTCTGCTGGTTCTCCTTGACCACCTGGTCCGGGGTTTTGGTGGTGTTGCCGACGGAAGGGTCGGTATCCGTCCCGGGCTTGGGGGCGGTGACGTCCGTGCCGGTTGTGGGGGCGGTGACATCCGTGCCGGGCTTGGGGGCGGTGACGTCTGTTCCGGTTGTGGGCGTGGTGACATCCACATCGGGCTTGCGCTGCGCTTCCGCCTGTTCCTTCTCCCACTGCGCGTACGCAATTTCCCATTGCGCGAGGTCTTTTTCATACTGGTTGAGGGCTAATTGATACATGAAGCAATCAAAGTTATACTGTTTCGTTTTTGCTGCCCACTCCGCTTGATACTGCTCCTGCTTTGCTTGAGCCTGTGCATCCGCTTCGGCCTGTAACCTCTGATGTTCCGCGGCCTGCTCCGCAAGATACTTTTGATACTCCTCGTCTACCCGTGCTTCGTGAGCCGCTTTCTGCTCTGCCAAAGACGCTTCGTTTTCCTGCTCTCGTCTCGCTCTTTCTTCCTCAGACAAACTGGGATCAGTAGTATCCCAAATGAGAAAATATACAGATGGATAGTGCTCTCCAAAGGCTTCGCGCGTTTCCACTATGTAAGCAATCTGGGTGTGAGGGACGATCTCGAGTGGCCCCGGCGGTGTGGGCTCCGTCGGCGGCGTGGGCTTCACCGGCGGCTGCGAATCGCGCAACGTCCCCGCCGCCTGCACCACCGCGCCTGCGGGCGCGGCCTGCGCCGCCGCACCGGCGTTCACACCCGCGGCCTGTGCGGCGCCCGTGCCCAAGCCCGCGGCCTGCGCGGCAAGAACGAGCGTAGCGACGGCGCGCTGTACAAAAAGATTCATGGCAAGTTCTCCTCTCAATTTATATTTGGCTTCTGCAATGCGCCGGGAAGGTCTTCCGTGTGCGCCGCAAAAAGCGCCCGCGCCGCGGCTTCGCGGCCCTGCACCCCGTCCACCGGCCCAAAGGCGCCTGCACTGCGGCCCGGCACATTGTCCGGTATTCCCTTCCACTGCATGCAGTATACCACAGGTTGATTTTTGCTTCCGTAATTTTTACGGAACGTTTTTTGTAAAAATAAACGGCATAAGCTTCGAAAAACAATCAATTAAAGCGATCGTAATTTGCCTGAATTTGGGCGTGTCCATAGGCGCTGCTCACGGTATTGTCAATATTGCTCACAGTATTGCCAATATTCTTCAATTCGAACAGGCTTGCAGCATTGACCAGATTGGCAACACGCAATTGGTTCTGGATGCTCTTTTGATAGGCCAGCATCTTATTTTGCTGCTCGGTTTGTTCCAGAAGATTGATCATTTCCTGCACCGTATTGGCGCGGAAGTTGCCGATGACCTCCACAAAGAAGTTTACGGCCTCCACATTATAATAGTTGGGCGGATACCAGCCGTCGCCGAAGCGGAGCAGATCTTCCCGCAGGGCTTCATATTGGTTATAAATGGATAAACGCTGTGCCTGCAGCGCCTGATTGTCTTCGTCTACCCCTCTGTTGTACCGGGCAATGTCTTCATTGCGCTGGACAATGCTTTCGTTTTTCCTGACAACGATACGCCGCACGCCTGCCAGGGCAAGAAGGACCGAAACGGCCATTACAGTGATATTGGCAGATGATTTGTTCAAACTGCCTGCACAGGAAAAAGCCGATATAAAAGCAATGATTCCAAGGGGAATGGTTCCGGCGTTTATATTTTCCTTTTTCTCTGTGCTGCGCAGCACAAGCAGAGGCGCTGCAATCATGAATGCCAGGAAAACACCGCCCGCTGCCGATGGATGGATCAAAAAGAGAACCAGAGTATAGATGGCACATGAAGCCTGTAATCCAACAAAGCTCCATTTCCGGTTTGATCTTCCAATCGAATCAATGCTGGCCTTCGGGGTGCGGAATTGCTGCTCCAATTGAACGTAATCGCTGTATACGTTCATCATTTCTGTTAATTTTTGCTGAACAACACGCAAATTTTGCAATAGCTGATCCCGTGTCAGCTCCATTTTTGTTTCCTCCTGCTGTCGAGTGATTTTTCAGATCCCTTTTTCCTTTGCCGATCAATTGCCGTACAGCTGCTGAATGCTGCAGCCCAAAGCCTTTGCGATGTTTGGCAGCTTGGATGTATTCGGCATTGCGAGCCCTTTTTCCCATTGGGAAACAGCGCTTTGCGTCACCTTTGCGATGCGCGCCAGCTCCGCCTGTGTCAGCCCGGCCTTTTTACGCAAAGGTTCTATTGACATCAGCATAAGATCATCCTCCCATTCCAATACTATATTTATAAATATAATATCACATATATAGGTAAAGTCAATATTAAATATTAGTTTCTCTTGTTTTTTTGGTTGCGGCGCCGGGTGCAAATCGATATACTTAATATTAGCAACACTAATATTTTCCGGCGGTGAGATCGTGAATCGTATCAGGGAAGCGAGAAAAGAACAGGGAATAAAGCAGACCGATCTGTGCAGGCGCATCGGCGTATCACAGGCCACTCTTTCCGGATGGGAGAGCGGAAGATTCGAGCCGAACGCCGCGGCGTGGGTGAGTCTTTCAAAGCATTTAAACGTAAGCATTGAATATTTGATGGGCGCAATGGGATGCAGGGTTATTACGGGGAGAGAGCAGGTGTTGGAAAGGGAACTGTGGGAATTGATCGATGCCTACACCGAGCTGGACGAACGGGGCCGGGAGACGGTGCGGCAGTGCGTTCAGCAGCAGCGAAGATATTCCAGGTTCTATGATTCCTTTGAGCGGTGATCGATTTTTCCAAAAACCTTGACTTGCCGTCCGGTGTGCCGTACAATAGATTCAAATCGTCAAAAGCAAGCGATGATACTATGAGGAAAAGGTGTGTAAAGGATGGAAAACAGCGCAAAAACCATGGATAAAATCGTCGCCCTGTGCAAAAACAGGGGCTTTGTTTACCCGGACAGCGAGATCTACGGCGGCCTCGCCAACAGCTGGGACTACGGCCCACTCGGCGTGGAATTCAAGAACAACGTCAAGCGCGCGTGGTGGAAGAAATTCGTGCAGGAATCGAAGTACAACGTCGGCCTCGACGCCGCGATTTTGATGAACCCGCAGACATGGGTGACCACCGGCCACGTGGGCGGCTTTTCCGACCCGCTCGTGGACTGCCGCGCCTGCCACAGCCGCCAGCGCGCCGATAAGCTCATCGGCGACGCGCATCCCGAGGTAAACGCCGACGCGATGAATTTTGAGGAGCTGGACGCGTTCATCGAACAGCATGAGGACGTCGTGTGCCCGGTGTGCGGCAAGCACGATTTTACGCCCATCCGCAAATTCAACCTGATGTTCAAAACGTTCATGGGCGTCACCGAGGACGCGAAGAGCGAGGTGTATCTGCGCCCGGAGACGGCGCAGGGCATTTTCGTGAACTTCGCCAACATCCAGCGCACCACGCGGCGCAAGCTGCCGTTCGGCGTGTGCCAGGTGGGCAAGGCGTTCCGCAACGAGATTACGCCGGGCAACTTCATTTTCCGAATCCGCGAATTCGAGCAGATGGAGTGTGAATTCTTCTGCAAGCCCGGCACCGACCTCGAATGGTTCGCCTATTGGAAAGAGACGTGCAAAAACTGGCTTGTCCGCCTCGGCATCAACCCCGAGCACCTGCGCCTGCGCGACCACGAGCCGGCGGAGCTTGCGTTCTACAGCAACGCCACCACGGATATCGAATACGCGTTCCCGTTCACCGATTGGGGCGAATTATGGGGCATCGCCGACCGCACGGATTACGATTTGGGCCGCCACCAGGAGGCCAGCGGCAAGAGCCTCGAATATTTCGACCCCGAGACGAACGAGCACTATATCCCGTACGTCATCGAGCCGTCGCTGGGCGCCGACCGCGTGGCGCTGGCGTTTCTGTGCGAGGCCTATGACGAGGAGGTGGTGGACGCCGCAAAGAACGACACGCGCGTGGTGATGCATCTGCACCCGGCGCTGGCGCCGTTCAAGGCGTGCGTGCTGCCGCTCTCGAAAAAGCTCTCGCCCAAAGCGGAGGAGATCCGCGCCCAGCTGGCCAAGTACTTCATGGTCGATTTCGACGAGACCGGCTCCATCGGCAAGCGCTACCGCCGCCAGGACGAGATCGGCACCCCGCTGTGCATCACGGTCGATTTCCAGACCGTCGGCGACGCCGATACGCCCGCCGACAACTGCGTCACCGTGCGCGACCGCGACACCATGCAGCAGGTGCGCCTGCCCATCAGCGAGCTGCGGGCGTATATTGAATCGAAGCTGGAGTTTTAAGAGTTATCTGTGCTTTTCCGTCGCACAAAATGTCCGGCTTATATTTCCGTGTGGCCATTCGGAGCTTTCTTTTATATGCATCACAACAAGGGCTGTCGCAGATGGGATAAAACATCGGCGGCAGCCCTTTTTCTATGGCCTGACAGGCCCTGATCGAAATGTATAAACGGATTACTTCGTATTGCAGGCAAATGTTGATCGTGCGGTACTGATTTGCAGTGTGCCTTCCTGTTGAAATGTGCAGAAAAAAGGATAGAAATATAGGTTGATTTTATCCTATCATCAGGATATACTATAATCAAACAACTTGAAAAGAATCGTATTCTTTTCAAGTGCTGCGGTGCCTGCACCGCAGCGGGCCGCTGAGAGCGGCCCTGATTTTGATTTCATAGGCAAATATCGCGTGCTTCCACGCGACCGGGCGCAGCCCGCTTGAAAAACAGCTTTGCTGTTTTTCAGGTTATTTGACTATATAAATGAGGGTGATGACCATGACTGTCGATACAAACGCGTTGGTGCCCATGACGGAGGCCAATCAAAATTTTTCGAAAGTGACACGGCTGGTAGATCAGGCTGGATTGGCCGTGATACTGAAAAACAACAGGCCCCGCTATATTGTGGTGGATTTTGCAGAGTATGATGAACTCCAGGCAGTCCGGGAAGCCCGGAAACAGAAGGTGGAGGCCGTTGCGGATGGGCTCATTGCAGAAAATCTGGAGGCCTTTCGGGAACTTGCAAAATGATCGTTTTGACAGTGGACGAGATTGTTTTACTCCATGAAAAGCTATTGACAGCAACAGGCGGGGCGTCTGGCTTGCGGGACAGGGGACTATTGGAATCTGCCGTATTCGCCATGAATGCCGGTTTTGAGGAGATAGAGCAGTATCCGACAGTGGAGGAAAAAGCTGCCCGGTTGGCCTATGCGTTGACCCAAAATCATGCTTTTGTGGATGGGAATAAGCGTGTCGGGATGCTGGCAATGTTGACGACGCTTGCATTGAACGAAGTAGAAATACACTACACACAGGCGGAATTAATCGAGCTTGGGCTTGGTGTTGCGAGCGGTTTGCTTCAATATGATGGGATTTTGGATTGGATCAGGCAGCACGGGAATGGGAAGGCATGAAAAGATTCCCTTGATGCTCCCATTTGTTTTACTTGACAGTGTTGTAATGCAATATAACAATTACAGCCCTATGCTGATTTTGAGCATAGGGCTGTATGAAATTATCAGGTAAGAAAATATGTTGTTAGAATACTCCCGAGCGTCCGATTTACAAAGCGGAAAACATTGCTTTTGTTTCCTCCACGGCCTCCGGGGGAAGATGCGCTTCGTAATCCTCCGCAGTCCATGTGTCCATATAGCCGCTCAAAATGCGGTCGGGGCAATCGAGGCCGAGCAAACGGGCGACCGTAACGGCAAAGCCGTTGAAGTTGCTGCCGCCCGCTGTCACGATGTTCCCCGCCACGACCTCCGGCGCGGCAACAAAATTCTCACGCTCCAAAAACGGGCAAAAATCGAAGAGATCCATATAGATGGAGGCCGTGAATTTTTTCCCTTTCAACAGCCCGGCGCGGGCCAAAAAGAGCGGCCCGGAGCAGATCGCGCCGATGATCAGCTCCTGATTTCCCTGCAAAGAACGCAGAAAATCGAGAAGCGCCTGATCCTTCATGGCCTGCGTAAAATCGCTGCATCCCGGTAAGATCAGGCAGGCATAGCCGCCGGGATCGAATTCCTGCACCGTCTTTTGCGGCAGAACGGCGATCCCTTCCTCGCTTGTGACGGGAGCCGTTCCCGAGGAGATCACCTCGGTAAAAATATCGTATTCCCAGCGGAACAGGCGGGAAAGGTTCATTACCTCCTGCAAGCTGAATTCGGGATAAACGAGCAGTGCCAGTTTTTTCATGCAGTACCTCCTCGTTGTGTGGGCGGAGAAAAGTAGTTTCCGGGATCGTTTGCCGGAATCGCTTATGGCTGTGCTGGGAAACCTCTGAATAAATTACCGGGCCGCCTCATCGATGGAATCAAAACATCCCTTGCCGCCGGAATCGCTCACCGCTCCGCCTGCTTTTTGTCAAACAGCCTGCGCCGCCGGGCGGATTGCACGAACAGGCGCTTCAGTTCGGCCTCGTCGTCGTTCGCCAGCGCCTGCTTCAGCCCCTCGAGGCTGGCGGCGAACTGGTCGATCTCGGCGATCAGGTTTTCCTTGTTTGCGAAAAACAATTCGCTCCACAGATGCTCGTTGATCTTCGCGATGCGCGTTAAATCGCGGAACGAATCGCCGGTGTATTCGGCAAGGTGCGTGTTATCCGTCGCGTTCATCAGGCTCACGGCGATGGCGTGCGTCAGCTGGCTGACATAGCCGATCATCTTGTCGTGCTCGGCGATGGAGAGCCGCGTGATGTGCGCAAAGCCCAGCGTTTCGGCCAGGCCTTGCGCAAAGGCGATGCCGCGCGGCGTGTTCTTTTCTGTGGGCACGATGATGAAATTTGCGGGGCGGAACATCTCGCAGTTTGCGTATTCCACGCCGCTCACCTCGCGCCCCGCCATCGGGTGGCTCGCGATGAATTCCACGTCCGGGCGCAGAAAGCCCTGGATCGTTTCCACGATGCCGCCCTTGACGCCGCAGACATCCGTCAAAAGTGTGCCGGGCTTCAAATGCGCTTGATTTTCCCGCAGCCATTCCACCAAAGCCTGCGGGTACAGCCCCAGCACCACTGCGTCGGCCTTTTGCAGCAGCGGCGCGGGGTTTTCTGTGGTTCCCTCGGCGACGAGGCCATGCTCCAGCGCATAGCGGATGGCCTCATCGCGGACATCGACGGCCGTGACGGTGCAGCCCGCGCGTGTAAGCCCCATCGCGTAGCTGCCGCCCAACAGGCCCAGCCCGACAATGCAGATATTGTTTGGCAGGTTCATTTTGATGTACACTCCCTGTTTTGTTCCGTGGCGGCTGATTGTTTCCTGACAGCCGTTTCTTTTAAAAGGGCCGCCCGCTTTATAACGGCGGCTCACTTTATGTGTCCCCGTTTTGTGAAAGCCGGTTGCTTTTCGACGATTACTTTTTGCAGCTGCCGCCCGCCTTGAAACAGCAGCTTATTCCACGGCCTCCGGCTGTTCCGCGATCTCTGCCCCTAAAGTACGGATCGCCGCGAAAAAGCCCGGCCAGCTTTTGCGTACGGCTTCGGCGCCATTGATTGCGGCGGGCACGCCCGCGGCCAGTGCCGCGACGGTCAGTGCCATCACCACGCGGTGGTCGTTATACCCGCAGAGATCGCTTGCGCCGTGCAGCGCCCCGCCGCGGATCGTCACGGTATCCGGCGTGGAAGAAATATCCGCGCCCAGCTTGCGCAGCTCGGTCTCCATGGCCTCGATGCGGTCGCTCTCTTTCAGACGCAGTCGCCCCGCGTTTTCGATCACGGTTTCACCCGCGCAGAACGCGCCCAGCGCCATCAGCACCGGGCCGAGGTCGGGGCAATCGGCAAGATCGACGCGCGTGCCGTGCAGTGTGCTTTTTTCAAATGTCACCGCGTCGCCCGCGCAGGTGCCGCCCGAAGAAGTGTTACCCGAAGGAGTGCCGCCCGAAGAAGTGCCGCCCGAAGAAGTGTTGCCCGAAGGAATGCTGCCCGAAGAAGTGTCACCCGAAGGAGTGCCGCCCGAACAGGAACCGTTCGAAGAGGAACTGCCCGAACAAATACCGCCCGCGCGGGTGAACCGCGCGCCGCAGCGCGCCAGAATATCCAAAATTGCCGCATCGCCCTGCTTTGTATCAGGGCGCAGGCCGGTCACCGTCACGCCGCCGCATAAAGCGCCCAGCACCGCCAGAAACGCGGCCTGCGAATAATCACCCTCTACCGTGTAGTTGCACGGAGCGTATTTTTGGTTCCTATCAATACAAATGGTATTCTCGTCCTCAAACCGCGCCGCGATGCCGAAATCCGCAAGCGCGGCGAGCGTAAGGGCGATATAGCTGCGGCTCTCGAACGGCGGGGTGATGTGCAGCACACTTTCGTTGTGTATGTCCCGCACGATATTTTCGCCTTGCGTGTTGCTTTTGCCCTGTTGGTCGCTTTCGCCGCGTGTACCGCGCGCAAGGGGCAGCGCAAACAGCAACCCGCTGATGAACTGGCTGCTGACATCGCCGCGGACGGTGTAGCTTCCGGCGGGCAGCGCGCCGTATACCCGGATGGCCTCGTCGGTGTGGGAAAAGGGGATGGAGCAGGCTTTGAACAGCTCGGCGTATACCGTCTGCGGGCGCTCCATCAGCCGCCCGTGCCCTGTAAAGGTGACGGGCTTGCCGCAGCGGGCGAACACGGGGATCAAAAAGCGCAATGTGCTGCCGCTCTCGCCGCAATCGACGGGAACCTCCGGCGCGGCGATGCGCCCGCCCGTGCCGGTTACGCATACGCCGTTTTCACCTTCGGGCGTAAATTTTGCGCCCAGCAGCGTCAGCGCGCGGCAGGTGGCGGAAATATCCTCGGAGCCGGAAAGATTCGTGATATGGCTTTCCCCTTCGGCAAGCGCCGCGCAGATGAGCGCCCGGTGCGCCATGCTTTTGGAGGGCGGCGCGCTCAGGGCGCCGGAAATGTGGCTGGGTGCGATGGTCACGCGCATCAGGGCACCTTCTTTCCATTGTGTAAATTATTCTCAAAAAAATCCATTTAGTATTCTTGTGTATCCGTTTGATGCACAAAATTTCAGCCTTCCGTGAAATCCCACAGCAAAGCCAACGTAAAATCCCATGCCGGTTCAAATACCGGAGATGGCGGAAAGAGCTTCTATCCGTTACAGATCCCGTCCCACCACGCGGGCGATGGCGCGGCCTTTCTCGATAACGGCGGCGAATTTATCGGGCTTTAAGCTCTGCGCGCCGTCGCTCCAGGCGGCCTCGGGGTTTTCGTGCACCTCGATGATCAGGCCGTCCGCGCCCGAGGCGATGGCCGCGAGGCTCATGCTCTCNACATAGCGCCAGTCGCCCGTGGCGTGGCTGGGGTCGATGATGATCGGCAGGTGCNTTTTCTGTNNNANGANGGNCACCACCGAGAGGTCGAGCGTGTTGCGCGTGTACTTTTCGAACGTGCGGATGCCGCGCTCGCAGAAAATNACGTTTTCATTGCCGCCGGCCATGATGTATTCGGCGCTCATGATCCATTCCTCAATCGTGTTCGCAAGGCCGCGCTTGAGCAGGACGGGCTTCGACATTTTGCCCACTTCCTTCAAAAGCTGNAAGTTCTGCATGTTGCGCGCGCCGATCTGCACCAGATCGACATACTGCTCAAATTCGTCGATCTTGTCCGCGCTCATCAATTCGCTGACGATGGGCAGGCCCGTTGCTTCGCGCGCGGCCGCCATGTCCAGAATGCCCTCGGTGCCGAGGCCCTGGAACGCGTAGGGCGAGGTGCGCGGCTTGTACGCGCCGCCGCGCAGCATGCGGCCGCCGGCGTCCTTCACCTTTTGCGCGATGCGCACGGCCTGNTCCTTGCCCTCGATGCTGCACGGNCCGCCGATCACGACAAGCTTTTCCGAGCCGCCGATGCGCACCCCGGCNACGTCCACGACGGTATCGGCCTCGTGGAACAGGCGGTTCGCTTTTTTGTACGGCTCGCTCACGCGCTGCACGTTTTCCACATAGGGGTTCGCGCGGATGCGCTTTTCGTCTAAGATCGTGGTGTCGCCCACAAGGCCGAACACGTTGTAATCCGTGCCGCGGATGATGGTGACGCCAAGNCCCATGCCCTCGAATTCGCGGATGATTTTGTCNANCTCGGCAGTCGGTGTGCCGCGTTTTGTACTGATGATCATATTGTGTTTCCTCTTTCCCCTCTGAATTTACGCCTGCCGAATCGCAGTCGCTGTTTTGATACGCAATGATTGAAAGCAATCATTGCGAATTGCGATTTATGAATTCTGAATAACCTCCATCAGCCGTTCCATCGCNTGCACATACCCCAATTTGCCCTCGCCGATGAACTTGCAGCAGCANGCCATGCCGAGATANCTNATCTGCCGGAAATCCTCGCGCTTCGANACATCCGANATATGCACCTCGGCGGCGGGGATGGAGACNGCCTTCAGCGCGTCNANGATGGCGATGCTCGTGTGCGTGTANGCCCCCGCGTTGATGACGATGCCGTCGATGCGCCCATACGCCTGCTGGATGGCCGTGACCAGCTCGCCCTCGGAATTGGATTGGAAAAACTCCACATCCACGCCAAGGCGCGCGGCCTCNTCCNTCANATACTCCACCAGACCGTTGTAGGTGAGCGTGCCNTATAAATCCGGCTCCCGGATGCCGAGCATATTCAGATTAGGCCCGTTCAGAATCAAAAATTTCATCGAATTTCTCCTTTACGGCACGCGCGGCTTCGTCCGCCGTGCCGGTATTTTGTATGCGCGCGTCACACGCCGCCTCATACAGCGGCGCGCGTGCTGCATAAAGCTTTGCCGCGGCATCGGCGCTCTGCGAGAGCGGGCGGCCATTGCCCAAAGCCAGCGCATTCAGGGGCCGGTCGATGTAGACGATCACGCCGTTCTGGTGCAGTGCGCGCACATTTTCCGCCCGCAGCACGACACCGCCGCCCGTGGCGATCACCTGGCCGTTTTCTTTGCCCAGGTCTGCCGCGACGGCGCTCTCCAAATCGCGGAACGGCGTTTCGTTGCCCGGCGANAGNATNCTGCTGATCGGCCCGCCGATGCGCTCCACCAAAACCTCGTCCATATCCACAAAGCGCTTGCCCAAAAGCGCGGCGCAGCGCCTGCCGATGCTGGATTTGCCGCAGCCGGGCATGCCGATGAGGACGAGATTCGAGAGCCGCGCGCGCAGCGTTTTTTCGATGCGGCCGATTTCAGAATCCGGGATGGAATTGCCCGTAAAGTATTCCGCCGCGTATTTCGCCTGCGCCACCAGCATGCCCATNCCGTCCACGGCGGGCAGGCNGCGTTCTTCGGCGCGCAGCAGCAGCTCGGTGCGGAACGGGTTGTAGACNACATCCAGCACGGCCTCTAACTTTNGGTAATTGTCAAGGTTTACCAAACACGCGCCGTTCTCGGGATACATGCCCACGGGGCTGGTGTTCACAAGCACCTGCACATCGTGCCGCGCGGCGGCCTCNTCATAGGAGATCGCCTTCTCCGAATGCCGGCGGCTGACCAAAACCACCTCGGCCGCGCCCTCGGCCNTCGCCACGGCCAGCGCCGTTTTCTGCGTGCCGCCCGTGCCCAGAAGCATCACGGTTTTGCCTTTCAGCGAAATGCCGTTTTTGCGCAAAATCCACGTAAAGCCCGCGAAATCGGTGTTGTGCCCCTCGAGCCGCCCGTTTTTGTTCACGATCGTGTTCACCGAGCCGATGGCGCGCGCCGCATCGTCGATCTCGTCGCAATAGGGCATGACAAGCTCNTTATAGGGGATTGTGACGTTGATCGCCTTAAAATCGCGCGCCTGCATGAACGCATGCGCCTCCTCGGGCGTGGGCAGGGGACAAAGCCGGTAATCGTAGCCGGCCAGCTCCTCGTGGATGGGCTTCGAGTAGCTGTGCCCCAGCCGCCCGCCGATCAATCCNTATTCCATAGGTTCCTCCTCCGGGAAAATCTGCTCTGCCGGGAAAATTCGTTTTTTTGAAAAATTTGTCGGAAAAATCTGTTTTACATGGAAAAGAAANAGGCNCNNCTGNTATAGCGGTTCAGAACCCCGCCGTTTCCTCCTGCCAGCGCGTGCCGAAATGCTGCGTGCAGAGNTCCGCGATGCCGAAGGCCGCAAGGCTGTCCTGCACCACGCGGGCACGGTGCAGAATGCACGGGTCGTGCCGGCCCTGGATCTGCAGCACGGCGTTTTCCTTTGCGATGAAATCGACGGTCTGCTGCTGCTTGTAGATGCTGGCCGTCGGCTTCACGACGGTGCGCACAAGCACGGGCATGCCGTTCGTGATGCCGCCGTTGATGCCGCCGTTGTTGTTTGTCGCCGTGACGATGCGGCCGTTTTCCATGCGGAAGGGGTCGTTCGCCGTGCTGCCGAAGCGGTCCGCAAAGCCGAAGCCCAGGCCGAACTCCACGCCCTTTACGGCTGGGATGCTGAAAAAGAGCGCGGCAAGCGTGCTCTCCACGCTGCCGAAGAACGGCTCGCCCAGCCCGGCGGGCAGGCCCAAAATGACGGTTTCCAGAATGCCGCCCACGGAATCGCCCTCGGCGGCAGCCGCCTCAATGGCCCGCGTCATGGCCGCGCCGCGCTCGGCGTCCAGCACGGCGAAATCGGCGCGGTTCAGCGCCTCAAGCTGCTCTTTCAGCAAAGCGGGGTCGGTTGCAAACGGCGCGTCNTCCACACCCGCGCAGCGGGCNAGGTGCGTGGCGATCACCACGCCCTTTTGCCGCAGCAGGCGCGTAAAAATACTGCCCGCCGCCACGACGGGCGCTGTGAGCCGGCCGCTGAAATGCCCGCCGCCGCGCGCGTCCTGATGGCCGCCGTATTTGCANTANGCCGTGTANTCGGCGTGGCCGGGGCGCAGCAGATCGGCCGTTTTGGCGTAATCGGCGCTNCGCGTGTTGGTATTTTCGATCAGCAGCGTCAGCGCCGTGCCGGTGGTGACGCCGCGATAGACNCCCGAAAGAATGCGCACTTCATCCGCCTCGGTGCGCGCGGTGGAAATTTTGCCCTTGGCGCGGCGCAGATCCATCTGCGCGCGCATGAAATCTTCATCTACCGGTACGCCCGGCGCAAGGCCGGTGACCGTGGCGCCGATGGCCGGGCCGTGGCTCTCGCCGAAAATCGTTAAGGCAATGCTTGTCCCGCAGGTATCGCTCATTGCACACCCTCCCGGACGATGGCGCGCANNTCCTCCATCGTGATTTTATCCAGCCGTGCCTCGCCCAACTTTGGCGCGCGCACCACGGTNATCCGGCCGTCCGCCGCGGCTTTTTTGTCGTGGCGGATGAATGCGCAGATCGCGTCGCCGTCGTACCGGATGCGCGAAGGCAGGCCCAGCTTTTTATATACCGCGCGCGTGCGCCGGCGCAGCGCCGGCTGCTCGATCATGGGCAGCATGCCCAGCGCGACGCACTCGCCGTGGTACAAATCGCCCAGATGGTTCGCGCTCTCGATGGCGTGGCCCAGCGTGTGGCCAAAGTTCAGGATGGCGCGCAGGCCGCCCTCGCGCTCGTCCTGTTCCACAACGTTTTTCTTCATCACCAGGCTGCGGTAGATGATCTCCTCAATGTTCTCGTGCACGTCGGCCGTTTCAAACAGCTCGAACAGCTGCTCGTCGGCGATGATGCCCGCCTTCACGGCCTCGGCCAATCCGTTGATGAAATGGCGCTCGGGCAGCGTTTTCAGCGTGTCGGGGTCGGCGGCGACAAGAGNCGGCTGGTAAAATGCGCCGACGATGTTCTTGGTGCCGTTCAGGTTGATGGCCGTNTTGCCGCCGATGGAGGAATCGATCTGCGAGAGCGTGGTGGTGGGGCAGTTGATGAACGTGACGCCGCGCATGTAGCTGGCCGCCGCAAAGCCCGCCAGATCCCCCACGACGCCGCCGCCCAGCGCCAGCACCGCGTCGCCGCGCGTGAAGCCGTGCTCCAGCATCACGCCCAGTATTTCGCCGTAGCGGGCGAGGCTTTTCGTTTCTTCGCCCTGCGGCAGCACCACGGGCACGCCCTGTCCGCACTGGGCCAGAATCGTCTTCATGTATTTTTTCGGCACGCCGGTATCGCTCACCACCAGAACGCGCCGGTTCAGGTTCACCAGCTGGCCCACGCGCTTCAATACGCCCCGCTTGACGATGATATCATAGCTGCGCACCCCAAGCCGCATTGTCAGTTTCATACAGGACACCCCTTTTTCTAATTCATAATTCACAATTCATAATTCATAATCAGGGGAATCGGGNACTTTCTGCAAANAACCATGCAGAACGGGATCCCGCATGAAGAGAAACTGAAGCGCAGGCGCCCGGTAAATACACCGTGCCGCTGCCGAACAGCCNCCCGCATGCTGGGGAAACAGACNCCAAAAAGATTCCCACACAGCATGGAAAACGCAGGAACTGCTCCAAAACCNATTATGAATTGTGAATTGCAATAAATGATGAATTGCAGTAAACCGCGAATTATGAATTGTAATGCTNAGGAACCTCTGAATAAATCGCCGCGCGCGTCTCGGCGGCAAATTTGACCCCGCATATTCCCGCGGGGAAATGTCGGTCGCAAGTTCCTTATGCGGCCGACACCGTCTGTCTTTGCCCCAAAATCTTGAAATACATAGAGTATTCCTGCGATTTTGGGACTTCGACAGACGAAAAATTTGCTCGCCGATCCGACACGTCGATTTAATCAGAGCTTCCCTAAAATCTGAAATTATGAATTCTTCTTCTCATACACGCCCAGCACGCGGATGGTTTTGCAGGGTTCGGAGAGCGCGCGGATCAGCTCGCGGGACGCTTCGTCCGAAAGATCGCCCTCCACCTCGGCATAGAAATAGTATTCCCACGGCACCTGCGGCATCGGGCGGCTTTTGATGCACACGAGGTTGAAGCCGCGCGCGCCGATCACCTCCATTACGCGGGCAAGCTGCCCGGCGCGGTGCTCCACGGTGAACAGCAGGCTGAAGCGGTCGCCCGCGGTGTTCTGCTGCTTGCAGATGACGATGAACCGCGTGGTATTCGTCTCGGTGGTGTTGATGTCCCCGGCCAGGATCGAAAGCCCGTACAGAGCCGCCGTCTCGCGCGAGGCGATGGCCGCAACGCTCTTGTCGCCCGCCTCCGCTACGCACTTGGCCGCGGCGGCGGTGTTGGGGAACGCCTGCGTCTCCAGCCCGAGGCTCTTGATGAATTTTGCCGATTGCTGCAGCGCCTGCGGGTGGGAGACGGCCCTCGTGATATCCGAAAGCCGCGCGCCCGGCACACCCAACAGGTTTTGCGAGACGGGCAGATCGTACACGTTGCACACGTGGATGTTCCGATGGGCATAGCACAGATCCAGCACCTCGGAGACATCGCCCGCCTGGCTGTTTTCAAACGGCAGCACGCCATAGGCGGCATCGCCGTTTTCCACCGCGTCGAACACCTCGGCCCAGGTGGGATAGGGAAGCGCCTTCGCGTGCGGGAACAGGTGCGTGAGCGCAATATGGCTGAACGCGCCCTCCACGCCCTGATAGGCCACCGTGCCCATGCCCAGCGCCGCGCGCTGGAACGCCTTGGAGACGCCCATCGTGTGGCGGATAAAATCCTCGTAGTATCCGGCATAGGCCGCGTCCGGCAGGCGCGCGATATTTTTTTGCACCACGGCTTCCTCACGCGCGGCGTCCAGCACGGGCAGGCCGTTCGCCTGCTTATATTCCGCCACCTTGCGCACCGCGTCCATCCTGCGGCAGAACAAAGCCGCCATTTCGGCGTCCACGGCGTCGATCTCGCGCCGCGCCTCGTCCAAAAGCCCGGGCTTTTGCGTCCCGTTCATCCCCATCACCCCTCAGATGCAGGTTTTCACTTTTTGTAAAATCCGGCATATTAATAACAGTCTGATAAAATTATACGAGTAAAACGTATAAATTGCAATAAAAACCGCCAAGGGGCGCAAAAAAGGTTTTCAAAAGCCTTTTTTGCGCCGTGCCGTGCTGCGGTTTTCCAAAAAACGCGCGGTTCCCACACGGGTTTTCGTGCAAAAATACCGGGTATTTTTCCGTTGCGCGGAACAAAGTATATTGACTTTACAAAATAAATAGTATAAAATGCAGAAAAATCAATATCATTCTTGATAATTAAAAAACGAGATCACGCAAAATAAAAAACGGGAAGACGCGGCATACAGCCGCATTTTTCAATTTGGAAAAGGAGAAATCACGGATGAAAAAACATTTTTGTACCCTGCGCAGCCTGACCGCGCTGGTGCTGGCTGCGGCGCTTGCGCTGGGCTGCGCCGCCTGCTCCGGCGACTCCCCGGCTGCGCTCACAACATCGCAGCCCGCCGCCGATGCTCCGGCCTCTGTTTCTGCGCCGGAACCCGCCTCCATTCCCGAGCCGGAGCCGGAACCCGAACCGGAACCCGAACCCGGGCTTTCGGACAACTGGCAGGATCTGCAGCTGATCTTAAACGGCGAGATGCTTACGATTCCGTTCAGCCCCGAGCGGCTGCTCCAGCAGGGATATAGCTGCGGCTTCGAAATGTTTTCGGGAGAATGGGCAATGATACAGGGCAATTCCTGGGATCGTATCGGCAGCGCTCTGGTATTTCGCGATGGGCAGGGAGGCCTGGCCAGCATAGTGGACAGGTACGATAAATATAAGGAACTATATGTGGGCTACATCTACCTGATCAACCCGAACGAGGAGCCGGCGCCGCGGGAAGAATGCTTTGTTTCCCAAATTCGGATCGACGCCCAAAAGGATGCGGGCGGGCAGCTGAATGAAGGCGCCCAGTATGCAGTCTTTCCGGGCGGGATTACCATCGAAAGCACCAGGGATGATGTTTTGGCCATCTATGGCGAGCCGGACGAATCTCCGGATGTGTTGTACACATTTCTCGGAGAAGCATATACTGTTCCCTATGAAATAATGAGATATATCGTGAATGTGGGAGAAGACAATGTAAAAGATATTTTCGTTGAATTCCACTTCGACGAGGAAGGAATTCTTCTCTCCATGGAGATCGGTTATCATCCAATCGACGGCACGACTGTCACCTGGCCCCCATTCGGGCCTTCTGCCGGTGAAAACGGCGGCGGAGACGGTTTGCCGGACGGGAAAGATGATACGCCGGAGGAAAATGAAAAAGAAGAGGTGTATAACCCCGCGTAATCACCTCTCCCGCAGGAAATACGGCCCCCGCACCGGGGCATTATTTTACAAATTTTCAGGTTTGAGATCACGCTCCGATGACGGATTTTGGATATGCTCTTTGTGCCGCCCGCCCTTCGCCGCCGCGAAAAATGAAAAAAACACTTGACAAACGCGCCGCAATCGTGTTTAATAGATTAAACCGATGAAGCGGAGATCACACCGTAAGCGCACGCACAGAGAGCCCCCGTTGCTGGGAGTGGGGCCGGAAGCGGAACGGCAAATGGGCCGCCGAGGGCGGGGTGAACGGCGCGGGACGCAGAGAATGCAACACCCGCGCGCCAGTAGCTTCCGACGCGTGCCCGCGTTACAGGGCAGGGGATGTGTCGGCATTCCCGCAGAGGAGGCCGCTTTTGGGGCGGCAATCAAGGTGGTACCGCAGGCTTTTGTTCATCATACGCCTGTCCTTGTGAATGGCAAGGGCAGGCGTTTTTTCTTTTGTCCGCCGCCCTGCCGTGATTTTTTCAGAGAGGAATCGGGGAAATTGAAACAGTACACACGTTCTTTTCACACACCGGACGGGCGGCGATGGCGGCGCTGAACAAAATGCCTGAAAACGCCCGCCCGTCTACCCGGGGAAGGCTTTTGGCCCGGTATTTTTTGCCCGGCGCACCTTATTTGCCGCTCTCGCCCGGCGCACGATATTTGGCGCTCCTTTCCGGCACTCCCGCCCGGCGCTTTTTGCCCGGCGCTTCTGCCGCAGAATGGCGAAAGAGCGCCGCAGGCCGGCCAAAGCCCCGCATCAAATTTGTGAAAGAGGTATTATCACATGAAAAACATGACATTGAAAAAGCTTGCCGCACTTGCCCTGTCCGCCGTGTTCGCGCTCAGCGCCATGACCGCCTGCTCGGGCAGCAGCTCGTCCGCGTCCCCTGCGCAGGACGATTTGAAGGAAGTCACCGTCGGCCTCATCCAGCTGATGGAGCATCCCTCGCTCGATGAGATCCGCACCGCCATCGAGGCCCGTCTGGAGGAAAAAGCCGCCGAGAACGGCCTTTCCATCCACATCAACTACCAGAACGGCCAGGGCGATGCCAGCACGATCAACACCATCTGCCAGCAGTTCGTGGGCGACGGGGTGGACGCCATCGTGGCCATTGCCACGCCCGCGGCACAGGGCGCCGCCACCGCGGCCGCCGGCACGGACATTCCCATCATCTTCAGCGCCGTCACAGACCCCGTCGCGGCCGGCCTTGTCGAAAACTTAGACGCGCCCGAGGGCAATATCACCGGCACGTCGGACGCCATCCCCGTGGATAAAATCTTTGCGCTGGCAGAGGAACTGACGCCGGACGTAAAAAGCTTTGGCCTGCTTTATAACCCCGGCGAGGACAACAGCGTCTCCGTGATCGCCGACGTGAAGGCGTATCTGGACGGCAAGGGCATCTCTTATACCGAGGGCAGCGTCTCCGGCACGGGTGACGTGCAGATCGCCGCACAGTCGCTGCTTTCGCAGTGCGACGCCATCTTCTCGCCCATCGACAACACGGTCGCCTCCGCGATGGGCGTGCTGGCCGATGAGGCCATCAAGGCGAAAAAGCCTGTCTATGTGGCGGCGGACAGCATGGTGCACGACGGCGGCCTTGCCACCGTGGGCGTGAACTACACGAACCTCGGCACACAGACGGCCGACATGCTGCTCAAAGTCCTCACCGGCACGCCCGTCTCGGAAGTGCCCGTCGAGGTGCTGCGCGACAACGCCGTCATGGTGAACGCCGAAACCGCCGAAGCCATCGGCGTGGACGTGAGCAAGTACGCGGAATAATTTTTAAGGAGAAACACCCATGAGCCTGCTTGTTTTGCGCGGCGCGGTGGAGCAGGGGCTGATTTACGCCCTTGTCGCGCTGGGACTCTACATTTCATACCGGACGCTGGACATCGCCGACCTGACGACGGACGGCACGTTCACGCTGGGTGCGGCGGTGTCCGCCGTGTTCGTCGTGCAGGGGCAGCCGCTGCTCGGCGTGGTGCTGGCCTTTTGCAGCGGCGCGCTGGCGGGCTTCGTCACGGCGCTGCTGCAGACAAAGCTTGGCGTACAGCCCATTCTGGCGGGCATCATCACGATGACGGCGCTGTATTCCGTCAACCTCACCGTGATGGGCAAGCCGAACGTCAATTTTTTAAAAGAAAACACGGTGTACACCTTTGCGGAAAGTCTGTTTGGCGGTGCGCTGGGCGCGCTGCTTGGCTCGGCGCTCATCACGGGCGTGCTGTGCGTGCTGCTGGTGCTGTTTTTGCGCACGCAGCTGGGCCTTTCGCTGCGCGCCACGGGCGACAACCGCGATATGGTGGCCGCGTCGTCCATCAATCCCGCGTTTACCACGACGGTGGGGCTTTGCCTTGCGAACGCCGTCGTCGCGCTGTCGGGCGCGCTGCTGGCGCAGTATCAGAAATTTGCCGATAACACGATGGGCAACGGCATGGTGGTGATCGGGCTGGCCAGCCTGATCATCGGCGAGGTGCTGTTCGGACGCCGCGCGCGCCGCACACTGGTGCGCGGCGTGGCGGCGGCGGCCGTGGGCGCGGTGGTGTACCGCATCATTGTGGCGGCGGCCATCGCGCTGCACGTCGATGCGAAAAGCATGAAGCTCGTCTCGGCGGTGATTGTGGCGGCGGCCATCGCGGCGCCTGCGCTGCGCGACAAGGTTTTATTCTACAAAAAGCGCGGGGAGGCGAAACGCAATGCCGGATAATTTGCTGGAACTGCGCCATATCTCCAAAACGTTCGGCGCAGGTACGGTGGACGAAAAAAAGGCCGTGGAGGACCTTTCGCTGACGCTGGCGCCCGGGGATTTCGTCACGATCATCGGCGGCAACGGCGCGGGCAAGAGCACGCTGTTCAACGCCGTTGCGGGTACGTTCCTGGTGGATGCGGGGCGGATCGTGCTGGACGGCAAGGACGTGACGTTCCAGCCGGAATATAAGCGCGCCGTTTCCATCGGGCGGCTTTTTCAGGACCCGCTGCGCGGCACCGCGCCGCACATGACGATTGAGGAAAATCTGGCGCTGGCGTATCTGCGCTCGGCAAAAACGCGCTCGCCGTTTGGCACCGTGCGCAAACAGGACAGGGAGCTCTTTCGCGAGCGGTTGGCGTCGCTGGGCCTCGGCCTTGAGGATCGATTGAAAAGCCCGGTGGGGCTGCTCTCGGGCGGGCAGCGCCAGGCGCTGACGCTGCTGATGGCCACGCTGGTGACGCCGAAGCTGCTGCTGCTCGACGAGCACACCGCCGCGCTCGATCCGGCCACCGCCGAAAAGGTGCTGGAGCTGACAAAGCAGATCGTGGCCGAACGGCACATCACCTGCATGATGATCACGCACAACATCCAATCGGCGCTCTCGCTGGGAGGCCGCACCATCATGATGGACGCGGGCCGCATCGTGCTGGAGCTGGCCGGCACGCAGCGCGACGGCATGACGGTGGACGATCTGCTGAAAGCCTTCCGCGAGCGCGTGGGCAAGACGCTGGATAACGACCGCATGCTTTTGGCGGAATGAGATTGTACCATTCGTATAAATGCAGGCTGAAATTCCAAACCGGCGAGGGCTTTGCCGTCAGCTCCCCGTGCCCGGCGCCGGTGATCCGCACTGTGGCCAAAAAAGATTTTCCGTTTCACAAAAACTCCGCCCGGATTGAAGCATCCGGGCGGAGTTCCTCGTTTTTATGTTTAGACAGGGCAAGCCAGGGATGTGGTTTCATGCGCCCGCCAGTTTCTCCTGTTCTTTCAATAAATCGCGAATTTCGGTTAAAAGCAATTCTTCCTTGGAGGGTTCTGCGGGCGCCTTTTCCGCTTCCTTTTTCTCGGCTTCCTTCTTGCGGTGGAAGCGGTTCAGCACCTTCAACACGCTGAACACGCTCAGCGCGAGGATCAAAAATTCAAGAATGCTCTGTAAAAATGCGCCGTAGGGCAGTGAGAAATACGGTTCGGCCTCGCCCGCGCGGTACAGTTCGAGAGCAAGCGTGCTCAGATCGACCGCGCTTGTGAACAGGCCCACCACCGACATCACCATGTTCACCACCGAGGTGACGATTTTGGTGAACGCGCTGCCGATGACAAGGCCGACGGCCATGTCGATGACATTGCCGCGCACCGCGAATTCCTTAAATTCGGCCCAAAACTTTTTCATTGCCGGTTCCTCCCTGTATTTGGAGCAGGCATGTTTGGGCAAGGCGGCCAAAGCGGCGGCCGCCCCGGGTGTCCCCAAAATATGCCGTATCCTGAATATGCCGGATCTCTGTATTTGCGGCGTGTCCTATGCGGAAGACGCAGCCGCGCCGTGCGGGCATGTGCGCGGGAAAAGCCGCGCTCAAAGCAGTTTTTCCACCGCGTCCGCCGCGCCGTCCAGCCAATCGCCCTCGAACGATTCAATGACGCCCAGATCCGCCTGCCGCGCAAGCGCGGGATCGATGGGCATGCGCGCCAGCACCGGCACGCCGAATGCAGCCGCGGTTTCGGCCACGTGGCTTTCGCCGAAGATTTCCAGCTTCCTGCCGCAGTCCGGGCAGAGCACATAGCTCATGTTTTCCACAAGGCCCAGCACAGGGATATTCATCATGTTCGCCATCTTCACGGCCTTCGAGACGATCAGGCTCACCAGCTCCTGCGGGCTTGCCACAACGATGATGCCGTCCACGGGCAGCGTCTGGAACACCGTCAGCGGCACGTCGCCCGTGCCGGGAGGCATGTCCACAAACAGGAAATCAACATCCTTCCAGATCACTTCCTGCCAGAACTGCTTCACCGCGCCCGCGATCACGGGGCCGCGCCAGACGACGGGGTCGCTCTCATGATCCAGCAGCAGGTTCACGCTGATGACGTCGATGCCCGTGCGGGTGCGCACGGGGTAGAGGCCCAGCTCGTCCGCCCTTGCGCGCTCGTGCAAGCCAAAGAGGCGCGGAATGCTCGGCCCGGTGATGTCCGCATCCAGCACGCCTGTGCGGTGGCCGCGGCGGTTCATCAGCACGGCCAGCATGGCGCTCGTCATGCTTTTGCCCACGCCGCCCTTGCCGCTGACGACGCCGATCACCTTTTTGATGCTGCTCAGTTCATGCGGCGGCTCACGGAAATCCGCCGGGGCCTGCTGGCGCGACGCGCAGTTCTGGCCGCAGGTCTCGCAGTTATGCGTACAATTTTCGCTCATAGATCATTCTCCTTCCGGTGATAGTTTCATTATAAATTGGTATGTGCGGGGTGTCAAGGCGAATGATGCGCGGAAACCTTTTTGGAGGGAAGCATTTTCGCAGTGCGGGCGGCACCGTTTTCCTGTGGATGAGGCCGGAACAGAGGGCAGGCAGGCTCCGGCAGGTATTTTTCACGATTCAGATATAAAAAAATGCCCGGAAAGGCGCAAAACAGACAAATCTTGTAAAACTTGTTGCAAAGGGGAATGGATTGTGTTATATTGTTAACGTTATGTGAACAAATGTACATAAGAGAAAAATCAAATGGATTTGACCCGCAAAAGGGTCTCAGGCTCCCGGCTTGCAGGAGTCCCTGCCGGAAAGCGGGCGCCATTCCATCAGAAATCAGGAAAATCATTTCCATGCGGCGCCGTTCGCACGGTCCGCCATGGGGGGAAAGGATCATCGATATGCTCCATTATGTCTATACCGAGCCCGTTGCACTGCATGTTTTTTTCAACGCGTTCTTCCTGTACAGCTTTATGGGCTGGATCATGGAATGCATCGTCATCCGCCGCGAGAAGGGCAAATGGGAAAACCGCGGCTTTGCGCACCTGCCGTTCTGCATCATCTACGGCTTTGGGGCGATGCTCGGCTTTACGGTGCTGCGCCCGCTTTCGGGCAATTATGTTTTGCTGTACATCGTGGGCGCGGTGCTGGCGACGACGTTTGAATACCTCACCGCGCGGCTGATGCTGCGCCTGTTCGGGACGTTCTGGTGGGATTACACCAACAAGCCGTTCAACTATAAGGGCATCCTGTGTCTGGAGAGCACGCTTGGCTGGGGCTTCATCGCCGTGCTGCTGTTCGCGTTTTTGCACCGCGGCGTGTTCGGGATGGTGATGCGCATCCCGGAAAATATCGGCACTGCGCTCGCGTTTGTGCTGGTGTGCGCATATACCGCCGATTTTATGATGTGCATGCGCCGGTCGCTGCAGCGCGCGCACAGCGAGGAGGACGAGGGCCGTGAGCCCGCGTTTGGGCATATTCGGAACCTGATCCATCGCATTTTCTGAGCGTTTCCCGTAGGATAGGATGTGTTGAGTGAGGCATATCCTCCGAAGTATGTGGAAGAGGAGATGCATGACTGCCCGCCGGCATACCGGCTGTCAAAAACAGCCTTGGATTTTTGGGCAGTTTGCGGGAATACTTTTCAAAAGAGAAATGATTTAAACCCATTCAGCACCGGCGCAGCCGGTGCAGGCAGGAGGCAGAGAACCATGACAGAACCGGTGAGGAGTGCGGCACAGCCTGTGGCTGTGCCAAGCGACGCGGGATATCTCGCGATTATAGAGGATTTGCTGGCGCACCCGCTGGTGCGCTCGATGCAGGAATACACGCAGCACGGCGACACATCGTGCCTGCGCCACTGCATCAATGTATCCTATTTGAGCTACCTGTATTGCAAAGAGCGCGGCTGGCACGCCGAAGAAGCCGCGCGCGCCGGGCTGCTGCACGATCTGTTTTTGTACGATTGGCACACGCACGCCAAAGAGACGGGCGAGCATTTCCACGGCTACACGCACCCGCGCCGCGCAATGGAAAACGCCGAACGCCTGTTCCGGCTGACGGAGCGCGAGAAGGACATCATCCTGCACCACATGTGGCCGCTGACAATCACGCCCCCGCGCAGCCGCGAGGCGTATGTGATCGTGATGTTCGATAAATACTGCTCGCTGATGGAGACCTTCCATAAGCCCATTATGCAGCGCGTCGCAATGCAGGATTTTATCCCGTGCCCGGCGCAGTAAAGCAGCAGGAAACAAACGGCAAACGGTAAACGAACGGAAATAAGCAAAAAAATGCGCTTCCCCGCAGCGGCTGCCCGCGGGGAAGCGCATTTTTTTGTTTGTCCGATCTGCGAAGAACACCAAGGTTCGTCCGGAAAAGTGTGCCTGTCCGGAAAAGCCTGTTTACCCGGAAAATCCTGCCTGCCCGGAAAAGCGAAATTTCCGGGTTCCTTTTGCGCGTCTTGGGGTTTCCCTGCGCGCTTTCACTCATCGATCACATGCTTTTCCTCCCACTTATGCCCGGCAAAGCGCACCGTGAAGAAAAGCGCCCGAACGACCCAGTCGATTTGCATCGCCAGCCACACGCCCAGCAGGCCCATGTGCAGCCAGCTGCCCAGCACGTACGACATGCCGATGCGGAACACCCACATGGAGATAATGCTGACGGTCATCGTGAACTTTGCGTCGCCCGCCGCCCGCAGGGCGTTCGGCGTGGTGAACGAAAGCGGCCAGAACAGCGAGCTCATAATAAAATTCACGTTCACCACCAGCAGGGCCATCTCCGCCGTCTTGAGCGGCATCGCGTAAAAGCGCACAAGGTGCGGCGCAAGAAAATACAAAATGATGTTGGTGCCCCACATGCTGACATACACCGCCCAAAGCAGCAGCTTTGTATAGCGCCGCGCCGCGGCAATATCCTTTGCGCCGATGCACCGGCCCACCACCGTAATCATCGCAAGGCCGATGGCGGAGCCCGTCAGGTTTGTCATCGACGCAATATTGTTGGCAATGGCGTTTGCCGCGATGGCCGCTGTGCCGAAGGTGGTAACAAGGCTTGCCACCATAAGCTTGCCCACATGGAAAATGCCGTTTTCCAGCCCGCCCGGCACGCCCACGCGCAAAATGCTGCGCAAAATGCCGCCGTTCCATTCGGGATACAGCAGGCGTTCGAGCACAATGGGGTTTTCACGGTGATGCAGCAGCACCAGCATGATCCCGCCCGCCGCGGCGCGGGAGAGGAGCGTGGCAGTGCCCGCGCCCGCGACGCCCCAGTGCAGGCCGTAGATCAGGATCGCGTTGCCGCCGATATTGATGACATTCATGATCGCCGAGGCAAACAGCGAGACACGGCTGTTGCCCATGCTGCGGAACAGCGCTGCGCCCGCGTTGTACAGCGCAAGCACCGGATACGACAGTGCCGAAAGCCAGAAATACGTTTCGGCGGCGCGCATCACCTCCGGATCCACATCGCCAAATACGGCCCGCAGAATGTACCGGTTCAGGACAAGCACCGCCGCGCCGATGAGCACCGCCATGCCGAACGAGGCATACACCAGCTGCTTTGCCGCGCGGCAGGCATTTTCGCGGTCGCGCCGGCCAAGGTATTGGCTGGCCACCACCGCGCCGCCTGTGGCCAGGGCGGCAAAAATCTGAATGAGCAGCACGTTGATCTGATCCACCAGCGAAATGCCCGACACCGCCGCCTCGCCCACCGAGGAGACCATCACCGTATCGGCCATGCCCACCGTTACCATCAAAAGCTGCTCCGCCACCAGCGGCAAAATCAGCCGCCAGAGCTCCCGCCCTGTAAACATGGGGCGGCCGGGCGTATTTTGTTCCATTTTGTTTCTCCCATTTCCGTGGCCCGCGGCCCGCAGCCGGCAGACGATAGCCGCGCCGTTTTGCAGCGTGCGCACGGGCGTTTTCCCTTTCGCGCCCGGGGCCGGTCTTCGCGTCGGTTCGCGGCATACGCCCGCGGGCATGTTCCCTCTTTGCGCTGTGCAAAAACGTCCGCAAATCCTATACGTTTTGCACAAGCTTTTCCCGCCTCTATTGTGCACCTTGCGCGCAAAAAAAGCAAGCCCGGCGGCCTCTTTTCAGATTGCGAAAGTTGCGGTTTTCGGTGTGGGGCAGGGCGGCGCGCAAGAAAAGCAAACAGGGGGGAGCGGCGGGAAAAGATGAGACGGCGGAAAAAGCAAGCGGAAAAGGCGGGGCGCGGGAAAAGGCAGTGCGGCGGGGCAGGGAACAGGCAGAAGAGGATGGGAAAAAAGAAAAGACGGGCGGCGAAAAAGCGTGCGGACAATAAATCAGCGCCATGCGGGCAAGAACTGCGCATGGCGCACGGCAAAAAATCCGGGCAAAAAACAGCGCCGTGCAGGCAAAATCCATGCACGGCGCTGTTTTGCAGTCTATCGCTCAGGACAGGAAAGCTTCCTGTTCCCGGTGAAGGTTTCGGCAGGCGCCCCGGTTTATTCCGCCGGCAGCACGCTGCCCTGATAATTCTCGGTGATCCACGCCTTCATCCCGTCGCTCTTCAGCACCTCAATCAGCGCCTGGATCTCGGGGCGGGTCTCGTCGCCCGCGCGCACCGCGACGACGTTCGCAAACACCTGCGCGGCCTCGCCGGAGGCGTCCTCGGTGACGAGCAGCTTATCGGAAATACCGGCGGCGAGCGCATAGTTGCCGTTGATGACGCCGAAATCAAGGTCCGGCAGGGAGGCGGGCAGGTTCGCCGCCGTCAGCGCCTGAATCTTCACGTTGTGGGGATTTTCGGCGATGCCGTCGTATTCGGTGAAGTTGATGCTCTCCGCGTTGCGGAACGTATCGAGGTCGATGCCGTCCTTCAGCGTCAGCACGCCCTGATCCTGCAGCAGCAGCAGCGCGCGGCCGCCGTTCGTCGCGTCGTCGGGAATGCCGATCACCGCGCCGTCGGGGATGCTCGCCAGATCGTCCAGCTTGCCCGCGTACACGCCGAGCGGCTCGTAATGGATGGCGCCCGCGCTCGTCAGCGTCAGGCCGCGCTCGGCGTTGAAGTTGGTGAGATACGGCAGGTGCTGGAAGTAGTTCGCGTCGAGAGAGCCCTCGTCGAGCGCGGTGTTGGGGATGACGTAATCGTCAAACTGCACGATCTCCAGCTCGATGCCCTGTTCCTTCAGCAGGCCGGCGGCGTGCTCTAAAATTTCGGCGTGCGGTGCGGGGGATGCGCCGATCTTCAGTGTGACGGTTTCGGCGGGCGCGGCCGGTTCCGCAGGCGTATCGGGCGCCGCGGCAGATGTGGAACCGGCGGGGTTTGCACCGGCAGACGCCGGCGTGGAGGAGACTCCGTCGCCGCACGCCGCAAGGACGATGCACAGCGCCAGTGCCAGAAGAATGGCAAGTGTCTTTTTCATAACGGTTCAAGCTCCTTTTTGATGATAAATGGGTTTTAAAAACGGTTTCCCGGATGTGGGAACGCAAAGCCGCGCTCCCACCCCCTCTTGTGGGATCCCCCGCCGTGCCGCCGCCATGCGTCGGGCAAAAGCCATTTGCCCTGATGCGCGCCGGAAGGCTGGTCAAAGAGATTCCGCTTTATCCTTCACCCGTTTTGCACCCCGATGCCTTCTGCAGCAAGCACCGGAAATGCGCGCAGCGGTTCAGCGGTTGCGCTTATCCGCCCTGCGGGAGATAAAGTCGAAAATGCCCTGGATGATGCACACCAATAAAATGATGATCAGGATGGTGGCGTACATGACATCCTTGCGGTAAAACTGGTATCCGAAGCGAAACGCGATGTTGCCCAGACCCCCCGCGCCCACGCTGCCGGTGATAGCCGTATAGCCGAGGATTGTGATCAGGCTGATGGACATGCCGCGCAGCAGGCTCGGCACGCTTTCCACCAGCAGCACGCGCGTGACGATCTGCCGGCGCGTCGCGCCCATGCACAGCGCGGCCTCGATGACGCCCGCGTCGATCTCCTCGAGGCTCTGCTCCACCATGCGGGCGATGTACGGCGCGGCGCTTACCGTCAGCGGCACCAGCGCGGCCGTCGCGCCGATGGAGGTGCCCACCAGCATACGCGTGAACGGGATGATGAACAGCATCAGAATCATAAACGGCAAGCTGCGCAGGATGTTGATGAGCCAGCTGAACGCTGCGTGAAAGCGCGGCGCCTCGGCAACGCTGCCCTTTTTCGTGATCGTGAGCAGCACGCCCATCGGCAGGCCCAGCACGTAGGCCATCAGCGTGGAGCCAAGCGTCATGTACAGGGTCTCCAGCGTGCTCTCTGCCAAAAGCGCGCCGTACTGCGCAAAAAATTCGTCCATCATGCGCCCTCCTCTCTGCCCAAAAGGCTTTTTGTCACGCGGCTCTGCGGCCGGTCGAATACGTCCGCCACCGCGCCGTTCTCGGCGAGGCGTCCCTCGCTGATGACGGCCACGTGCGTGCACACGGCGCGCACCACCGAAAGCTCGTGCGTGATGATCAAAATCGTGACGCCTAACTTGCGGTTGATGTCCGTCAGCAGCGCCAGCATGGATTTGGTCGTGAGCGGGTCGAGCGCGCTCGTCGGCTCGTCGCACAGCAGGATGCCGGGTTTTGTCGCCAGCGCCCGGGCGATGGCCACGCGCTGCTTTTGCCCGCCGGAGAGCTGCGCCGGATATGCCTTGGCGCGGTCAGAAAGGCCCACCAGCTCCAGCAGCTCGGCCACGCGCGCGGCGGCCGCCTTTTTATCAAAGCCCTTTTCCAGTTTCAGCGGGAACGCGACGTTTTCGGCCACGGTCTTCTGCATCAGCAGGTTGTAGCCCTGGAAGACAACGCCCATGCCGCGCCGCGCCGTGCGCAGTGCCGCGCCGGTAAGTGCCGAGAGGTTCTGGCCCGAAAGGATGATCTCGCCCGAGGTGGGCTTTTCCAGCAGCGTCAAGCAGCGCAGCAGCGTCGATTTTCCCGCGCCGGACATGCCGATGATGCCGTAGATTTCGCCTTTCTCAATGGCAAGGCTTACGTCGTCCAGCGCTGTCACGCGCTGCCCGTCGCCCTCGAAAATTTTTGTTAAGTGTGAGACGGTGATCAAAGGGATCCGCTCCTTTTACAATGATCGTTTGGGATTTGCCGGCCACGAAAGCACATCCGGCGGCGGGACGGGGGAAAGACTGTCCCCGCGGGACTGC
This sequence comes from Subdoligranulum sp., assembly GCA_014799685.1. GTDB lineage: Bacteria > Bacillota > Clostridia > Oscillospirales > Ruminococcaceae > Ruthenibacterium. The sequence continues at coordinate 11,156 of JAAVHN010000027.1, read as the reverse complement.
CGTCCGGCAGGGCTCTTCGTCCGGCAGAAGCTTCCGGCATGCGCCGCATCCCGCCGGCAAACAAAAAGCCCGCCCCTGGAAATCTCCAAGGGCGGGCAGAAAACAGCTCGCGGTACCACCTTGTTTTGCGCTCTCCTCACGGAAAAGCGCCTCATCCGCTGCGGCCGCCAGAAAAGCGGGTTACAGCGCGGCACTGTAACGGGTGCGCCCGTCGTGCGCTTGCAATCGCTCGCGCACGCGACTCAAAGGCCATGTTCGGCCGCGCCCGCTTTATCTCCTTGCACCAAACGGAGACTCTCTTCAAAAGCTTTCGCGGCGTACTCTTCTCGTCATTGTCTTTCGCGTATATTTGATATTATACACGGGTTTTCTGTTCTGTCAAGCATTTTTTTGAAAAAACGTTCCGTTACAAATCCATATCCATATATCTTCGATAGGTTCTGAAGCCAACCTTTTCATAAAAGGACAGCGCGCCATCGTTGAATTCCCACATATTCAGTTCTATTTTTTGATATCCCCGTCTCAGCGCGTCTTCCTTCATAAAGGCAATGAGCGCCGTTGCAACCCCTTTTCTTCTGAAATTTTCATCTACTCCAAATTCCTCAACATGATAAAACTTCCGTGAATTGTTAAATGGAGACTGTGGCTTTTCAATATATTCCACTACAGCAAAACCACAGATTATTTGATCCATGATTGCTACCAATACATCTGAATTTCCGCTGTCAAATTTATCATATACATGTTGCCTGAGTTCATCGCAAAAACCCGGACGAAACACATCGGGTCTGCCGTTTACGTGAAGTTCATTTACCATTTTGCGCAATTCATTCACGCGCTCCAATTCATTTCTTCCGGCAGTTCTTACTGTAACAGACATAACGCTCCTCCACAAAAATCAGATCATCTTCCGCTTGCGATGCCTCTCCCTCCGCCTGCCATCCGGCCGCCAAAGCCAGCTTCTGCGCGCGCGGCAGCTTTTTGATCGCCGCCTCGCGGCGCAGCGCGGCGCTTTTACCGGCGCAGGCCTCGGCGTACACAAGGCGCACCGGCGCGCGGCTGCGCGTATATTTTGCGCCGCGACCGGCCGAATGGGCGGCCACGCGCTTTGCAAGGTCGGTGGTCCAGCCGGTATACAGTGTGCCGTCGCGGCATTCCACCATGTACACCCAGTTCAGGGGCTTCACAGGCTCTGTGGGTTCCACAGGTTCCACGGGTTTCGCGGGTTTCGCGGGTTTCACGGACTTTACGGGTTCCGCAGGCTTTATGGGCTTCACAGACTTCACGGGCGGTTCTGCTCCATGGCGGCCTCGCACGCGGCGATGGCGTCCTCCTCGGTGCCCGCCGTGATAAGAAAGCGCCCCGCGTGGCAAAAGCGCAGCGTCTCGATGCCGGAGAGGCCGGGCAGATCGGCTTCCGGCGCGCCCGCCCAGTGCTGGGGGAACGGCGTTTTCAGCGCGGGCGAGCCGAACGAGGCGGGCACGCCCTGCGCGGCCCAGCCCCCGCGCGGCGAGGGGTACACCACAAAGCGCGCCTTGCTGGGGATCAGCTGCTGCTTCCACGGCGCAAAGCGGGCAAGGCGCACGATGCGGCGCTTCATTTTGCCCAGCGCCTCGTTTACCTCATCCGCGGCGCGCTGCACGCTGCGGATCGTCTCCAACTTGCGCTGGAGCATATCCCCGGCCAGCGTGACGGCGCGGGCAAAGCAGGCATCCGGGTCCTCGTCGCCGTCCCAGCGGGGATTGTACGCGGCAATCACCGTGGCAAGCTGGTTGCCGCGGCCCGTGTTGTCGTCCTCGTCCAGCGGCTGCACAAAGCTCTCGTCAAAGCGGCGCGCATCCACCGGGCCGATGAGCCCCGCGCCCAGCTCACGCCAGAGCAGGCCGAACGCGGCATAGGGCACGCCGTTCGGCCGCACGGGGCTGTTTTTGGAATGATGGTCGAAACGGCCGCCGCCGATGTCGAACACGAGGCCGTCAAAATCCGGCGGCACCGTAAAGCCGCGCAAAATTTTGATGTCGGGGCGGCACAGCTTTAAGAGCGCCGCCGAAAACACATCGTCTGCGTGAAAGCTGCCGGCGTGCGTAAATGCGGTATCGGGAATCTGCAAGTGATCGTCTCCTGTTACAGTAAAGTTTGTTGAAAGTTAGTTGAAAACTGAGTAAAAGCCGGTAAAAACCGGGCAAAAGCAGGGCAAAGCCTGTGAAAAACCGGTTGAAAACCGTCAAAAACACCGGGAGGCCGGCTTTGGGCTCCCTCCTCTTTTGAGCAAGGCGGCGGGAAAAGGTGCGGCCGGGGGCTGTTTTGGCGGGAAGCTGTATCCGGCGCATGCTCATCCCACGTTGATATGCGCCTCGGGGGGCACGGTGCGGCGTGCGGCGGCGCTGTCGCGGCGTGCGGCAAGGCTGATGGCAAGCGATACCGGCCCCACACGGCCCAAAAACATTGCAGCCATTGTCACCGCGCGGGCCGCGGGGTTCATCACGGCGGTGACGCCCACCGTCAGGCCCACCGTCGCGAACGCGGACACCGCCTCGAACATGCAGTCCACAACGCTGGGCTCGGCGGCGTTTACATTGTAAAACAGCGCCAGCGTCACCGTCACACAGGCAACGAGCGAGAGCAGCAGGATCGTCAGCGCGCGGTAGACGGTTTTGTGGCCGATGCGCCGGCCGAAGATCATCGCCTCGTCCCGGCCGCTGGCCACGCCGGCGATGGCCAGCAGGATCACGCTGACGGTGGTGACCTTTACGCCGCCGCCCGTGCCGCCCGGCGCGGCGCCGATGAACATGAGAATCGTCATGAAGATCTTGGTGATATCGCCCATTTGATCAAGCGGGAACGTGTTGCAGCCCGCCGTGCGCGCCGAAACGGACTGGAACGCCGCGTGCAGCAGCTTTTCACCCAGCGGCAGCGGCCCGAGCGTGCGCGGGTTTTGGGATTCCAGCAGCAAAATGCCGAGCGTGCCGATGACAAAAAGCCCGCCGGTGACCCACAGCACCAGTCTGGTATGGGTGCGCAGATGATGCGTGCGCCGCCACGCGGCCAGATCCTGCCAGACGAGGAAGCCCAGCCCGCCGCCGATGATGAGCACGGAGATGACGGCGAGCACATAGGGGTCGTTCCCATAAGCCGTAAGGCTTGCGCCCGGCTCCAAAAAGCCGAGGATATCAAACCCCGCATTGCAGAATGTGGAGACGGAGAGAAAGATCGCGATGAAAATACCCCGTGCGCCGAAGCGCGGAACGAACGAGAGCGCCAGCAGCACCGCGCCGGTGCTCTCGAACAGAAATGCCACCTTGATGACGAACTGCAGCACCGCGCGCGACTGCCCCGCGTCGGAGAGGCTGATGCTCTCGCCCGCGAGGCGCAGCCCCTGGAACCCGAGCCGCCGTCCGATGGCGATATGGAAAAACGACGTGAGCGTCACGAGCCCCAGCCCGCCGATCTGGATGAGCAGCAGGATGATCACCTGCCCCAATGAGGAGAACTGCGTATAGGTATCAAACGCCGTCAGCCCCGTCACACAGGTGGCGGAGGTGGCCGTGAACAGCGCCTCCATCCAGTGCGGCGGATGGCCCGCGCGGCTCGCGGACGGCAGCAGCAAAAGCAGCGTGCCGCACGCGATCACCGCCAGAAAGCTCGAAACGATCACGCGCGTGGGGTCGCGCCGTTTGCGCCGCACCGTGCCGGACAGTGCGGCGGGAATGGAAAAGCCCTTCAAAAAAAGCACCTCTTTGGGATAAAAGCCGCGCACAGCGCCGGCCGTTTTTGAAAAAGAATGGGCGCGGCGCGCATGGGCATGGCGGATAAAATGTGTGTGGCGGAGAATGCAAAATCCCCCTTTTACTATACATGATTGGAACGAAAAAAACAATTCTTTTTGTGGCGGCATGTGTCTGAAAATGATAAGCATGCGGGCGAAAACCGTGGGCGTTTCCGCGAAAAACTGCGGGTATCCAGGCCCGAAAACGACAGATACCCGGGCGAAAACGATGGGTGCAAAGCCCTGAAATATCCATGGCCGGAATCAAGATCCCGGTACGCCCCGCATTTGATACAACCTGGAAACATTCCCGTGATATGATCAGTCGGAACCCAAGGCGTTTTTGCGTTCGCGCCATATTTTCCGCGTTCGTGCCGTTTTTTCGGACGGCGCGAAAAATGTGTGCTATCCATCTGAAATGATCATAGGGAGAGAAAGAAAAATGAAAAAGCTTTTTTGCGCCGTCTGTCTGTTTGCGCTGGTGCTCTCATGCGCCGGCTGTACGGTACCCGTGCCGCCCGCACAGAACGCGCAGGACGGCGGCGCGGGCATGCCGGCGCCGCCGCCCGCGGTTTCGGGTGCGGCTGCAGGCGCGGCCCCGGGCGCGGAGGCTTCCTCCGCAGAGGCTTCCTCCGCGGGGGCGTCTTCCGGCGGGGCAGCAGAAACGCCGATCCGCTATCTGGGGCAGGGGGAGCCGCTCGGGGACGGCAACGAGGCCGGTTATTACTACCTTTCCCACCGGGAGGATGGCTCTTTTAATATCAAATATGTCGATTACGCCTCCTGCACCGAGATCTATTTGTGCAGCCGGCCCGAATGCGCGCACGACAACGAAAGCTGCACCGCATGGCGGCCGTACGGCGGCAGCGAGGGCTGCGCGGTGCCGGTCGGGGATCATCTGTATACGATGTTCTACGGCCCGCTCCGTCCGGAGGAGCTTGCCGTCTTCGGCGAGCTTGCGAAAATGCACATCGAAATCTCCGGGCTGGACGGCAGCGGCGCGCGGGAGCTGGTATCGCTGCCGGCGTCGGAATCGCTGCACGACGGCATCGCGGCGGACGCGCAGCATCTGTATATGACCATCGAGACCGTGGAAAAAATAGAGGACGACGGGACGCGGTACTTCCGCCAGATCTACGCGGTCGATCTGCAGGACGGCAGCATTTCCAAAAGCGCGCCGATGGAGCAGAATAACCTCGGCATTGTCGGGGCTGCCGGGCGAAAGCTGATCCTGCGCTATTACGATGTTACGCTGGATGAGACGCACAGCCTTGCCGATATGGGCGATGTATATTGCACCTACGACGTCGATACCGGCGAGCTGCACGCGCTGACCGGGTCGGTTCCGGCAGGGTATATCTGCGCGGGCGAGTATCTGTGCCGCATCGACCGGGAGCAGGCGTGCCTGCAAAAAATGAACGTCCTCACCGGAGAGACGGTCTCGCTCCCGTTTGGCCGGGACCTTTCCCGCTATGAGGATATCCGGCCGAGCTGTTCCGCGATGCCGGACTACATCCTGATCCTGCTGTACGAGCCGGACCAGCCCGTGCAGCACGGCCTGCTCTCGCTGGAGACCGGGGAAATTTTCCTGCGCACGATGGAGATCGAGGCGCCGGAGGGATCGCACGACAAAACAGCTCCCATTTTTGCCCAGATCGATGAAAAAACTTTTCTGACGGCGCGGTCTTATGCAAACCGGGTAGTACAGTTTCCCCTCGGGGACGGCGGTGCGCTGGGCCTGCCGTATCCGGAATACGAACTGGCGCTGCTGCCGGTGGAGAGCTGCCTTGCAAACCGGCCGGATTTTACGCCGATTCAGAAGGTCGGGCCTTAAGGAACCTCTGATTGAATCGCCGATCCGGCACGTCGATTGAATCAGAACCTCCTTAAAATTCAAAATTCCGATACCGGTACGATCCAGGCCGGATACATTTTAGAGACATTTCCATGATAGGATCGATGCAGCAAATGAAATCACCGGTATGGGAGGCATCGATCAAAGATGAAACAAAAAAGGCATTTACACAAAATCGTATCCGTCCTCGCGGCGGCAGTCATCCTGAGCGCCTGCGGGGGCAGCCCGGGCAAGGCCGATGCAGAGGGCCCGAACATGGCAGCGCAGTCGCCCGATGTTGTTTTTTCCCCCACAGAAACGCAGCAGATCCGGCAGGTGGGCACAGAGGATGGGGCGGGACAGCAGGCGGCCGGCGCCGGCGGGATCTATGAGCTTGTATCCATTTTGCCGGAAAGCTGCAGCATTCTCTACACGGACTATGCGGCTGGCCGGCAGGTGTACCTGTGCAGCAGCCCGGGATGCGGCCATGCCGGAGACTACTGCACATCCTATGTGGATACCTCTTTGGGGAATATCCCCGGCCTGATCTTCTCGGACGACCGTCTTTACCTGATTACACCGGCGTCCGCCGATGCGGCGTTTCCTCCGCAAATAGAAGTTATGGATGCGAACGGCGCGAACCGGACAGTCCTTGCAAAATTCAAGGCGTCGCAGACGATCAGCCCCGGCTGGTGTTTGGCCGATGAAAAGGCACTGTATTTTCTTTTGGAGGATGTGCAAAGCGACGGGCGCTTCACCCAAATGCTGTGCGCGATGGAAAAAGCAAACGGTGCTCTCCATAAATTACTGGAGTTAGAGCAGGGCGGCTGGATCATGGACGGGCAGGGGAGCAGCATTTACCTGAAAAGCATTGAAGAGGGCGAAGCCCCCGACCGGGAGCTCTTTGCGACGGAGCAAGCATTTGAGGAAGCATGTATGGACGCCATGCAGGCGGGAGCGCTCCATAAAATTCTGAAGTTAAATGTTTCAGACCCCCATACGCTCACCGTTGTGGACGAGTGGCATCAGAACGAGCGCAGCGGCGGGATGCTGGAGGGGAAAATGTATTACTACGACTTTGCGCAGGACTGTTTTGTGGAAAAAGACTACGAAACAGGGGAAAGCAAAACGGTAAACAATACGACCGGCGCAGCGTTCAATCAGATTTATGTTCAAGCAGTCATAGACGGAAAGCTTGTGTTTACCGGCGTCACCACACGCGAAAGCGACAAAAACCATGTATCCTCTTTTTATGTCGATTTTGCAAACAACGCGGCCGCCGAGATCGGAATCATGTACGCCCATCGGGACCGCCCGGTCGTGATTTGCGCAAGCGATGCGGATAACATTTACGCCTATTACGATGTGACCGAGGAGGAGATCCCGTTTGAATTAGACGGCAATCTGGAAATGACGGTCGTCGGCCGGCAGCAATTGGGCATGATCTCAAAACAGGATTTTTGGGGCGGCGCTGCGTCGTTTACGCCGTGTGCGCCGGCAGTGTAGCGCGGCGGCAATGCAGCGTTCCGGTGATATATCGCGCCGGTGGTGCAGTGCGGCAGTGGGAATGCTTGATGCGCTGATTTTAGAAGCCGTACCAATAGCCGCCGCACACATCCTGGCGGCAAATTTCCCGCCTGTCTTTGCCCCAAAATCTTGAAATACACAAAGTATTCCTGCGATTTTGGGGCTTCGACAGACAAAAAATTTGCTCGCCATGCTGTGCACTTCGGCTATTGGTACAGCTTCTTAAAAGGGGCGCCCGGGAGCGGATGCCTGTAACGGCGGACGGAATTCACAGAAAAACACAGCGGGATTTACAGGAAGGCAGGCGGACCAATGATATCAATGATGATGCTTATGAAGCGAATAAAAAAATCAACATGCATGATGTGCGCAATGCTCATCGCGGCGGTGCTTTTTGCCGGCTGTGCGGCGGAAGGTGCGGGCGGTACGACCACGGCCGGCCAAAGCGGTACGACCCCGGCCGGCCAAAGCGGCGCGGCGCCGCAGGCCGTGGGGCCGGATGATAATTCATCATCCGGGCCGGACGCAGCGCATTCCCTGCACCCATGCACCCCGGAAATTCCGGCGGGATTCTATTCGATCGAACTGCTGAACGACCGATATGCCAATATCGCCTTCGTCGATTATGCACAAAAAAGGCAGATATTCCTCTGCCCGCGCCCGGAATGCACGCACGATACAGAAGCCTGCCCTTCCGTACTCCCTCTGGATGAGGCTCTCGCCGTTCCCGTAATATTTTCGGAAATGGACCAGCTCTTCTTTTTGCAGACGGGAGCAAGCCAAACGGCGCCGCCGCATCTCGAACGGGCGGGGCTGGACGGTCAGGACCGGAAAACGATTGTGGAATTCCCCGGCAATTTTACGCTTTGGCCCCATCTGTACGCGGACGGCGGATCGCTTTATCTGACTGCGACGGAATTTGATGCAGAGTATGGGGCGATCGGCGACAGCATCCTGCAGATCGATCTGACCACGGGTGGATACAAGGTGCTTTATACATATCCCCAGGCGATGGATGCGCTCACGATCGAGGGCGGTTTTGGCCGGGAGCTTGTCCTGGCATCCTATCAAATAGACCCGGACGAGCAATTGCTTTTGAACTACGACTTTTTCAATGTGGATACCTGTTCCTTCGACCCGGAAAAGAAAATGACCCTGCACCCTGCGGATACCGGATCCTTTTGGGAGGGAGAGCGGTATTACGAGATCTGCTATGAAAACGAGGAGATCCGCGAGGTGGATTATCTAACGCAGGAAACCCATGTGTACTCCTACGCAGAGATCATCCACCCGTCCGGTGCGCCGGAGCGGGGCCGTTATGTGGCAGTATTTGCCGAGGACCGGGATCTGATCCGGATCGAAGCGCCCCCATCGGAGAGAGATTCCCCGGAGGAATACATATTTTATGAATTCCTTTTGGACACAGAAACACAGGAGATCCGCGCATTTGATCTGATGAAGGAATACAAAGATGATCCGATCACGGTTTTGGCGAAGGATGAAAGAGAAGATCTCTTTCTGGTGTACAGGGACTGGAAAGAAGTACAGACGATCGGAGAAAACGGCGTCCCCGTCCGGACCTGGTCGCCCCAACTGGCGTTCATCCAAAAAGACGATTATGCAAAATCGATCGAGCGCTACATTCCGGTGGTCTCGGAAGTGTATCCGGATGATTTGACCCGTGTGCGGTTCTTCCCGTAAAAATCCCCGGAAACAGGCAGCATCCCCGGGAACAGGCAGTATCCCCGGGAACAGGCAGCGGGCGCGGCACAGGCTGCGCCCAACCGGAAAAGGCCCTCTTTTCCACATTGTCTTACAGAAAAACGGGCATTTGCAGAAGGACAGGCATTCGCAGAAAGGCAGGCAGACCATGAAACTTTTCTCAAAAACGATCGGTGCGGTTCTCGCAGCCGCGCTGCTTTTTGCCGGCTGTGCGGCGGGCTGTGCGGCCCCGGGCGCTTCGTCCGGCGCGGGTATGGGCGCAGGGGCGGGCACAGACGCGGGCACGGGCACAAACGCAGGCGAAGGCGGCCTGAGATCCAGCGCGGCGGGGCCCTGGCAGAGCGCAGCCGGCGCGCTGCGGCTCGTGACAAGCGACGAAAACTTTTTCGCCCAGAGCCCCGGCACGGAAAACGGCTGGTATTATGTCGACCGGGGCGCTTCTTATAACGCGAACCTGCGGTACATCGATTACGCCACCGCGCAGGATATCTACCTCTCCTCGCGCCCGGAGGCGGACCACCACACCGCCGAGGACGACAGCTATATCCCCTCCGTTCTGGGGATGGGCGAGGTGTTCTGCGTGGGGGACAGCCTGTTTCTGCTGCGTACGGGCGCACCGGACTCGGGCGACACGTTCGGCGCGGACGCGCTGCCTGCGATCTGGCGCATGGAGCTCAGCGGCGCAAACCGCACAGAGATTTATCTCGGGGGCGCGGCGGAGATGCTCACCACCGCCGTTGCGGCGGACGAGCGCTCTTTGTATGTGGTCGTTCAGCGCATGGAGGAGGAAAACGAGGCACCGGAGCCCAGCCATATTCTGGTGCAGATCGACCAGCAGACCGGGAACACGCAGGATCTGTTGTGCTTGCCGGACAATGCGGCGCTGGTGGGCGCGTGGGACGATCTGCTCGTGTTCCGGACGATTGCGGACGAGGCGCCCACAGACGGGAACGGCCTGACCTATGGGCCACCGGAGTTCCGCGTGACGTATTACACCTATGCCCTTGCCGCCGGGAAATGGCGGGAGCTTTGCCAGCGGCCAATGGGCGAACGCTGCTGCGAGCATGTGTGGAACGATGTACTCGTTCTGGGCAACAACAGCACGCGCACGGTGACGCTGCTGCGCCTTTCCGACGGCAGCGTATCGGCGGAATATCCGTTCCCGGACGCCGTCACGGCGGAGGCTACCGATGCATATTTCTGGTTTGACAGCTGCCGGGACGGGCGTTTCCTCTTCTGGGACTATTTCGCCGGGGCGATCCATTCGGTCGATCTCGCAACCGGGGAATGGAGCGCGGTCACTACGCTTATCTATATCGATCCCGACAAACAGGACTCGCGCCCGGTGCAGATCTGCGCGGAGAGCGCGGAGGAGTTCCTCGTCTGCCGCGATCAGGTGATCGTCACGCGCCGCTACACCTACGCGGACGACGGCACGGCCTACGAGATCGAGGCCCCTCAGCCCGAATACGCCCTCATGCGCAAGGCCGATTACTGGAACGGCGTGCCAAATTACCGGCCTGTTACGTTCGTGGACTAAGGGGCTTGTTGGAAGGCACATTTTGTGCGCAGATATGGCTGCGCTCAAATAGGATGGGCGCCGGCATAACCGGCGCGGATATGACCGCGCCGGTCGAAGAACGCACCGGTTAAAATACCGGTCAAAAAGTGCGATCACCTTGCGGCATCCCGGCACACAACGCCTTTTTTGCTGTTTACCCGGATACGTGGGGCGCAAAAGCCCCGCCGCGAAACAGTTCTGTAACATCTCTCTGCTATACTCTCTTTGCGATACGCTCCGAAAAGGCCGGGGAGTTTACAAAAACCGGAAGCACGGATGAAAAAGCCCGAAGGCATGGGCGAAAAGCCCGGATGCATGGATGAAAAAGCCGGAGGCACGGATGAAGAAGACCGGAAACACTGACAAAAAACCGGAGGCACTGATGGAAAACACACGGGAAAACACACGGAAAAACACACTGGAACTGAAAAACCTCTCCAAAACCTACGCCTCCCGCAAAGCGGCGAAAAAGGCGCTGAACGGCGTTTCGTTCACGCTTGGGCCCGGCCTCTACGGCCTGCTCGGCCCCAACGGCGCGGGCAAGAGCACGATGATGAACATCATCACGGGCAACCTGGACGCAAGCGGCGGCAGCGTGCTGTGGAACGGCAAAAACGTGCTGCGCCTGGGGCGGGGATTCCGCCGCATTTTAGGCTACATGCCGCAGCAGCAGAACCTCTACGACAGCTTCACCGGGCGGCGCTTTTTGCTGTATTTGGCGGCGCTGAAGGAAATTCCCCGCAAGG
>JAAVHN010000026.1:310855-314172 GCA_014799685.1 Subdoligranulum sp. | reverse complement strand
GCGCGTAACAATGTTCTTGGGCAATGCGCGACAGCGCAAAAGCGCACACAGGGTGTGCGCGCAGCCGCGTAAGCGGCGGCCCAAGGTTATTATAACGCGAAGCCGCCGCAGGCGGCCACAACAACACAAGCGAAAGGAGAGAGCGGTGTTGCGCGTAACAATGTTCTTGGGCAATGCGCGACAGCGCAAAAGCGCACACAGGGTGTGCGCGCAGCCGCGTAAGCGGCGGCCCAAGGTTATTATATCTCAAATTTTACCAATACGCAAATGGTTTCCGAAGAAAGCATCAGAGAAAGCACCGGAAAGCTTTTGAATCGCGTGCTTTTTCGGCGTTTCGGATCAAAAACCCACAAGGCAATGAATCCATTTGGATTTATCCCGAATCATTTGTCTATCTTTGTGTGTCCGCACATATATTGTACCAATGCGGCCGGTTTCAAGCCGTACAAGGAACAGCAAAGGACGGTTGGAAGAATGAAATACTTTGCCGAGGGAGCGCGCGAAGCCGCTGCTCCGCTGACGCTCGATGTATTGCGCCGTGCGCTGACATCAGGCGAAATTTTAGAGAGCCGCGCCCTTTCTTTTGATGGGGAAAAGCGGCTGCACTTCCGGTTTGAGGATGCGGAGGGGATCATGCCCTATGAAGAATGTGCCGACGGCGTGCGCGAGGGAACCGTGCGGGATATCGCCCTCATCACACGTGTGGGACGGCCTGTCTGCTTTACAGTCACCGGCATCGAGGAAGACGCGGAAAAGCCCATCGCCTACCTTTCCCGTACCAGGGCGCAGATCCGCTGCAGGGAGGAATACCTTGACAGGCTGCGGCCCGGCGATATTCTGCCCTGCAGGGTGACGCATCTGGAGCGCTTCGGCGCATTTTGCGATGTCGGCTGTGGGATCCCCGCGCTGCTGCCCATCGATTGCATGTCCGTATCGCGCATCCAAAGCCCAGCCGACCGTGTGCGCGAGGGGCAGGAGATCCTGTGTGTCGTCAAAAACCGGGATGAGCAGGGCCGCATCGTGCTTACCATGAAGGAATTGCTCGGAACATGGGAGGAAAACGCCGCCGCGTTTGCCCCGGGCGAGACAGTCGTGGGTATCGTGCGCAGCATGGAGCCCTACGGTGTGTTCATCGAACTGAGGCCCAATCTTGCGGGCCTGGCAGAGGTATGCGAGGGGATCAGCTCCGGACAGCTCGTGAGTGTTTACATCAAAAGTATTCTTCCCGAAAAAATGAAGATCAAGCTTGTTGTGCTGCATGCCGTTGAAGGCGAGCGCTTTATGTTTCCGCTGGAATATGCGCCCAGGGAGGGGCATCTTGACAGCTGGCGCTATTCCGTCCCCGGTGCGGCACGCGTGATCGAAACGGTTTTTGACGATTTTGAAACGCTCTGAACCGCGCCCCTTGCCCCGATCCCGCCGACCCGGCAAATGGATCAGTGTCTTTGTTGGTTCCCTGCATTTTCCGGGAAATATCGATCCGGTATTCATTTTTTGCGCGCATTTTATGGGCCGCGTCAGAATCCTTTTGCTTTTTTCACGGCAGTTTGGTACAATAGATATCAGGATATCCATACGCGGGATGCAAAGGTATCCGTACATGCGGGGTTTCCTTTCGCAAAACGGCGAAAGAAGGATCCGCCTGTGACCGGAGTTTTGGAGGAATGGGCTATGGCCGGAAATGCTTTTACCGCAGGCGTAAAGCCGGGTGGGTTGACGACATCAACAGAGATCCGCATTCTGCTGTGCTATCTGCTGCAGCAGGCCGGTGCGCCGCTGTCCCGGCGGGAGATCGAATCCGCGCTGCTGGGCGAGGAGCTCGTCAATTATTTCGAGCTGGCGAGCAATCTTTCCGAGCTGTGCGAGCAGGGCTTTTTGCGCGAAGAAGAGGGTGGCTATACCGTCACCCCGGCCGGAGAGGAGATCGCCGATATGCTGGCGGACGATGTGCCCCGCAGCGTGCGGGAGGCGGCCGTTCGCGCCGCGCTGTCCGCACGGCAGTTTGCGTACAAAGAGGCGCAGCACCATGTTGAGATCGTGCCCGCAGAGGGCGGGGGCTTTGCGGTACAGTGCAGCCTGCGGGATATGGACAGCGATGTGTTCAGCTTCTCGCTCTATNTGCCGGACCGTCTGACGGCCCAGCTGACGCGCGAAAAATTTATTGAAAACGGCGATGATNTCTACCGGCTGATGCTGGCCGCACTGACGGAAAACACCGCGCTTTCCGCCGAATTGCTGGCACAGCTTGGCGGACAGTAAGCGGTTCCGGCGGCATCTGCCAAAAAGCTTTGCGCTGTTTTGGAGCTTGNGCAGAATGNCCANGCAAAGCGGTACNGTGTATCAANACGGATGAAATCANTGCGCNAATTGCGGCAACCGGCCGAACATCCCATGGGGAGCCCGGCCGNTTNTTCGAACCGACACCNAAGCGTNTATGCCCTGCGCATCAGCGCCGCATACAGAGTTTCCAGCCGCGGCCAGGCGTACTCGAAAAAGCCTTGGTAGGCGGTGCAATAGTAGTTCTTTCCGATGCCCTGTTCAAAATAGTCCCGGTCGCGCCGGCAGCCGCCGCGGCAGAAGGGACCCCATTTGCAGGCTTTACAGGATTCATCCACGGCGGCGCTTTCCTCTACAAAACCGATTTCTTTGCGCCTTGCATCCAGCTGCGCAAAGGTATCCGTGTTCAGGTTTCCCAGACGGTACCGGTCCAGCATATAGAAATCGCACGGATAGACGCTTCCGTCTGCCTCCACNACGTACTGCATACCACACACGCCGGCCATACCGCAGGTCTCGGGCGGCTGGCCATTCATCATCAACAGCAGATTGTCGAAATAGCGGTGGTAGCGCTTGTGCCCGCGCATCGCGTCCTGATACCAGCAGTCGAACGCCGCTTTCAGATATTGTTCAAANCGCTCGGGCGTCAGCGACCACGGGCGCCTGCCGCGNGNCTCATCCAGCGGATCNAGACAGGGGATGTACTGCTGATAGTCAAAGCCGCTGCGGGTGAAAAACGAATAGCTTTTGCGCACACTGCGGGCGGCATCTGCCGTGATCACGGATAGAATATTGGTATCCACATGATGACTTTGCAGCAGCTGCAGNGCGTGCATCACACGGCTGTAGGTGCCCTTGCCCTCTGCGTCTGTGCGGTTTGCGTCGTGCAGCGCTTTCGGGCCATCCAGCGATACGCCCACCAAAAAATGGTTTTCGGCCAGAAATTTGCACCAGGCCGCGTCGATCAAAAGGCCGTTTGTCTGCAGCGCAAAGGAGATTCTGCAGTGGTTCACGTTCTTTTCCCTGCAAATGCGNACGNC